>JAJCZP010000073.1 GCA_029262315.1 Deltaproteobacteria bacterium | reverse complement strand
TCTCTGCCCGCACTGCCGCTCGACCTGCCGGTTCGCGTCCAGCTACAGTCAGCGCACGGGCCGTGCTGGGAGTCGACGTTCTCCGCGGTGGGAGTCAAGAAGAACGACCTGACGCAGTTCAACGGGAAGGCGGACTAGGGCGCGAGGGGGGAGTGGCGGCGGATGGGCAGCATGGCGGTCCCTCTTAGTACGGTACGGAGACGATCGACTCCGCGGCAACGATGATGGGATGAACGCGTGCCGAGGGGGGCTTGGCGAAAGGCCAGCCCGCGCGGCCTAGAAGTCCTCCGGCCAGTCCTTTGTGACGCGGGATTTCCACTGCGGTGGCCTGCGCTCGAAATAGGCCATGCCGCCCTCGACCGCGTCCGGTGCGTTGATGGTGTGGTGGAGCAGGCGGGTTTCCAGCTCTATGAACTCCTCGCGCGACATGTCGTGCCCGCGCCACATCAATCTCTTGTGGATGCCCATGACCAGCGGTGAGCAGTTCGTCACCATGTCGCGGGCGATCTCCATCGCGGTGTCGAGCACCAGGGCGGCCGGTACTACGCGGCTGGCCAAGCCCCACTCGCCTGCTTCCGTCCCGCTCATGCGCGGCGCCCGCACGATCATCTCGAAAGCCCGCTCGAAGCCAATCAGACGCGGCAGTACATGGCCGATGGCGAAGTCCGCCACCACACCGCGGCGGTTCTGCAGGAAGCCGTATTTGCCCTCCTCGGCGAGAACGCGGATGTCGCATTGTGCGGCTATACTGAGGCCCACGCCGATCGCATGGCCGTTCACGGCGGCAATGATTGGCTTGCGAACGTCCCATGCCTGAACGCTGAGGGGGCAGGAGCTGAAGTCCAGCTTGTCGCCGGTCTGGAAGGTATCACCCGCGCCGCTGAGATCGGCACCGGCGCAGAATGCCTTGCCGCTTCCCGTGAGCACGACGACCTTGACTGCGTCGTCTTCGTCGCAACGACCGTAGAGTTCGCCGAGGCCGTCCACCATCGCGCCCGTGAAGGTGTTGAGAGCGTCGGGACGGTTGAAGGTGATCAGACCGATGCCTTGATCGAGGTCGAAAAGGATCTCGTCACTCATGATACCTCCCGAAGCCCGCACGACGACCCGCGATCCAGGTGCTCTCGACGGTGGTGCGGTGGTCGAAGGGATCTCCCGAGCACACGACGAAGTCGGCGGGCGCTCCCGCGACCAGACCGGGTTTCGGCGCTCCCGTGATTCCGATCATTGCGTCGACCGTTGCGGCGCGGACGGCCTGCTCGCGGGTGAGTGCCTCGCCCTCGTCGAGCGTGCGCCCGTCGTCGAGACGTCGCTCGACGGCGGCGCGCAGGTTGTGCAGGGGGTCGAGCGGCCCGCATGGGTTGTCGGAGCTGATCGATAGCGGAATCTCGGCGTCGAGCAGCGAGCGGGCGGGCACGGTATGCATGGCGTGCGGGAGGCCCCGATCGAGTAGGGACGGGCCGTAGTGGGGGAGGAAGCCGGGCTGTATCGATACCGAGGCGCCCGTGCGTGCCACCGCTTCAATCTCGGCGTCGCGAACGAACAGGAGGTGCTCGAGCGTAGCCTGCGCCGGGCTGCCGAGTCCGGTGAGCGCAGTCGCAGCCTGGCGGGCGGCGAGATTTCCGATCGCGTGGATCTTCAGCCGGAGACCGCGCTCGCGGAACGCGTCGAGGCGGCGCCGTAGATCGGGCTCCGTCATCCGACGGTAGTCCGAGCAAATCTCGCCAGCGGTATACGCCGAGCGGGCGGCAAACAGGTCGCGCAGCGGGTCGAGGCTGACACGGCGCAGCGCAAGCCAGAGCGCGCGACGACTCAAGGCGAGCGCCGCCGCCGGCTCGAGGCACATGGCGCAACGGGCGGCGCCGTCGAGGAAGAATTTGGCGCTCGCGGGACCGGCGCCGTAGTTGTCGGCGAGGTCTTCGAGCTCGGGGGCCTCGAGGATTCCCGCCGCCGAGACGACCGACCACGAAACGCGGAGCGGCGTCGCAGCGCACAACGCGACCATCGATGCGCGGAGCGAGGCCGGAATACATGGATCGTGGGCGTCGGTGATTCCGTACGACAGGTGTCGTCGCGCCTCGCGCTCGAGCAGTGCGACGAGACCGCCGGGTTCGAGGTCGCGCGTGATCTCCTCGAGCGCGATGCGCAGTGCCCGGGCGAAGGCGCCTTCCCACAGCTCTCCGGTGGGTGTCCCGCGACGGCTGCAGGTGACATCGCCGTGGATTCCTCGTCCGCTCGTGATGTCGCAACGCCGAAGCGCCGACTCCGACACGATCGCTCGGTGCAGGGAGATGTCGACGAGGAAGACGGGTCGGCCGCCGGAGGCGGCTTCGAGTTCGCTGGCGGTGGGTGGCTTGCGGCCGGACCAGTCCGAATAGTCCATGTTCATGAAGAGCAGCCAGCCTCGCTCGTGACTGTTGGCCGCTGCCTCGACCGCGCGGAGGGCATCCTCGCGGCATCGCCAGGTGCTCGCGTCGCCCGCCACCGGCAACCATGCGCTCGTGGACAGGTGTGTGTGGCAGTCGACGAAGCTCGGCAGGATGTGGGCGCCGGTGGCGTCGTGGATTTCGTCGGCGTTGGGCTCCGGCGTGTCGATGCCGCCGATGGCGTCGATGCGCCCCCCGCGCACGGTCAACCATCCGGCGGCCGGCAGGGGCGCGGTCCCCGCCCATACTGTGGCGCCCCGTATCAGCAGTGCGGTCATGTCTGTTGCCTAGCCGAGGAAAGCGCATCGCGCTACCGCGCCAGAGGATCATCGAGGCGCCATGCTGATCGGTTGGAAGGGCGCTCGTGGAGTTATACTGAACTGTCCAGTAGTAGTTGGCTGGTTCTAATTCCTACGGTCCGGAGGAGACACCAGATGAAGAGACGCGTGATCGCGATGTTCGCGCTCGTTTTTGCCCTGGCATTCGGTAGCCTGGCGACAGCTCAGGCCGCTGACCCCCTTCCATCCTGGAACGATGGCGAGGCCAAGCAGTCGATCATCGCGTTCGTGACCCGGGTCACGAAAGAAGGTTCTTCCGAATTCGTGTCGCCTGCGGAGCGTATCGCCACGTTCGACAACGACGGTACGCTCTGGGCCGAGCAGCCGCTGTATTTCCAGCTGCTCTTCGCGCTCGATCGCGTGAAGCGGCTGGCGCCGCAGCATCCGGAGTGGAAAGACAAGGAACCGTTCGCCTCACTGCTCGAGGGTGACGTGCAGGCCGCGCTGGCGGGCGGCGACCGGGCCATTCTCGAGATCGTCATGGCGACCCACGCCGGCATGACGACGGCGGAGTTCGAGCAGGTCGTGAAGGAGTGGCTTGCTACCGCGAAACATCCCACGACCAAGCGGCCCTTTACGGAGATGGTCTATCAACCCATGCTCGAGGTCCTCGCCTATTTGCGAGCGAACGGCTTCAAGACCTTCATCGCGTCCGGTGGCGGCATCGAGTTCATGCGCCCGTGGACAGAGCGGGTCTATGGCATTCCCCCCGAGCAGGTCATCGGCAGTAGCATCAAGACGAAGTTGGAGGTCAACGACGGCAAGCCGGTTCTGGTCCGCCTGCCCGAACTCAATTTCCTTGACGACAAGGAAGGCAAGCCGGTGGCTATCAACCAGCATATCGGCCGTCGTCCCATCGCCGCGTTTGGCAATTCCGATGGCGACCTGCAGATGCTGCAATGGACGACCGCCGGAGAGGGGCCGCGATTCGCGCTCTACGTCCGCCACACCGATGCCGAACGCGAATGGGCCTACGATCGCGAGTCCAGCATTGGGCGTTTCGACAAGGGGCTCGACGAAGCGCGGGCGAAAGGCTGGACAGTCGTGGACATGAAGCAGGACTGGAAGGTCATCTACCCGCCGGAGAAGAAGTAGGAGGCCCGCCGCTCGGGCCTGGGCTACAGCCCAGCGCTTATGTCACGCCACGTCGCCCCCCGGTCCGACGACGAGAATACGCGCCCGCTGTTCGTGGCGGCGTAGAGGGTCTGAACGTCATCGCGGGCCACGGCCAGCGCGCACACCAGTGTGGTGCCGGCGCGTGCCGCGAACGAGGTCGTCTGCCAGGTCCCACCACGGTTTACGCTTCGCTCGACGTCACCGTCGCGGGACGCGTACACGATCGCCGCTTCGTTTGGAACGACGGCGAGCGCGCGCGGCTGCCCGTTCCCAAAGGCCTTGAAGTTGGTCGCCGACCAGGCATTGCCATCGTCGACTGACCGGAAGAGGTCGCCATTCTCGGCGCCGGCGTAGACGACGTTGCCAGTTCGTGGGTTGCTTGCCAGCGAGAGTACGGCGCGGCCACCGGGCAGGGTCGCCAGTGATGTGAACTCCCAGGAGTTCCCACGGCTGCGCGATCGGTACGTGCCGCCGTCTGCGACGCCCGCAACCACGGTTGTCGCCCCCGGGCCGAAGGCAAGACTCCGGACGAACTTGCCGCCGGGGAACGAGAACAGAGCCGTGACCTGCCAGGAGGCACCGCTCGTCGTGCTGCGGACGATGCCCGCGCCGTGGGTGCCGGCGTACACGACGTCGGGGGCGGTCGGTTCGAGGATCAGGGCGCGCACGCGATCGGCATTCGTGATCGCGAAGAGTCCCGTCGTCTCCCAGCGGGTTCCGCCCGTGATGCTCCGCAGCACCCCCGCGCCTTCGGTAGCGGCGAAGAGTGTGGTCGGGGAGATCGGGTTGATGGCAAACGCGTTCACGACGACGTTCGTGAGCCCGAGCGGAATCCACGGGGCTCGCCCCGCGGTCGTGTTCTTGAAGACGCCACGCCCGCGGACGGAGGTATACAGAGTGCTCGGGTTCTTTGGATCGATAGCGAGTGCGTAGCCGAGACAGGCGTCGATCGTCGTCGTCGGGGTGGGGCTCGGGGTGGGCGTGATCGTCGGCTCGCTGGTCGGCGTGCTGAGCGTCTGCGGGCTGGTCGCGATTGTGGGCGTGGCGGGAGGCGCGATCGCGGGCGTGGTGGTCGCCGTCGGGGCGTCTACGACGCCTTCGAACTCGTTTGGCAAATCCGCCGGGGGCGTCGGACGGATCGTCGGAAGCACGAGATCGCAGCCTGCGACCCGGACGCTTTCAACGGCGGCCGCGGTGAGCGCGTGTCCGCGCGGCGTTTCAAACTGGAGAAGCTCGGAGGCCGCGCATGCCGCACGCTCGAGGAGGCAGACCGCTGCGTTGCCGACCGTCGCATCGGTACCCTCATCGCACGTGATAGCCGCGGCGTTCTCGGTAGCGGTGCCGCAGCGGGCGAGGAGCGCGTCCCGCTTTGCGTCCGAGCGTCGGGTGATGCGTTCGAGCGCCGCGCCGCAGTGAGCCGCGGCTCGGGCTTCGCACGCCGGGTCGTCCGGTGAGGCAAGACGACACCGGTGGAACCGCGTGCCGCACCCTTGCAGCCCGCGCAGTCTTTTGAGCAGCGTGTCGGCTACGAGTCGCTCGAGATCTCGCGCGCACTTGGGGGCGAGGGGCGGCCCGATGCCGGTGACGGGCTCGTTCCGCGGGATCGGGCATCCGGTGTCCAGAAGATTTCGCGCCACGCTCGTGGCTGCCGGAGAGGCAAGGGAACGTGTGGCGTCGAGAATGGCTCGCGCGTCGCACGTGTGCTGGGCAGTGAGGCAGACGCCAATGCCCTCGGCATCAGCAACCGTGATGTCGTAGCGCTCGCGACAGGTGTCGACGAGCATGTCGAATCCCAGGCCGCGGTTGTCACGCAGGGCGGCGTCGGCAACCGTGTCACAGGCGGTGACGATGGTGCGCTGTCGGCGCGCTCGCTCACGGGTGATGCGTCTGCGCGCCCGTTCGCACGTACGCGTCGCACGCGCGAAGCACCGCGGCGTGTCTCTGCCTACGGCGTCGCACCGATCCCATGCCGCCAGGCACGCTCGCGTGCTCTTGAGATGGGTCGAGACGATTCGTTCGCCGGCACGCTTGAGGACCAGCTGGCACGAGAGTGTCTGATCGGCTTCACTTGGAGGCTCGGCGCCGGTCGCAGCACGGGGTGCGATGAGGAGGGCGAGGGCCACGGCGAGAATCGCGGTGCGGCCGAGCGACCAAGAGGAGGAACTCAGATGGGGGCGAACAAGAGGGGACCACAGATCAGGCATCGGGCGCTCCGGGGATCGGGGACGGTGTGAAGGAGTGTCGCCCCGAGCAGGCGATGAGTCAACCGAGCGCGGGCTGTGAGCTTCACTAAGGCGTCTGCGGCAGGGGTCGCCTCGCGAACCTGAATCATCACGAGGGGCCCCAATCCCGCCGTATCAGGTCGGTGGCCACTGCGCCTACGATCGTCGG
Organism: Deltaproteobacteria bacterium; assembly: GCA_029262315.1. Taxonomy (GTDB): domain Bacteria; phylum Desulfobacterota; class Binatia; order UTPRO1; family UTPRO1; genus JAJCZP01. Next base: position 18,967 of record JAJCZP010000073.1, on the reverse strand, counting down.
TAGCCGCAGCTGCGGTACCAGCGGGCTTGGTCTTCTCGTGGGATGTCGGTGCTTGTCCTCCGCAGCTTCGATGTCGCTGACCTGACGTCGTTCTTCGGGGGCGCCGAGATTGAACCATTGCCTCACTCTTCCTGGGCGGCAGCCGACTCGTCGGTGGCGCGGCTGCCCTTGGGAAACAGGAATTGAATGCGAAACTGCAGCGACCAGTCGGCTGCGCCGGACGGTCGTTCTACGTTGCTGAACGCCGCCAGGCGTAGGTTCAGTGGGAGCTGGCCGAATCGATGGATCTTTCCGATGCCGGCGCCGACGGGAATCGTCCATTGGTCGCCGCTCTTGGCGTTCCAGTTGGCGGTCAGGACGGGACCAGTGTTCAGGTACCAGCCGTCGGCGAGGTTGTAGTTGATGAAGTACTGCAGCGTGAATGCGTTAACGTTCGGTGTGTCCGAGTCGCCCGCCACCGACCAGACGTTGTTGACGAGAAAACCCGCGACGAAGTCGCCGGGCGTCGTCACCAGCACGAACGACGGTCCGACGCTCAGCTTGCTCGGCCCGAGGCGGTCGTTCACGGCCGTCGGCAACGAGACGACCGGGCCGAGTCCCCACAAGATCGGACTGTCGTTTTGCGGGGACAGCCACGCTGTGTGGTTGATGTCGGAGAGTCCGAACTCACCGTTGCTGCCGCCGACGCCAGCGGGCTGGTACACCAGCGGCATGATCGTGCGATTGATCAGCAGCCAGTCGTGCGTCAGGTGCACGGGCACGACTGGCTGGATGTTGAGGACGTACTGGGTCCGATCCCTCTCGCCGGCACCGAAGTTGAAGTTGTTCTCGAAGGGGACGCTGATCAGGTCGCTCACCGGATTCTGCGTCTTCTTCGCAAGATCCTCTTCCTGATCCGCCAAGCTCGGCGGGGCGGGCATCGCAAGCAGCGCGATTGCGACCGCCGCGATCCCCGCTCCCCTCATACCCGGACGTATCCGGCGCAACTACGGTGCGCCCCAGCCGACGTCGAGATTGTCCCACTCGGGTACCTGCATGATGGCCTCACGCGGATCGAACGGCAGCTTCGCGGGGTTGATGCGCGGCTTCGAGGCGGCGATCGTCTCGGGCCGAGCGTTCTCGACGTTCTTGAACGGGAAGTCGCGTCCCTGCCCCTTGTCGGGATAGGCCTTTTTGAACATCAGATGGCGCGTTTTCATGATGGTGAACATCGGTTTGGTAGGGAAGAGCTGCAGCATGAACGGATAGACCTCCCGAGGGTCGTTGTAGAGGTCATAGAACTCCGCGCCGCTGAGTCCGGGCGTGGCGTTGCGCCAGTCGCGCTTGTAGCGGCCTTTCACCGTCGCGGCGAGTTGGTTGCCGGTGTAGATGAAGACGTAGTCACGCCGGCTTTGCCCGTCTCCCTCCAGAAAGAGCGCGGTTTGGTCGATGCCGTCGACGATGCGGTCCGTCGGAATGTGCTGCTTCGCCTGTCCGAGATTGGCGAACGTCGTGAACAGATCGGTCTCGTGGACGATGTCCCCGACGATCTGACCTTCCCCGATGACACCGGGCCAGCGGGCTAGCGCCGTGACGCGCACACCGCCTTCGAGAAAGTCGCCTTTGCCACCTCGATAGAGGGTCTCCACCATTCCGGGAGGGCCGTTGTGCGTCATCGGCCCGTTGTCGGCCATCAGGATCACGAGCGTGTTCTCTTCGATCCCGAGGGCCTTCAGCTCCTTCTGCAACTCCCCGACATAGACGTCGAAGCGGGCCAACGCTTCCTGCAACATGCCCGCCGACACGGTGATCTTTTCTGGAAAACCGGTAAACGGTGTCATCTGGGGCCAGTAGGCGACGTAGAAGGGTTTCTTGGCGTCGACGTTCTTCTTCATGAACTTCGACATCCGTGTCTGACACTCGGCCTCGATCCTGATGTAGTCCTCGAGGTTCGGCGGCGTCCCAAACTCGCGGACGGGACCGCCCTTCTCACCCTCGAGCGCCCAGACGTACCCCTTCGGACGCCAGCCCTTGTCGATGTCGTACGGATCCTTCGGAAGGATCTCCGGGTGGAGGCTGCCAGGGCGAATGGCGCCCGCGCGTTCCAGCTCCGGTGTGTACATGCTGGGCACCTGGTTGTACGGCGTCCAGAGCGCTTCATCGAAACCCTGGTTCGTCATGTAGCTCGCCTCGATGTCGCCGAGATGCGACTTGCCGTAGAAAGCTGTTGCATAGCCCGCCGGGCCCAGCACTTCGGCCATGGTTACCTCTTCGGCCGCCAGACCCCCGTACTCATGTGGGAAGCCGACGTTGTACATGCCGTTCCGGACCGCGTGGCGGCCTGTCAAGGCTGCGGCGCGACTCGGGGTGCAGGACGGCTCGGTGTACATGCGCGTGAAGAAGATGCCCTCCGCCGCGAACTCGTTCATGTTCGGCGTTTCCCACCCACGCATCTTCTGAATGTGCGGTATGCCGATCTCGCCGACCGCCGTATCGTCCCACATGATATGGATGATGTTCGGCGGCGCGCCGTGCTTGTCCCGCAATGCCTTCAACTTCGCCTGCATCTGCTTGTCTTGTTCCGCCCACTGCGTTTCGTACTGTGCCTGGAGCACGTAGTACTCGGCGTCGTGGATGATTTCCTGCGCATCTGGACGTGCTGTCGCAGCGAGCGTCAGGACGCAAGCCAGCGTCGCGATGCTCCAGAGTCTCGAAGTGCTCATGATTTCCCCTTTTGTTATCAGCGCCCTATCGCTTAGGGGCGCTTCGATGTGGAAACTGTAAGGCGGCGGCGAGAGCGTCGTAAACGACCGCGGAGAGCGTCGATCCCTTCCGGCTTGCAAGCCGATCGAGGATCCGCAGGTCGGCGTCGGTCACGAAGGTCACGACGCGATTTCTCCTGATGTCGCGTATGTTTCCCGGAGGGCGGCCCATTCGCGGTCGGCTTTCTTGGCTCGCTTTTTTGATTGCAACTCGGGACATTGCCGGCAATGTTATGCGAACGGCATGGACCGACCACATCAAAAATCCGCATCGATGGGAGCGGGCGAAGGAAGATCCTCCGTGCGGAGGGGTTCCAACTCAACTGAGCGTCTCGTACCCCGTGTCCTCCACGTGTGCCCAGACGATATCGACGCATTCACCGCGGCGGCACCTGGCTGGACCGCGGATTTTCGCCAGCTCGATCGTGGAAAACTAGCCGCCGAACTGCTCCATATCGACGCGGTCCCGGTGAGTGTCATCAACGCGCGGTTCAACCGCCTGATCGATCAGGTGGGTACCCCCCCCGAGGGCGTGCGCACCTTCGCGATTCTCAATGATGCTGACGTCGTGCCGCGCTGGTGCGGCTACAGGGGCACGTCGTCCTCGCTTTTGAGCTTTGGAGCCGATGCCGAGTTTACCGCACTTTCCCGTCCCGGCTTCGACACATACGTCATCTCGATCTCGAACGAGCGGCTTGGAGAAGTGGCGACTTCCATGGGTGTTCCGCCACCTGACGAGGTCCTGGGCCCGGATTCCAGCGCCATCGTTTGCCCGGACGACATCCTTCGACAACTCAGACGAGATCTCTTCGAGATCAGGCACGCGAGCACGCACCTCCAGACCCCGGCGATGGGTCGACTATTACGTGAAACGTGCGCGAGGATTCCCGAACGGCTGGCGGCTGCCGTGGCAAGCTCGCATCCCGATCGCGAGCAGGCACCGGCGTGGGTTCGCGCCCGCGCGCGTCGACGGGCGATCGAGTTCATCCAGGAGTTCGCCGACCAGGCGCCACCGCTCAGCGCCGTCGTCCGCGCCGCCGAGGTGAGCGAGCGCACGCTACAATACGCGTTCGTCGAATACTTCGGGATTACGCCGAAAGCCTATCTGCAGGCCATCCGGCTGAATGCCGTGAGGCGCGAACTTCGAGTGAGCCCGATTGTCGTCAGGGTCGCCGACGTCGCGAACGCGTGGGGCTTCTGGCACATGGGCCAGTTCGCCGCTGACTACCGCCGGCACTTCGGCGAGCTGCCGTCGGCTACCCTGCGGCGTGCCTGCACCCGCCAGGCGCGCTCCGCGCCGACCGTTTGAGCCGGAGCGCGTTGGGTTCGACGGACATCGCCGTGGGCCCCGGTCGTCCACGCGCGACTCCGAATCGACGCGGGGAGTCGCGTGTTGAACTTCGGGGCGATTGCTCTATATCCCGCGACAGGAGGAAGCCCATGAAACGTACAGTATTTGTTTGTAGCGTCTTGGCTGCGTGCGCGATGGTCGTCGGCCCGGCGGCGGCGCAGGAGCTCTTCATCTTTCCACAGAACGACCAAGACCAGGCGCAGCAGGACAAAGATCGCGGCGAGTGCCATGTCTGGGCGACAAATCAGTCCGGCTTCGACCCAACCACAGCCAGCACGACCCCGCCGCCGGCGCGCGAGGCGCGACAGGGCGGGGTCGTGCGTGGTGGAGCAATGGGTGCCGCGGGCGGAGCGGCCGTTGGGGCGATCGCCGGCAACGCCGGCAAGGGAGCTGCCATGGGAGCAGTAGGCGGCGGCCTCATCGGCGGCGCGCGCCGATCGAACCAGCAGCAGCGTCACGCGCAGGATCGGAAGAATTGGCAGGCCGACCAGGATGCGCAGCGCGCCGGCTATCAGCGGGCCCTCACCGCCTGCCTCGAAGGAAAGGGGTACACGGTCCGATGATGATCGCTCAGAGAACAATCGCAACGCACGGGATCATGGTCTTCCTCGTTGCATGCTGCGTGGGACTCGCCGCGCCGCACGCCCCCCAGGCCGCGGACTTCGACGGCTCGAAGAGTCTGACGTGTGCCGCGACCGACGCGATTCAGTGCGAAGGCGCGGGGGAGTGCGAGCGTACCGAAGTCGAGGCGCTGAACCTTCCGAAGTTCATTACTATCGACTTCAAGGGGAAGAAGCTGAGCGGCATCGTCGAAGGTCGCGACAAAGGAGAAAGTACAAAGATTCAGAACATCGAAAAGCTCGATGGTCAGACGGTCATTCAGGGCGTCGAGAACGGTCGTGGCTGGAGCATCGTCATCGATGGAGGCACGGGCGACATCTCGGCGGCCATCGCGGGCGACGACCTGGCTTTCGTCCTCTTTGGCGTCTGCCATACGCGCTGACGCGGCAACCACGAGCGACCGGACGCCGATCTTGCGCGCAGCAAGTCGGTGGCCGGTCGCCTGTCCCTCTCGGCATCGGTTCGACGGGTGATGTTTGGCGGCGCGCCGTCAGTCGGTGAACGCGTCGAAAATCTTCGCCTGTACCTCGGGTACGTTGAGGTTGCCGAGGTGTCCGCCCGTCGGGAACACGTGCAGGCGCTCGCCGGCCGTTTCCCGGAGCCATGCGAGTCCGCCCGCGTCGAGAATGAAGTCGTCGGCGTTGGTGACGATCCGCACCCGCGCGTTGACGCGTACGGTGTGTTCTTGGGCGCGCAAGCCGGCGGCGTGGACGATGGCCGCCGGATCACCGTCCTGCCCGGTTTGCTCGAGAAAGTACGGGAGAACCAGCTCGTCGGCGTAGCGGCGGAGCGATCCCTGATTGACTTCGTCGGCCAGTACGCCGCCCCCATCGGTCGCGTGAATCTCCAGCGTCGGGACACCCCGCCGTTCGAGTGCGGCCAGGGTGGTTGTCATCGAGACGCGACCCGCGAAGCCGACGAGAAACTCGGATTCCGTCCGATCGAAGGGGAGCGGCGTGCCCTCGGGTAAGCCCTCCATGGCGACGAGGAACGCCTTCATTGCGACTTCTTGCACTCGGCGATCGCGTTCTTCCGCGGGCCATGCCAGCGGCGCGTCGAAGTATCGGTCGAAACTCTCGGCGGCGTGGCGAAGATCGACGGGCGGATTGATGGCGACGTAACGTTCGAAGCGTAGTGCGTCCGGGCTACGCGCTTCCTCGCCCCCGGCGATGAAGATCGCCTGGATTCCGCCGAGCGAGTAGCCAAGCAGGTGCGCCTGGGTGACCCGACCTGGATGACGGTCTTCCAGGTCTCGATGGACGGCCGCGAGTGCCCCGTACAGATCCTTGGCGTCGCTCGGCGTGTAGCCCGGATAGCTGGCCGAGAGCGCGTTCGACAAGAACTCGGGATGAAACGGACTGCTGATGGTTGCTACCGAATAGCCGCGCTGGAACGCGCGTTCGGCAAGGGCGACGGGAATGGTGGAGTTCCGGTGGGCCCCGATCCCGGGCAGGAGATAGATGATCGGTGCCGGGTCGTCTTGTAGCCACAGCGAATAGGGGAGCGTGCCGCCGGTCGCGGCTGTCGTGACGGTTGGTTCCCGCATGCGCGAGGGGAAGGTCGGGTCGTGCAGCGTAATCGCGAGCACGCCGAGTGACGGCTCGGGATCGCCGCGTGAGAAAGCGTCGGGGGAGATCTCGAACCGTTCGACTTCGATCTGACGTTGCACCGACCAGAGGCCTCGAAGCGCGAGGTAGAGATCCGCCTCGCTTTCCGCGAGCATTTCGTACTCGTCGATACGAAAGCTTGCGCTGTTCATCGTGAGCGCGAGCCCGGCTCCCGGAACGTAGGTGGTCGGGGTGAGGAGCGTCTCGAAGGGAAGTCCCATGCCGTCCCGTGCACTGGAGGGGCCCAGGACGGGGAGGACCACGTAGAATCCGGGGCCGAAACCCCAGCTCGCGAAGGCCGTACCGATGTCTTCCTGATACGCGGGGATGGCGAAGTCGGTGGCGGGGTCGAACAGGCCGGCGAGTCCGATGGTCGTGTTGATGAGAAAACGGCCGGTCTCGCTTGCCGAGTCGCCCACCGCGCCCTGGAGCCACAAGCTGACGAGACGTACGGGGAACGCGATGTTGTGCGCGAAGTTGTCGAGGAGCTGTCGCAGGGGCTCGGGCGCGACGAAGCGCCAGCCTCGGGCGATCGGCATCACGACCCAGTCCACCGCGAACTTCGTGACCGCCAGACTTCCCCGATTGAAGCGTTCGTAGGGGTCCGGCATGTACTGCACCATCTCGAAGCGTTCGTGGTGTGCGGGCGCCCGGGTCTCGTCGAGGCCCATGACGTAGTTCTCCGTCGAAGGGTCGCCGGGCCCAGCTGCACCGAGGGCTCCCGGCCCTACGAGCGCCGCGAGGACGATGCCTAGAAAAGCGTGCTGTGCGCGCATCGAGGTGTGGCTACACCATTTGAGAGATGATCGCGACGCTGAGCCTCAGGGGGTCGGGGGACTCCCGGCCTCACGCCACGAATCGATACTCGCTCGGTTCGATTGCTTGCGTGCGGCGCTTGTACTCCAACCACGGGCCTGGCCAGTTGTTCGTGTTCACGCCGTTCTTGTTGATGTACCAGTTGGTGCAACCGCCGCGTGTCCATGCGGTGTCGGCGCTGCGGGTGTCGATCTCGATGCGCCAGCGTTTCTGTACGGCGGCGTCGAGGTCGAGGTACCGATAGCCGCCATCGCGTAGTCGTTTGATCGCGTCGACGATGTAGTTGAATTGGCACTCGTGCAGGTAGGGGACGGACCCGGAGCCGTGGTTCGTGTTCGGGCCGTACAGCACGAACATGTTCGGGAATCCCGAAACCGTGGTTCCCAGGTACGCTTCGGGCGTCTCTCCCCACACCTCGGCGAGTTCGCGCCCGTCGGTGCCGTAGATCTCCATGGGCGCGACGAAGTCGAAGGAATGAAAGCCCGTTCCCCAGATGATCACGTCGGCCTCGCGCTCGATTCCGTCCGATCCGACAACGCCCTGCTCGGTAATGCGCGGAACACCTCCGTTGATGAGCTCCACGTTCGGGCGCGCGAGCGTCGGGTACCAATTGTTGGTGAACAACACGCGCTTGCAGCCGATCTGGTAGTCGGGCGTGGTCTTCTCGATCAAGTCGGGTCGGTCCCCAAACTCGCGGCGCCGGTAGCGATTCGCCAGGGCCTCCATGGGCTTGAGCACCCACGGCTTGTTCGTGAACCCGTAGGTCAGCGCTTCGAACACAGCGAAGAACACGCCTCGGCTCACTGCGACCCGGGCCGGGACGGCGCGGAACAGCCGCTGTTCCCATTGCGCGTAGGCGCGGTCGAACTTCGGAAGGATCCACGGTGCGGAGCGCTGGTAGATCGAGACCTGTCGCGCCTGTTTGGCCACCTCGGGGACGAACTGGATCGCGCTTGCGCCGGTTCCGACCACGGCGACACGCTTGCCGTCCAGGTCGCACCCGTGATCCCACGTCGCCGAGTGAAACGTCGGACCCTTGAAGCTGTCGAGTCCGTCGATGTTCGGAATGGCGGGATTCGTGAGCTGTCCGCACGCCGTGATCAGGAGATCGAAGTTGCGGGTCTGCCCGTCGCTGCTCGTGACGGCCCACGACCCGGCGGTGGCGTCGAACCTCGCACTGGTCACGGCGGTATTGAGTCGCAAACGCGAACGGAGCTCGAAACGGTCGACGAGGCCGTTCAGGTACTGCTCGATCTCGGCTTGCGGCGCGTAGCGCCGCGACCACTCAGTGCCGGGCGCAAATGAGAACGAATAGAGATGCGATGGCACGTCGCAGGCCGCTCCCGGATAGCTGTTGGCGTGCCAGACCCCACCGACGCCGTCGCTGCGCTCGAATAGCGCCAGGTCTTCGATCCCGGCCTGCCGCAATCGGATCGCGGCGCCGATTCCGCCGAAGCCACCGCCTACGATCGCGACCGACAATCCATTTTGTGCGCGGGTGTGCATCGGGAGGACACCTTCCTTACAAGGCAGGCTGGGTCGTGGCCAGCGCCGGCTAGGCCTTGCCCCGCTGCCACTGCGCGAGCTTCTCGCGCGCGCCGTTCTTGTCGGGATCCATCATCTCGTCATGGCGGGGGGTCTTGTTGACGAGTTCGACGACATAGCCGTTCGGATCGCGGAAGTAGACCGAGATCGCGAGACCGTGATCCACCGGTCCCCGGACCTCTCGGCCCTCAGTGCTCGCCTTCTCGCGGATGCGTTGGGAGGTCTCTTCTGACGCCTCCAGGGCGAGGTGTAGATCGAAGTCGCGCTGCTTCTTGAACTCGAACGGCAGGTCCGGTGCTTCGAAGAAGGCAATGTACGAGCCGTCTTCCATTTGAAAGAAAGTGTGCAAGACGCCCCCGTCCGACTTCGTTCCGCCGATCGCGACGGCCTCGGCGAGAGGCAGGCCCAGAAAATCTTCGTAGAACGCGCGTGTCTCTTCGGAATCGCGACAACGGTACGCGCTGTGATGGAGACCGTGGATCTTCATCGTCTTCTCCTTGCGGTTGTCGGACGGGCCAACTGTACGTGGAGATCATTACGCGCTGTCCGGTCGTGCGCGCAACCGCTTCACGCAGGGGGTTGAATGTTCCCCCATCCCGCGGGCTCGCGAACGAAGACTGGTTGCAGGATGGCTCGGCCAGGGCATGCAGCAGGCTCGTGCCGCACTGCGAGGGTAGCGCGGTCCATCGGGCGGCTGAAGAACGAAGGCGGAGGTCAGCGGACCCGCTCGCGTTGGGCAGCGTGATCGAGTCGATCGTCTAGACGTTGCAGCGTGGAGATGATCGTGTTGCCGACGAGCCATCGGAGCGGCTCAGGTGGCAGTGGTGGCAGGTGGCGATCGACAAGTACTCGTGCGGGACCGAGATCACGTCCGGCGATGAGGTCGGCGATGATGCGACCAGCGTAGCTTGCCATGCTGATCCCGTGGCCCCCATAACCCCCGCCGTAGAACACGTTGCGTGCGCGTCCAGTCCGGCCGAATACGGGGAGGAAGTCGGGTGTCAGAGCGACGGGCCCCGTCCAGCGACGCACGACGGGGACGTCGTGCAACTCCGGAAAGCGCGTGCGCAGCACGCGTTCGAGCGCGCGGAAGGTCTTCGGGTCGTCTGCGGGGGCGAACGCGCGGCCGAAGCCCGTGCGCACGCGCTTCGTTCCGACGAGAATCCGGCCGTCGTCGGTCCAGCGGAGATTCTCCAGTACGTGATGCGCCGTATAGATCGGCTCGCGTCCCTCCCAGCCAAGGCGGGCGCGTTGCGTGTCATTGAGAGGTTCGGTGACTAGAGCTGAGACGGCGACGGGCAGGATCATTCTACGCATCCATCCGAGGTTCGGCGTGTATGCGTTGGTCGCGAGTACACAGCGTCCGCACCGAAGGCGACCGTGTGGCGTTCGCAGAATGAGCGGGTCACCGTCCTCGATCGAGAGCACCGGGCTTCGCTCGAACAGGAGTGCGCCTGCGGCCAGTGCCGCACGGCGGAGGCCACGCGCGTAGCGTCCCGGATGGAGCGCGCCACCGAGGTGTTCCTGGTAGCCGCACACCACCGCTTCGGGGATGCCCCGTGCTCTCAGTTCGTTTCTCGACAGTACCGTGACTGGTAAGCGGAGTTCCTCGGCGATGCGAGCCGTCCGCTCGATGAAGCGCGTTTGACGTGGATGCACTCCCGCGAAGATGTTTCCAGTTTGCTGGTAGCTGCAGTCGATGCCGTGGGTGTGGATAGCCTCCTCGAGGTGCGAAATGGCGGCCCGCAATACGGCGGTGGCCTCCCGCGCGCGTTCGCGCCCGAGTTGCATGCGCAGTGCCTGCAGACTCTTGCCGATGTCGGCACCGACCTGACCGCAGTTACGCCCGCTCGCGCCCGCGCCCGCAACGTCGCGTTCGACGAGCGCGACCGACAGGCCGTCGGCACGGAGCGCCAACGCCGTCGAGAGGCCGGTATAGCCAGCGCCGACGATCGCGACGTCGACCTCGTAGCTTCCTGCAAGAGTCGGCGCCACCCTGTCGTTCGTTGCGTTCGTGTCCATCCAGAAGCTGATGGGTGCGAACGAGCCCATGCCGGCGGTGGCGCCCATGAGGCGACGCATAGCCTGCACGTCGCCGGCCTGGGAAGATCCACTTTGCGTCTTCGGAAGGGGACCACTTGGGATGGATGTGCGCGAGAAAGTGGTACCTTGCGTATGCTTAGATCTGGCTCCTTGTGTAGGGCCAGTAGCGGTAGTAGCGGAAGCCCATGCCGAAGACCGCGCATGTCGAACCGCCGCTCGAGAGTCGCGAAGATCCAATCGACTTTGTCCGCCGCTTTACGGAGGCGTGGGCGCGACCACAGCTCGAGCGCTTCGTTGCCATGCTCGCGCCCGACGTGAAGCTCACGCAGCCGGTGACACCGCCCGTGATCGGTCGCGAGGCGGCGCGGCGTGAGTTCGCGCGGCTGCTGCACTGGCTGCCCGATCTTCATGGCATCGTCGACAGTTGGGCCGCGTCTGGGGAGACCGTGCTGATCGCCTGGCGCCTTTGTTTCACGCTGGGCGGCAAGCCCTACGAGCTTCGTATTGTCGACCGCATTCTTGCCCGCGATGGGGCGGTGGCCGAGCGTGAGGCGTATTTCGATTCGCTGCGCTTCTTCCTCGCGACGGTCGCGCGGCCGGCCGCGTGGATCCCGTACCTGCGCTACCGCGGCTTTCTTCCCGGCGGTGCGGCTTGATGCGTGCCGTAGCCTCGGAGGTGGGGGACTGGACCTTGCAGCAGGTGGTCGTGGACGGCGGCACCGTACGTTACGTCGATGTCGGTCGCGGCGAGACTGTCTTGCTCCTGCACGGATATCTTCAGTCGCATCTTGCGTGGCGTCGGCAGATCGCGACGCTCGCGCGCCACTACCGTGTGGTAGCGCCCGATCTTCCCGGGTGGGGCGAGTCGGACCGCGATCCCGCGCTCAGTTACGCCTATCGCGACGAGGTCCAACGCTTGCGCTGCCTGGTCGATGCGATCGGACTCGATCGATTCAACCTCTTCGCGCATGACTACGGCGCGCTTCTCGGGCTCGGATACGTCGACGCCGAGCCCACGCGAGTTATGCGCCTCGCCCTCCTCAACTTCCGAGCGCATCTGGATTTTCGTCCGATCTATCAGCTCCTGATTCGGGTGCACGGTGCCCTGGCGCGCAGTCCGCGCCTTCGGCCGTTCGTGGCCGCGCTTCCGTGGTACGCCATCGCGCGTGCCATCGGTCGTCCGCATGTGCGACAGGGCTGCTTCGATCGGGCAGTTCTCGATCGCTACCTGCACTGGCTGCGGGCACCGGAGGGTCGCCAATGGCTCCAGATCTACCATGCGGGATACCGTGTGGGGCGGATGCCGGAGCTCGAGGAAGTCATGGCACGCGTGTCGTGTCCGTCCATGGTGATCTGGGCGACCGCCGACCGCTACTGCACCACAGAGACAGGGCGGGATCTGGCTCGGCGTATTCCCAATGCTCAGTTCCGCCCGGTCGAGGGCGCGGATCACTTTGTGATGGAGGAACGCCCCGACGATGTTCTGGCGGGCCTCGAGGATCTCCTCGGGGTCACGGTGCCGTTCGCTGCGAGCAGTCCGCCGATTGCTTGCGCGAGTCGCGCCACCCCGCGCTGAATTCGCTCAGGCGAGAGCGAAGCGTAACCGAGCATGAGCGCTGCCGCGTCTCGATGCGTCGGCTCTTGGTAGAACGCGGCGGGCGAGTAGATCCCGACGCCGGCGGCTGCCGCGCGCTCGATCAGAATCGGCTCTACGGCCGGTGCCAGTCCAGGGAGTCGTAGCATGACGTGCAGTCCGGCGTTGCCTCCCGAGATCTCAATGTTCTCGCCGAAGTGATGCGAGAGCTGATCGAGGAGGACGGCGCGCCTGACGGCGTTCCGTGCGCGTGACCGCCGGAGATGGCGCTCGAAGTGGCCCGCGCGGATGAAACGTTCCAACACGCGTTGTTCGAGGCCCGCGGTCCCGGTGTCATGGAGGGCCTTGCTCTTCGTAAAGGTGTGCACCAACGGTTCGGGCAAGACCAGATACCCGATGCGCAGGGCGGGAAATAGCACCTTGGAGAACGTACCCGCGTAGACGACCGTTCCGTGCTGATCGAGCCCTTGCAGCGATTCGACCGGTGGTGCGCGAAAGCGAAACTCGCTGTCGTAGTCGTCCTCGAAGATCCAGGCGCCGGTACGCTCCGCCCAGCGCAACAGGCTGAGGCGCTGTGCGAGGGGCATGATGACGCCGGTTGGAAACTGGTGCGACGGTGTCACGTAGACGAGTCGGACGCCTCGCAGGCGCCGCCGATCGACCGTTCCGAGATCGAGCCCCTCCGTTCCGACACGGCCGACCACGATCTGGACGCCAGCCGCGCGGAAGGCCGCCGTGGCCCCAGCGTATCCTGGCTCCTCGACCAGCACACGATCGCCCGGATCGAGCAGGACGTCGGTCGTGAGCGCGAGCGCTTGCTGCGAGCCGTGGACTACGACTACTTGCTCGGGGCGGCACCGGACGGCCCGGGAGCGGGCGAGGTAGCCGGCGATCGCCTCACGCAATCCTGGATGGCCCGCTGCTTCGCCGTAGTCGAGATCGCTCCCGCTCGTGTCGCGGGTGCACTCCGCCAGCAGTCGTCGCCACGTCCGCAGTGGGAAGTCCGGAAGCGAGGGACGGCCGTACCTGAAATCGTACGGTAGCGGAGGGCGCTCCGGCGCCCAACTGGGCGTGAGCGCAGCCAGCTGCCGTCCCCGTCGTGACATGCGTGGTGGCCGTCCGGGCGTCGGCACCGAGCGTGTGGATGAACCGACGAGCGCGAGGAGATCGTCGGGGAGTTCTGGTGCGACGAATGTCCCCGCGCCGTGTCGGCCTACCAGGTAGCCCTCCTCGAGCAGCTGCTCGAACACCCGGAGCACCGTGTTACGGGCGACCCCTTCACGGGTAGCGAGCTCCCTGGATGAGGGAAGCCGCGCGCCAGGGAGTAACCTGCCGCGGAGTATGGCGTGGCGAATGCCGTCGTAGAGCTGCTGCCCGAGGGGTGCGACGCGACTTCTGCGGATCCACATGTGGCTCTATCTAGAGCCTATAGACGTCCCTCCTTCAAGGAGCCACTACAGCGGGAGTCCGTCGAGTCTCGCGGCGGGTTCGACGTCTACTCGAGCAGCTCCACGAATTCGCGAAACTGCGGCGACTCCAGGAGCAGCGCCCCCCCGGCTTCGCTCAGGCGGTCGACTTGTTCGTCTTCCAGGGCGAAGCTCGTTGGCAGGCGTTTGAAGTAGGCGCGCTCGTCGTCGTCCTCGATCAGGTCGAAGCTCACCTCCACGAAGTGCGTCGCGACCTGATGCTCTGGCGTCGAGATGTTCTCGCCGAACTCGCGGAGCGCCGTCTCTGCCAAGAGCAGGGTGTCCGAGTTGGCGCGACGGATCTGGGCACCGGTGACGAGGTTGAGCGATGCGGTGAGCGAGGGCGCGACGGCGCTGAGATTGATGGCAGGATCCGGTTCGTTCTCTGCGTTGACCACGATGTAGACGATGTGGTCCGGGGGTTCGAGGCCGGCGACTTCCATCGCCTTCTCAGCGCTCCCGATTACCGCCAGTCGCGAGAGGCCGGGGCGCAGACCCAGGTTGTCCGAGATGGCGCCGTCGACGAGATGGATGTAGTGCGACCGCTGGGAATCGAGGAAAGGGGTGATCGCGCGCGCAGCATCGTAGCCGCGTGGGTTGCTCCGGCGGTTCTCGAGCGCTTCTTCGAACCAGGCGGGAGGCTCGAAGCCGCATTGACCGGCGTAGTTCCGCAGTGTGACGGGTGAGAGCAGGACCGGGACGGCCGAGGAAGCGGCAACGGCATATGCGATCCAGAAGGGGCTCAGATCCGAGCAGATGATGTCGAACGCGCCCTGGTGGAATCGAAATTCGGTTCCCGAAGGAAGATCGGTCGCGTTGATATAGATGCGGGGGCCATGGGCCTCGGCGAGATCCGCGAAGGTGGCGCGGTCGAACACGTGCTCGTGATAGTAGCGGCTCGCGAGGTCGCTGCGGCTATAGTACGGCGTCAGCAACCGGAGGGCGTTCCAGGGGATCAGCCCGCGAAGGACGAGCGCGCGCGTCACGTTCTGCTTCAGGAATCGCGTTTCGAAGTCGTCGAAGACGCGATCGCCGAACAGTCCGTAGTAGGCGGCGGGAAAACTTCCCCCCGAGACGCCGCTGATCGAGTCCACTTCGTCCAGTAGTCGTGTCTGCTCGCCATCGACGACGACCGAGATATCGCGGAGCCCTTCGAGGACTCCCTGGGCGAACGCTGCGGCCCGGGTGCCTCCCCCGGAGAAAAACAGTGAGATCCAGACGGTACCTGCTTCCCGCTGACGGGAGGCGTCGGTCGGTCGATACCCGTGTGCCGGGTCCACGTGATCCATCGGGTGATTCGGGGCACGAAAGGAGCCGCAGGCCGAGACGAACAACGTCAGGGCCGCAATGAAGAAGGCGATCGCGCGTTGCGGCGTGGCGCCACACTGGGTGCGTGCGACTACGTTTTGGGATGCTAATGATGCCAAAGGAGCCCTCCTCATTCCTGCCTGTGCAGTTCCGCGTGTGCGCGGCGCGCGGGATCGCTATCATGGTGGGAGCAGGGTCTCAATTGCGGGCAACGGTCGGCACGTCACGCCAGCGTTGTTCCTGTAGGGAGTCCTTGCGCTAAGATGCGGCGTGTCCAACGACGAGCAAGCTCCTTCCGCTTCCCCCGCCGACCCAAAACCTGTCTTCCGGCTGACCCTGCGCTACGACGGCCGTGCCTACTACGGCTGGCAACGGCACGAGGGAAAGCCGACGGTGCAGGGCGCGCTGGAGGCGGCGGTCGAGGATGTCGTTGGGACGCGTTGTACCGTGCGTGGCTCCAGCCGGACCGATCGGGGGGCGCACGCCGACGGCCAGGTCGCGCACTTTGCGGCTCACCTGCGGTCGCCGGCCGAAGATCTGCTGCACGATCTGAACGCGCAGCTCTCGTCCGAACTCGAGGTGCTGCGATGCGAGGAGGTTGCCCCAGGATTTCACGCCCAAGCGGACGCGCGCGCCAAAACCTATCGTTTCGAGATCTGGAACGCGCCGGAGTGCCCGCCCGCCCGTGTGGGTCTGGTGTGGCACGTCCCCGGACGCCTGGACGTGGACGCGATGCAGGCCGCGTGTCCCGTCCTGGTTGGGGTACACGATTTCGCCTCCTTCGCTACGAAGACCAACTACAATCGCAAGTCGACGGTCCGGAACCTGATGCAGGTCGAATTGACGTACGAGGAGCCGCTCATCGTCCTCCGTTTTCGGGCCGATGGTTTCTTGTACAAGATGGTGCGGAACCTCGTGCGCGCACTCGTGAAAGTAGGGGAGGGACGGAGTTCCCGGGATCAGCTTGAGCAGATCCTGGCGGCGCGTGATCGGAAGAGCGCTGCAGGGACCGCGCCCGCGTCGGGGCTGTACCTCGAGAGCATCGAGTACGCGACAGAGCAGGAGCGCGTCGCGCCCTGAGCGATCCGCTTGTCGGGTCAGGACCCTGTTTCGGGAGCGAGCGCTACCCGCTCGGCGTATTCGCCGACGATCGGAAACGCGCCAGGTCGAGATCCGCCCGGACCTCTTCGGTCATGGCTACCATCGGCTCGTCTAACGGAATGCCCGTCGAGTCGGCGATCCGGTCGACGACGTTGAAGGCGCCGATGACCGCGCACGCGTCGACGAACGCTTCGGGCGAGAGGACGGCGCGGAGCGCCCCCCGGGTCGTCTCGAGCGCGGCTTCGTCAGTGCCCATGACGGCTTCGGTGAACGCGACGAGTTCAGCGGCATGGGCGATGCCGGCTTGATCGCTGACATGGCCGTTCACGGCGGCCATGTCGACATCTGCGCCTGTCATCTGGCCGCTCACACGGAGCAGCATCGCGTGCGCGGTCGTTCAGTAGAAGCATTCGTTCATCGCCGAGACGCGGGCGGCGACGAGCTCGATCTGCAGACGGTCGAGGTCGCGACGGACGCTCGGATCTTGGATCGCGGCCATGGCGACGTAGTGCGAGGCGCTTTCGGATTGGAGCAGGCGTACGTGGTCGGGGACCAGCGAGAGTGCCCGGGCGATATTCGGGACGAACTCTCCTTCGTAGAGATTCGCTTCTGGGCCCGTTGCGTCTTCGGGGGCCAGCATCGGCACCCATGCGGTGCCACTACGGGTGTTTGCAGGTGCATAGTGCGACGGTGCGCCAGGTGCAGGCTCCGGGAGTGTGAAGAATGGAATCCCGAGCGCACGGCAGAAGTGGTCGATCCCCGCCGTGAAGGTCACGACGCCGACTAGTTCGACGTAGGGTCCCTCTTCGAGGCCGGCGGTACGGACGCGATCGAACCATTCGCGCGAGAGGCGCTGCGGGTCGACACGGATGCGGTGGGCGATTTCCACGAGGGCTTCGGGCAAATCGCTGACGCGCGCGTGCTCCCCAGCGGGATGCTCGGGCGAGAGGGAAGCCTTGCGCGCCTGGCAGAGTGGACAGGCGAGGGCGTTTCGGCTTTCCGCGGCGAGAGCGAGTCGCTCGGCGCCGGTGAACCAGGATCCGGGCTGGCGCAGGTGCTCGAGCATGGCGACGTGGGTTTCACGCAGGTCGTCGCGGACGGGGGCCCGGGCGGCGGAGTAGTCGAGCGTTGATGTGCTAGGCGTGGTCATGCGCTCCGCGCCGCTTTACGGGCAGATCAGATACTGCGCTTCCTCGCTCGCAGGTTCCGCCGGCTCCCCTTGGGCTTCGAACGTGGCGGCATGCCCATCGGTGGGCCGCCACCGCCGCCTTGGAAGATTCGTGGTGTGCGGACGCGTTCCTGGGCCTCGTTGACGCGGAGGCTTCGCCCGTTCAGCTCGTATCCGTTGAACCGCTCGGTGGCTGCGGCGCCGGCAGCATCGTCGGAAAACTCGACGAAGGCGAATCCACGTGGCCGACCTGTCATGCGGTCGGTCGGGACGGCTACGTCGACGACCTCACCCTCTTCAGCGAAGAGACGCTCGATTTCGTCCCGGGTGGTCTCAAGTTTCAGATTTCCGACAAACAGCTTCATGCGGATACGCGCCTCTCCTGGAGCCAATGATACGCCTCGGGCGCCGTGCGACCGGCGCCCGAGGGCTGTTCATAGGACAGACTACATCTTTTGGACGTTGGCGGCCTGCAGGCCCTTGGGGCCTTGCACGATCTCGAACTCGACCTTCTGGCCCTCGTCGAGCGTCTTGAACCCGTCACCGGCGATGGCTTTGAAGTGCACGAACACGTCGTCGCCATCTTCCTGCGTGATGAATCCAAAACCCTTTTCTGGGTTGAACCACTTTACGGTACCGACTGGCATGAGCGATTCCCTCCTTTCTTCATTACTCGTCTCCGGGGGAGGGGGCTCGCTACATACGACGACGCTCCGGGGAGGACCCGCAGCTCATCTCGCAACACTGACCATCTCCTCAAGACTGCCTGAGCAAGCTACAGGTACCGCTGATCGGCCGCAAGGCATCGGCCAGGCGCCTGTCGGGCGCCGGGGGCCCGTGCGCGACACGTCCCTCGCGGATCCGCGTCAGGCTCGTTGCCACTGTCGCTTGGCTTCGGCATGATCGCTCGTACCGTGCTGGAGACCGGTCGCCTCACGACCCCGGAGTACTGGGACGGGTACCTGCGGAAGTTTCGGCTACCGCGCGCGAACGATCCCCGACGGATGCCGTGGCGAGCGATCGATCGCGTGCTTGGGCCGGAGCTGCCCGCGGCACCGGCCGACGTGCTCGAGGTCGGCTGCGCGGCGAGCGCCTGGCTGCCGTACTTTGCCAACCGTGGTCATCGCTGCTTCGGCGTCGACTACTCGGCGATGGGGTGCAGCATGGCCGTGCGCAACCTGGCGCACTATGGCGCATCGGCGGACGTCTGGTGCGCCGATCTGTTCCGCCCGGCGGCGGTTGGAGGGCGGTTCGATGTCGTCTTCTCGAATGGTCTCGTCGAGCACTTCGCCGACACGGCCGCTGTCCTGCGCCAGCTGGGACAGTTGGCCAGGCCAGGCGGCCTCATCGTGACGCTGGTTCCGAATCTCGCCGGGTGGGCTGGCTGGGGGTTTCGGCGGCAGAACCCCCGCGCATTCGCCGAGCACGTGGTGATCGAGCCGGACGATTTTCGGATGGCCCATGAGCGCGCCGCGCTCGAGATCGTTCGGGTGGGGCCCTGCGGCGTTTGGTTCCCGTACCTGTGGTCGGCGCGGCCGCGTGGGGCCTCCCGCGCGGTGACGTTCGCGCTGAAGTGTGCGGTGCATGGCACCGCGCGACCGATCTG
>JAJCZP010000072.1 GCA_029262315.1 Deltaproteobacteria bacterium | reverse complement strand
CAAGTCTCATGCAAAAAGCCGGCCGAGGTGCCCTCCGTAATCGTACCCTCGAGCCTGAGCCTGTGGGGCGGTTGGCCCGGGTCGAGAGGGCGGCTTCCTTGCACGAGTGCGAGAGCGATCCCGCGTGCACGACCGCCAGCCGTTTCCGGCAGATACGGCCGGTTCAGCGGTTCTGGAACCGGGGCGGTCGTTTGTCCAGAAACGCCTGCACCGCCTCGCGAAAATCCTCGCTGCTCTGCGCCAGAATGAACTGGTCGCGGTCCATGTGGAGCATGGGCGTCTGTGCGTTGGCGATGGCGTTTACCGTCTCTTTGATCATGGAGGCCTGGATCGGAGGGACGATCCCCGCCAGTTCGCGAGCCCAGGTCGCCGCCGCCGCTTGTACGGCCGCCGGTCCCGCTTCCCCCGCGCGGTTCGCCAATCCCCAGGCGACCGCCGTTTCAGCGTCGAGGGTTCGTTCGGTGATCAGGAGTTCTTTGGTACGCGCTGGACCGAGATGCCCGACGAGCAGTGCGACGGAGTGCCAACTCATGTTCAGCCCACGCAGCACCTCGGGCATGCCGAAGGTGAGATCGGCCGCGACGATGCGAAGATCGGATGCGAGCGCGATGACGGCGCCGCCGCCGAGGCAGTAGCCCTGGATGGCCGCGATCGTCGTCTGCGGTAGCGCTTGAATGGCATGGGTCAACCGTGGTCCGACCTGCAAGCGACGTCGTCGTTCGCCGAGCGGCGCCGCGGCGATCGCATGCATCGCGGGGTCGGTGAGATCGGCGCCCACCGAGAAATCACGGCCGGCGGCTTGCAGTACGACGACGCGAACGTCGTCGCGATCGCCGATCGCTTCGCACGCGCCAATCAGGTTCTCCATGAGCGCGACCGAGAGTCGGTTGCGCTCGGGGGCGCGGTTGAGTGTGAGGGTGGCGACAGCGCCAGCAACGTCTACGGTTACGTCGGTCATACCCAGGATGTTGACACAGTCTGCGTGAGACGCGAAAGGAGGGCCGTTCTAAGGAGGTGTCCCGTGGCCGTGGTTCGTACCCCTGATGCACGTTTCGCCAATCTGCCCGACTATCCCTTTGCGCCGCACTATCTCGAACTCGCGCGCGCGCTCGACCTGCCGGGCGAGGTGCGGATGCACTATCTCGACGAAGGGCAGGGCGAGGTCGTGCTTTGCCTGCACGGCGAACCGAGTTGGTCGTTTCTGTACCGGCGCATGATTCCGACCCTCGCCCGTCGTGGGCGCGTGCTTGCCCCCGACCTGCTCGGTTTCGGCAAGTCGGACAAGTTCACCGAGCGCAGCGACTACTCCTACAAGATGCACCGCGATGCGCTGGTTGGATTCCTCGACGCGCTCGATCTTCGAAAGATCACCCTCGTCTGCCAGGACTGGGGTGGCCTCCTGGGCCTCCAGATCGCCGGCCAGCTCCCCGATCGCTTTTCTCGCCTCGTGATCATGAATACCGCCCTTCCCACCGGCGACGTGCCGATGGGGGAGGGCTTCAAAGCATGGCGTGAGTTCGCCGCCAGCACACCCGACCTGCCGATCGGCACCATCTTCGGCCAGTCGATCTCCGACGAGTCACGCCGCACCCCGGAGATTCTCGCCGGCTACGAAGCCCCGTTTCCCGACGCCAGCTACAAGGCGGGCGCGGCGCAATTCCCGCTGCTCGTCCCCATCGCGCCCGACGATCCCGGCGCCGCCGAGAACCGCGAGGCGTGGAAGACCCTCGAGCAATGGCAAAAGCCCTGCCTCCTGCTCTGGGGCCCGAACGATCCAGTCCTCAATATGAAGGCGGCCGAGTTCTTCCAGGAGCACATTCCAACCGCCGGCCCGCCAGAGCTCATCGAGGGCGCCGGACACTTCCTCCAAGAAGATCGCGGCGAACTCATCGCCGAGCGCATCGTCCAGTTCCTCGACGCGACGCCGGCAGGCTAGGGCGCCGCGGCCGACACGGGTTCAAATCCCGTCGGGGACGTGTACCTTACTACTGGCCTCGGGGGAGAGCATCTTCCCCAGGGTCAGCTCGGCCTCGAGCCGGTAGGTGCCACGGCCGTCCGCGAGCGCCGTCGGCGTAAACTGTACCCGCCCGGCAAGAAGCTTGGTCAGCGCCTGCCGGGCTCGGACGACGTCGCCGAGCAGGAGATCGCCTGTGCGCTTGAGCGACTCCTCCAATAGGCGGTCGATCTGCCGGAGGTTTCGGGGAGAGATGCGCGTCGCCGATTGGATGGCGCGCATTTCGGCGGTGAGGGACTTCACCCGCTCCGTCTTCTCGCGGAGTCTGTCGAGCAGCGTCTCGGGCGCACCGCCACTCTCGATGGCGCGGAGCAGGTTCTCGACCTCGCGCTTGGCCTGCGCGAGCTCAGTGGCAAGACTGGTCAGCCGATCGGGTTCGCTCCGCAGTCTGTCGTGCACGATCTCCGCCGCGCGCTCGAGGGTGAACCGGCGCGCTTCGGGTGTCAGCACTGTGCACTCGATCTCGCGAATCAGACGCCGATCCACGGCGGCGATCGATTCGAGAAGCTGGTTCGCGCACACCGTCGGCCTGCGATTGCGGTAATAGCCGCAGCCATAGCACTGCGCGCGCTTCCGGCTTCCGGAAATGATGATTGGTCCCCCGCAGGCGGTACAACTCGCGAGACCGGAGAGCAGGCTTTGCGACACCCGAGACGAGGGGGCGCTCGAGGTACCGTCCGTGGGCTGGGTGAAGCGGTGCGCGTTCTCCTGGCGGCGCGCTTCGACTGAGTGCCACAGCTCCTCGCTCACGATGCGGAGGTCGGGGGCCTCCACGGTGACCCAGGAGTCCTCGGGCTGCTTGACGCGACGCTTGGTGCGACCGCCACGATCGGTGTTGCGGAAGGCCCCCCAGGTGAGCTTTCCCCGGTACCGCTCACGCTTGAGCATCGCATGCACGCACGATGGCGCCCAGGAGCCGCTGCCCTTCCGTGGCGGTGAGACGCGGGCGCCACCAAAGTAGCGATCGCTTTCGGCCTGGAGTTTCCCGTCGCCGTTCAGCGCCTTCGCGATCGACTTCAGCCCATGACCATCCGCGAACATCTGGTAGATCCCCCGCACGACTCGCGCTTCACCGTCGGCGATGGTCTGACGGACGTGGGAGCGGATCGGATTGCCCGAGGCGTCGCTCCCGGTGAAGACCGGGACGTTGCGGTAGCCGTAGACGACGCCCCCCGTCACGTGTCCGCGCTTCGCGCGAGCCAAGAGGGCATCACGGGTCCGTTGTTTCGCCTTTTCTCGTTCCATCTCGGCAGCGAAGCCGCGGGCGGCCATCACGAAGCGCGTTGTCGACGCTGCGTGCGGTGACGGAGGCGATTCTGGTCAGTCCGCGTTCACGATCGTAAACACGCGAAACGACGCCTGTAGTAAGGTACATAGACGCGCCTCATCTTCAGTCATACGTACGGGTACACGTCTTGCCGTGGTCGGGATATTTCTTTCCGTGGCAGTAGAATCGGCCGCTGCCCTGGCGGCCCTTGATGCAGGAGTCGCCCAGGCCGGCCTTCGGGTTGCAGCAGAAGCCGCCGGCGCCTGCGCATTCCATTCTGCCTTGGCACTCACTGCAGGTCTTATACGTACGGGCACACGTCTTGCCGTGGTCGGGATATTTCTTTCCGTGGCAGTAGAATCGGCCTCTGCCCTGGCGGCCCTTGATGCAGGAGTCGCCCAGGCCGGCCTTGGGGTTGCAGCAGAAGCCGCCGGCGCCCGCGCAGGCCATTCTGCCTTGGCACTCACTGCAGGCCTTCGGCTCTGGATCTTCAGGTGCGCAGCCTTCGTCCCCGCAGTCGTACAGCACCTTGTCCCACGTCCCCTTATCCTTCGCTTCCGGCGCGCCCGGGCCTGACTGGAAGGTGATCACTCCGTCCGCTTCGCGCTGGATCGAGTGCAACTTGCACGTGTACGGCGGGTCCTCTCGATCGTACTTAGATTCCGCGACGACGAGCGCGGTATCGGTGCCCTTGTCCGTTTCATGCACCCACGGGCCTGCCCGCCTCGACTTGGCGTCGAAGGATTCGCAGGGGGTGCAGCCAATGTGTTCGTAGAAAGTTTGGACGCTCGTGATTCCGGTGGACGTGCCGGTGAGCAATTGCCGGCCGACGAGCCAGTGGTGCCCGTTCTCCAAGTTCTTGACGGTCACCTCCCACACGTCTCCCGTCCACTGCTTGCCCGCGTACTCGGCGGTCTTATCAGTGGCCACCCGGCGGATGCGCAGGCGGAGGTGCGTGGACTCTAGGGAGGGGATGAAAACCTTGCACTGCGTGCCCGTCGTGGTGTCCCCGCTGCAGTCGTTGCAATTCCGTTTGCAGCAAGCCTGGCCGGGGTTGGCCTCGCCGTCGAAGTCGGCGCAGTCGTGGACATCACCACCGATGATGGGGAGGGCTGGCTGCCAGTTTGATTCGCCCCGATCTCCGTCGTCCCAGACGCTGAAGAGGGCGAGGTCCTTGCCATCTCCAAGGACCTGCGAGCCAAAATAACCGCCCCGGAGTCTCGCCCCCCAGCTGACTTGCAAGGCGTGGTACAGGCCGTTCTTGCCGTGGGCGCGAAGATTCTCGAGATTACCCCAGTCTACGTCACCGTATACATCGAGCGCGGGGTTCTTCGTCAGGCTTGGCTCATGAGTGAAGCTTGCATGCATCGCTTTCTGCTTGTTCTCCTGAGTGCACTTGGCGGCGTTGCCGACTTGCGCGAAAAAGCCAAGGAGAACGACGGCGCCGGCCACGGCGAATCTGGACATGAATCCTACCTCCTATATTTGGGGCTGGTGGTTCAGAAGCTGTCTGATCGGCGGTTACATCGCACCCGCGTATTCTGCCACGCGCGATCACTGGGCGGATGAGCCGAATGAAGCGTACGCCAAGACCCCGGACAAGGCGACTACTTCGGCCAGCCAACGACCGTCATCCTTGCGCTCGATCGCGACGAGAAACTTCCCGGTAGGCATAGACGAAGCGCTGGAATCATCGTG
Organism: Deltaproteobacteria bacterium; assembly: GCA_029262315.1. Lineage (GTDB taxonomy): Bacteria > Desulfobacterota > Binatia > UTPRO1 > UTPRO1 > JAJCZP01. The sequence goes on along the minus strand of JAJCZP010000072.1, from coordinate 4,147 downwards.
GCATTTAGTCTGACTTAGCCTTGAAGCTCTCGGGCAGGTTCCGCAGCGTTGAGCTGTAGACCGCCTCCCAGCATACCCCCTGGTCGTTCACGAGCTGCACCGTAACAGGCAGAATCAGAATCGGCATCGTCGGCATCGCGAAGCTGTCACCTTTAGCCGTCAGCAGGATCTTTGCCTTACCTGCCACCCCCGCTTTGAGTTCGATCTTCTGTACCCCGTCTGGGCTTAGTCCCTTGTCGACGTACAACGCGCTCAAGTTCGCCCCCGACGGCACCATCACGTCGGTGATCGATTCGGATGGCGATGGTGTCGGTCACGACATAACCCTGCCACAGGACCTCGCCGTCGATGATGTCGGCAACGCCTACGTTGCCGACGGCCCCATCGTCTTCCGCAGCGCTCCCGACGGCCACGTCTCGATTCTGATCGATTTCGACGGCGATGGGGCGGGCAATACACTTCGCAACGCGAACGGGCTCGCCATCGATGCTGCCGGCAACGTCTACGTCGCTGGCAGCGGTAGCGACAACGTCTTCAAGGTCACGCCCGGCGGAGCGATCTCTGAGATCGCCGACCGGGGCACGGGCGGCCCGGGATTCAGGCAGCCCAAGGATTTGGTTGTGGATGACGACGGCAACGTGTTCGTCGCGACGCTCACGGGGGTCTTCCGCGTAGCCCCCGACGGCAAGATCACGGAGCCGATCGACAACTTCGGAGACGGCCTCGGCAATGTCCTACGCAGCTTGTCGAGGCTCGCTCTCGACGATGCAGGCAATCTCTACGTGTCGGGCTCCACCAGCAACAACGTGATCCGTGTGCCGGCAGCCCCCTGAGCACCGCCACCGCTACCCACGCACACGCCTGACCTTGCCGGATCTGCCTTCTCATTTTGGAGCTACAGGTGAACGTCCGGCGGTTACGTCACCTTCGAAAAGGGCGTTCGTGCTGCCTACAGACGCCGATACTTATTTAGTTGACAGGGGAACGATCTACGTTGCATGCTTTCCTAGACGCTCAGTAATCAGTTAAGCGTGTAGGTGCCTACTTCGGAGCGCCCGTCGCTGACTCCAATCCACGAGAGGAGGCGCGATGATGGCGCTCATGAAACATACTGTTGCATGGTACGCGGTAGGGGGCGCAACGCTGGCGAAGCCTCGGGCGCTCTTGCTCGCGATGGCACTGCTCGGTGCGAGCGTCGTCCCTGCCTTCGCCCAATCCACCTGGCATGTGGAGGCCTACGACGCCGCTGGAGCCGATGTCCGCGCGCGCTACGATCTCGCGTTCTCCTTCGTCGACATGTCGCTGCTCGGCATTTCCGGCTCGGAGTTCCTGAGCTTCTCGCCCAACGTAGGCCGCGACTACGGGAGTGTGCTGTTTCAGTACCTCCTCACCGGCACTTCCCGTACGTGCAACCCTGCGCAGACCCTCCCTTTCCACAACGACAACATGCGGAACATCGATCCGACTCTGCCGGGGATGTGCTATGAGGTGCTCATCTCTAACGAGCAGTCTAGCGGGAGGCCGACCGTGAAGATCAGCGCCTCGCCGACGGCGATGGACGCTGGCGAGACGACCCTGCTGGTTTTCGACCGGTGGGACAGTACGCTCACTACAACTGGGTGCGTTCCGGATCCCGCCATCGAGAACGGTCGAAATTACACGGTCCGCTACCGAGGCGTGGGGCCGGCGTTGGCCTACGACGCGCCGGATCCCTGCATTCCGAGTGTGACGGCGAGGGCGATCTACGTCCCGGTCCCCGCGGGACCCGATGCCGACGGCGACTATCGTCTCGACGCTGAAGACAACTGTCCCGCAATCGCCAACACCGATCAGGATGACAACGAGCAGGACGGCGTGGGCGACCCCTGCGACCCGGACGACGACAACGACGGCGCGAACGACGACGTCGACAACTGTCCGCTCGCCGCCAATGCCGACCAGGGCGACCTCGACGAGGATGGGCTGGGCGATGTGTGCGACTTCGACCGGGATGGGGACGGCGTCTCGAATGGCGCCGACAACTGTATCGACGTCGCGAACCCGCAGGCCGACTTCGACGGTGACGGCATCGGGGACGCGTGTGATCCGGATGGCGACGGGGACGGCGCCGCCGACCTCGTCGACAACTGCCTCCTCCTCGCCAACCCCGATCAGAACGACCTTGATGGCGACGGCGAAGGGGACCCCTGCGACATCGACCCCGATGGGGACGACTGCCATTGCGACCTCGTCCCCAGCGAAATCTTCCCCCTCGACCTCTGCGCTTCCTCGGGTCCGCACTTTTGTGGCTCTTGTACGTTCGACAACTGTCCCTACGTATTCAACCCCGAGCAGACGAACACAGATGCGCAGCTCGGCGGGTACCTGTGCGAGCTCACTGCCGGCGATCGGCTGGGTGATGCTTGCGATTCGGATGACGACGACGATGGCGTTCCCGACGAGGAGGACAACTGCCCGTTGATCGTCAACCCCGGGCAGGAGAACCGCGACTCTGACGAGCTGGGCGACGCGTGCGACACCGCCGGCATCAACCACTTCCAATGCTACGATGTCGCCCGCACGAAGTTCGACCGACTCGCCGTCGACCTCGTCGACGACTTCGGCCCGAGCGTTACCCAGGTGCGGCGGCCGCGGCTGCTGTGCGCTCCGGTCAACAAGAACGACGAGGATCCGACCGCGCCCGACGATCCGGATCACCTGCTCGGCTACGAGATCCGCCGCACATCGGCGCGCTTCGAGCGCCTGGTCGACGAGATCGTTACCGACCAGTTTGGGACGCTCGTCATCGACCTGCAGCGTCCCGAGCGTCTGCTGGTGCCGACGGCGAAGGATCTCGCCGGTCCGGCAGCGTCGCTCGATCCGCCGGTGGTTGACCACTACCAGTGCTACCGGGTCCGTGGTGACCGTCGTCGCGTGCAGGACGTCAGGGTCGAGGACCAGTTCACGGAGAACGGGCCGGACGTCACCGACGTGAAGAAGCCGCTCCGGCTGTGTCTGCCGGTGGACAAGAACGGCGAGGGCATCATCGACAACGCGGCCCGCCTGATGTGCTATCTGACGAAGCCCGGCCCGCGTGTGAACCGCGAAGCCTGGGTCCAGAACCAGTTCGGCGGCGGCATCGTCGAGGTGCGCCGCGCGCGCGAGCTGTGCGTGCCGCTGGTGGCACCGGTGCCGAACCCGACACTCAGCGCGACGCCGACGCCGACACTCGGCGCGACGCCGACCCCGACACTCAGTGGGACGTCAACGCCAACGCCGATGGCGACCCCGATCGGGTGCGCCTCGCCCGGCGGCCGCCGGTTTCTGTCTCTCGGATTCGGACGCACCGTGTTCGACTGTCAGACGCGGCTCGAATGGGAGACGAAGACTCAGGCCAACGTCGACGACGTGCACACCTGGAGCGCATACAACGTGCACACCGGGAACTCGAGCGATGGGCCAGATGGCACCGCGTTCACCAGCTTCCTCCCCGCCGTTGCGGCGGCACTCGGCGGGACGGTCTGCGAGAGTTCCTACGACTGCACGAGCCCCGATGGCGTCGCTGTCAGCTGCACGACGCCCCCGCCTGATGAGTGTTGGCGGCTACCGGAGATCGACGAGCTGGCGACGATCGTCGGTCTCGACCATTGCGACAATACTGGGTTCCCCTGTGGGTTGCCCACGACACAGGGCCTCTACTGGTCGTCTACTTCCCTCGGCTCGGGCTCCGCGTGGACGCGAGTGATTGCCGATATCCCTGGCAGCGGCAGGAGCGCCCAACTTCAGCTCGGGGGCTTCAACGTCCGCGCAGTTCGGAGCCGGCCCGTGATCGATCCTTAGGCCCAGTGGCCGGGCGGGTGGAGCCTTCTGACAACAGAGTAGGAGACCACATTCGGGGCCAGGGTCTGATATCGTGGCGTTACGTCAACCCGAATTGGGCGTTCATGCCGTCTAGCACCCGTCGCCGCGAATCAGGTTCCACAGGCGAATGGGGGAGGCGGGCACCTCCGTCGCCTGCTTGCCCAGTGGTGCGAGTGCGTCGTTGATCGCGCACATGATCGCGGAAGGGGTTGCGTGGATTGCGCCTTCGCCGCAGCCCTTGGCGCCCAGTGGCGTGAAGGGTGAGGGCGTGACGACGTCGCCCTTCACGGCGAGCGGCACGTCGCTC
>JAJCZP010000071.1 GCA_029262315.1 Deltaproteobacteria bacterium | reverse complement strand
CACCGAGGGCTTCGAGGACGTCATCGAGATCGGGAGGCAGACCCGTCCCGCCTTGTACGATCTCGAGCCAATTCGGACGCCGCCGCTCGTAGCTCGCGCGAATCGCGTTGGAGCCGCCGAGCGGATGACGTTCGAGGGGCGGGTGCAGAAACCGCTGACAGAGGCAGGGATTCGCACGCTCGTGCGGCGCGTGCGTGCGCGTCGTCCGGCGTCGATCGCGGTGGCGTTCCTGCATGCGTACGCCGAGCCCAAGCACGAGCGCGCCGCCGGGCGGGCTCTGGCCGCGCTCGGCGTGCCGGTCACGCTCTCGCATGCGCTCGTCCGCGAGCATCGCGAGTACGAGCGCACGAGTACGGCTGTGGTGAACGCCTATGTGGCGCCGATCATGAGTCGGCACCTCGCACGCCTGCGTGCCGCCATCCCTCGAGAGCAGTTGCTGGTCATGCAGTCGAACGGCGGCGCGGCAACGCCCGAACTCGTCGAGCGCGAGCCCGTGCGGACGATTCTCTCCGGCCCCGCGGGCGGCGTCGTTGGCGCGGCGCGTGTCGCCGCGCGTGCCGGAGTGCCGGCGATCATGACGATCGACATGGGGGGCACGTCGACCGATGTGGCGCTCGTCGACGGAGCCGTGCCGCACCGCAGCGACTGGTCCCTGGATGGGATGGCGGTGCGTGTGCCGGTCATCGACATCCACACGGTGGGTGCCGGCGGTGGCTCGATTGCCCGGCGCGATGCTGGTGGCTCGCTCCAGGTTGGTCCGGAGAGCGCCGGGGCCGACCCGGGACCGGCATGTTACGGCCGTGGCGTGGTCCCAACGGTTACAGATGCGAACCTGGTGCTCGGCCGATTGGATCCCGAGCGCTTCCTCGGAGGCGACATGCATCTCGATGTGGCCCGCGCCAACCGCGCCCTGGATGGTCTCGCCCGGAGTCTCCGCGTCAGCAGGACGGCGGCCGCCGAAGGAACGATCCGGGTGGCGAACGCGGCCATGGCCCGCGCGCTTCGCGTGATTTCAGTCGAGCGGGGTCACGACCCCAGGGACTTCGTCTTGGTTGCTTTCGGGGGCGCGGCCGGGGTGCACGCGTGCGACCTGGCGGCCGAGCTCGACATGCGCGAGGTGATGATTCCGCGCCATCCGGGTTTGCTCTCGGCCGTGGGCATGGCGGAGGCACCGCTCGCGCGCGACTACACGCTGACGGTTCGTCTGGTCGACCCGTCGGCGCGCGAGCTCGAGCGCCGTATCGGAGCGCTTCGGCGCCAAGGGGCGCAGGAGCTGCGGCGCCAGGGGGTGCCGGCATCGCAGTTGATCACGGCGACACTCGCACACGTCCGGTACCTCGGGCAGGCGCACGAGATCGCGATTCCGCTCGGTTCCGATTTCCGCCGTCGGTTCGATGCCGAGCATGCTCGTCTCTACGGGCACGCGGATGCTTCACGACCGATCGAGGTCGTGGCCCTCGGTCTGGCGGTCACGACACGTGACACTACATCGGTGCGCGTGCGGCGTGCTCCGCCGTCGCGTCGTGCGCCCCGTGGCGTACCGCACACGATCATATGGCAGGGGCGTCGCCTGCGCCTGCCCCGCTACGAGCGCGAGGCCCTCCTTCCGGGAACGCGGCTCCGCGGACCGTGTCTCCTGGTCGAGTACAGCTCGACGGTCCTGGTGCCGCCTGGGTGGGCTGGCGGGGTGGACGCGGAGGGCAATCTCCGGTTTGTCCGTGGGAGTCGCCGATGAGCGCGCGCCGGTCGCCTGCGCCCGACGCGATCTCGCTTGCGGTGCTCCATCATCGGCTCGCCGCGATCTCCGAGGAGATGGGCGTGCTCCTCGGCCAGACCGGGTTCTCGCCGAACATCAAAGAGCGGCGCGACTACTCGTGCGCCATCTTCGACCCGGCGGGTACCCTCGTCGCCCAGGCAGCACACATTCCGGTGCATCTAGGCTCGACGCCGCTCTCGGTGCGCGCGGCGCTCGAGGCGTGTCGCCCGAAGGCTGGCGACGTCGTCGCCTTGAACGACCCGTACGCCGGGGGTACGCATCTTCCGGATGTGACGCTCGTCGCCCCGGTCTACGACGAGCGAGGCGGCCGGCACTTGGGGTTCGTTGCCAACCGGGCGCATCACGCCGACATCGGCGGCATGACGCCCGGATCGATGCCCCTGGCGCGCGAGGTGTATCAGGAAGGATTCCGCCTTCCCCCAGTACGGCTGGTACGTGCCGGGCAGGTCGACCCCGACGTGCTGGCGCTCTTTCTGGCCAACACGCGCGTGCCGGCCGAGCGCCAAGGCGACCTCGACGCGCAACGTGCCGCGCTTCGGAAGGGCGAGCAGCGGCTTTCCGAACTGGCGCATGAGCTCGGGCACGCCGACCTGCATCGGGGGATGACCGCGCTCCAGGACTATACGGAGCGTCTGATGGCGGCGACGTTGCGGGGGCTGCACCCGGGCGTCTATCGCGCCGTCGACTGGCTCGACGACGACGGCATCACGCCGCATCGGGTGCCGATCCGCGTTGCGATCACGATTCGCGGCGGGCGGGCGGTCGTCGATTTCAGTGGCAGCGCGCCCCAGGTCGAGGGCAGTCTGAACGCGAACTATGCCATCACCCTTTCGGCGGTGTTCTACGTGTTCACGGCCCTGTCGCGGGAAGCGATTCCAGCCAACGAAGGTCTTCTCCGCCGCCTTACCTTGCGTGCCCCCGAAGGGACGGTCGTGAACGCGAGGTTCCCGGCGGCCGTCGCGGGAGGCAACGTCGAGACGTCGCAGCGCATCGTCGATGTGCTCTTGCGTGCCCTCGCGCGGGTGGTGCCCGATCGAATTCCCGCCGCCAGTCAGGGATCGATGAACAACATGGCCGTCGGCGGATTCGATCGGCGCCGGGGCCGGGCGTTCTCCTACTACGAGACGGTTGGTGGTGGCGCGGGAGCGGGACCCGGAGGGCCTGGGGCCTCGGGCGTCCACACCCACATGACCAACACCCTGAACACGCCGATCGAAGCGCTCGAAGCGTACTACCCGTTTCAGGTCGTCCGCTACGGATTTCGCCAGGGAAGCGGTGGGGGCGGTGCGCACCGCGGTGGCGATGGTTTGGTCCGTGAGATTCGGTTTCTCGAGCCTGCCGACGTGACGCTGCTCACCGAGCGGCGCCGGATCGCACCCTATGGCCTGGCGGGCGGTCGCGCGGGGCGGCGCGGTCGGAACAGTCTGGGGACCGCGGGTGGACGACGACCACTCCCGTCCAAGCTCAACTTTCGTGTTGATCAGGGCGAGAGTGTCTGCCTCGAGACCCCGGGCGGTGGCGGGTGGGGCACCGCCCGCCGGCGAGGCAAGGCTCGCCGGAAGAAGAAGTAAATTGGGAAACAGCTTGCTCGCCGGCAGTCGCTCTTTGGGAGCGACCAAAACCGGACAGCGACCCTACCCCCTGCCGGCAAGCAAGTTCTCGGGCCGTGATGGCGGCCCGACCCCGTGGTTCCTGCTACTGATCCGTGATGCCTGCTACCCAGTGCGGTAGCAGTTCAGGCCGCTTTCCCCTGCTCTTCTCCGAAGGCGTCCAACCGCTTCTCGAGCTGTGTGAGCCTCTTCTTGAGCGTGTTGACCTCGTCACGGGTTGCCAGGTTCAAGCCGCGGATGATTGGCTCGACGCCACGCTCCGCCTGCTTCTCGATGATCTTGACGACCCGCTGGCTCCGGTTCTCGAGATCTTTCACGGCCCGCTCGGTCCGCTTCTGGAGATCGGCGCTCAGCTTCTTTGCCTGGGACACCAGATCCTCGACGGCCTGCCGACGATCCTTCTTCAGGAGGTCTGCCGCATCCTTTCGCAGGCCGACGAGCAGCCGCTCGCCTTCCTTCTGGATGCTCTTCAGCGTCTTTTGCAGATCCTCGAGGCGGATACCGATCACCGCCGTCTTGTGGTCACTCATGGATGAAACCCTCCCTTACTTTCTGGGGTGTGTCAGTTGACTGCGGAGCGGTTTAACACACCGCGTCAATCCGGTCAACACCCCAGAATGTAAGGGAGTTACGGGAAACTACTCCTCTTTTTCGACGAGGACGTCGTACTCCTCCGAGCCCCACAAGCCCTTGGAGTCCTTCACTTTCAGCAGCACGGTGAAGTCACCCTCGCTATTGTAGGTGTGCGTCGGGTTGACCTCGGTGTTCGGCGCCGAGCCGTCGCCGAAATCCCACTTGTAGGTGTACGGTTCGGTCCCGTCCTCGACCTCGCTCGTCAGCTGCACAGTGAGCGGGGGCTCGCCCTCATCGGGCTCGATCTCGAGATCCACGTAGAGCTCTTCGAGATCCTCCGGATAGTCGGGATCGTCATCTTCATCGACGATGGGTGCCCGCGCCAGGGGCGTCGGAGCCACGGCAGGGGCCTTTGCGGCGGGTTTCGCCGCTTCCTCCTGGGTGCAACCAGCCACGAGCAGGACGCAAGCCAGGATCGATCCAAACAGAGTCAACGAGCGCATTTCCTATTCCTCCTCCAACAGCGATTGCGTGGCTGCTTAGCAAAGGGTGAGGAGGGAGGCAATTAGACCCCTGCAGGGATTTGATTCTGTCGAGGAAGGACTCTACGCTTTCTTGCGGGTGCCGGGGATGGTCCGGTGCTGCTGGGAGGCGTGGAATCGGGATGCCGGGCAGCTGGAAGCTGAGTCGCGCTGAGCAACGCACTTGGGCGAGGAGCAACCGAGTCGTGGCAGTTCGGCTGCCGCCGAACGGGGTGCTGCCCGCCCGCGCCCGTGGGCTCGAGGTGGCGCTCGGTACCGGCAATCGGCGGCAGACGCAGATTGCGAGCCAGCACATTCTCGATGCGGCATGCACGATGCTCCGCGCGCCGCGACTGCGGGTCGACGTTGGCGGTGTGCGTCCGGCTGATGGCGACGGTGAGTTGCACGGGCTCTACACGCCGAGCAATGGCGGCCCGAAGCGTGACCGCGTTCAGGTGTGGATGTTCACGGCTCGGCGGCGTCAAGTCGTGGCGTTCAAGACGTTTTTGCGGACGCTATTGCACGAGCTTTGCCATCATCTCGACTACGAGCGCCTGCAGCTCGACGATTCGTTTCACACCGAGGGCTTCTACAAGCGCGAGAGCAGCTTGATGCGTGCCGTGCTGGCGCCCAATGTCGCGCCGCCGGCGCGTTCGCGCGCGTCGGGCGCCGACGCGGCTTCGCCGATCTCGACGGCACCATGACCGCGACGGATCCGCCGGGGAGATTCGCCGGACGCGTCTTCGTGCTGGCGGGCGGGAGTGGTGGCATCGGCGCGGTGCTCGCGCGTGAGTTGCATGCGGACGGAGCGGCGCTCGTCATCGGCTACCGCGCCAACGCCACGCGCGCCGAAGAGGTCGCAGCGACGCTCCGGGCGCACGGTGGGCCGCCGGTCGAACTCGTGGGCGGCGACCTGGCCCGCGCTGATGTGCGTGACGCGCTCGTTGCTTCGGCCGGCGCGCTCGGGGTGCCGTACGGGCTGGTCGTTCTTGCCGGGAACCCGGCGCGTCCCGCCGCCGGTGCCGCGACGCAGGACGAGATGGCTCAGTCGTTGGCGGACAACTATCTCGGACCGATTCTTCTCGCCCGCAGTTTCGCGGCCGCTGCTGGCGACGGCGGCGCGGTGGTCTTGGTGTCGACCATGCAGGGCGTTGCGCTTTTCGAAGGGAGCCTCAGCTACGCGGCGCCCAAGGCGGCGCTCGTCCACGCCGCACGCCTCCTCGCCAAAGAGTGGGGCGGCGCACGCGACGTGCGGGTGAACGTAGTCGCGCCCGGCGTGACGGCCGCCGGCATGGCCGAGGCGAGCATTCGCTCGGGCAAGTACGATCGATTTATCGAGGGCGGTGCGATCCGTCGCTTCGGGCGCCCCGAGGACGTCACGCGTGCGATCCGCTTCTTTCTCGAGCCCGATGGGTACGTGACCGGTCAGGTGGTGACGGTCGACGGCGGACTCACGCTCCGCCGCGACGTCCTCGCACGCTGAGAGGGGCGGCGACCGGCCCTCAGGTCCGGGCCACGATTGCCCGAACCTGCAACCGATGGTACGAAATCGCTCCAGTGCGGTCGCATAGCTCAGTTGGTTAGAGCGCCTGCTTCACATGCAGGAGGTCCCTGGTTCGAGTCCAGGTGCGATCATTCATTGAATTGCGCCCCCGTGTGCGCGGCGCTGCGCGCCGTGCTCCGATGGGCGTCGCCGGACAAAGCGCGGTTTGCCCGGCTTCGAATTGCGCCCCCGTGCGGTGCCCGCTTCGCGCGCCTCTGGACTTCCCCCAGTCCCATGGACGATCAGAGGGCAGTTTGTGAGGCTCTCAACGCGCCTTGTCGCGCTGCCACTCTATGTTCTTCTGTTTGCGGTCGAAGAACGGTGCGAAAACCGAGAGCGCCGCGAATCTGCCGCCGTCTCCCAAGATGGGGCCGTGGATGGTGTCCTTCGGGATGAACACCAAGTCGCCTGGCCGTACGCGACGGGTTTCCTCGCCGACACGGAAGTCGATCTCGCCTTCGAGGACGAGGACGAGCTCGTCGTGCCCCTTCTGCGTATGGAGCGCATCTCCGCTCTCTTCGAGGATGGAGAGGTTGGCAGTCAGGAACTCGCCGTCACAGACGAACTCGCGCTTGATCGGATCACCCGTAGTGGCCGGGTCGGTCTGCATCGCCTTGAGCGTCTCTCTGATGTTCACGAAGGTACCCACGGATAGATCCTCCTATCCGTACGTTTCAGAAGGATGCTCCGTCGGTCAAGCCGGGCATGAAGATGAAAGGCCTGCTCGTCTGGTAGCGGAATCTGATTGCGCTACCGGACAATCGCTGCGATCGTCACTCAGACGGCTGCGGCTGTCGGAACGGGGTGAGCTTATGGGTGACAAGTCTCCCAAGTCGAAGCAGCGCGACAAGAAGCAAAAGGACACCGCCAAGAAGCAAGGGGCGGCCAACGCGAAGTCCAAGCAGGACCGCGATTCCGCGGCGAGCTTGCCCAAAGGGAAGAAGTAGCGCGCGGCACGTGGATGGCGACCGTCACCAACAAGACCGCAATACCGCTGCGTGCGCCGCTTCCCCGTGGTAAGACACTGCACCTCGGCCCCAAAATGAGCGCAGAGATTGCGGCGAGCGCCGTGACCCATCCGCCGCTCGTAGCACTGGTCGAAGCGGGGAAGATCGAGATCGTCCCCGCGGGCCGAAGCGTCGCTCAGAAGGGAGCGGGCGCGGGGAAGTTGGGACGTGCGGGGCAAGGCGGGTCATCGCCGGGCTCGGGCGGGCGTCGGACCGGCGATCGCTAGCCGGTTCTCTCCCGGTCAGGGGCCCGGCTTCGACGCCTGGGCTTCGGCCTCGCGTTGGCCCTTGCGCAACTCCGCCCAGAAACGGGCACGCGATGGTGTGGAGTTGTCGTCCTCGTTGGGGCGTGGTTGCGCGATCACCTAAGCGGTGCTCCTCTGTCGGTGTCTCCGCCCACCTGGAGCCATTCAGCGTACGTGTGGGCCGTGTTGGCCTACGCGCAAAAGTATCAAGCATTGGGAGAGTGAGAATGCGCTTCGTCATCATGGGGAATGCCAACAGCTGGACGGGAAGCGAGACGCCGTCTCGAAGGGCTATTCTCGCATCGTGCGCGCCGCGAGAGGTGCTGTCGTGACTCCCGGACGACGCGAACCGATCGTGTGCGTGAACCTGAACCACCGGCGCGACGATGCCCCGGTGCGGCACTGCCCGCTATGCGGCGAGGTCGTCAACGCAGAATTCGCCATGGCGCAATGCGAGCCGGAAGAGCATCGCGCTGCGCGGCGAAGGCAAACGCGGTTCTGCCTCGACTGTGGTGACCAATTGATGTGGTAGCGCCGAACGTGAGGGCCTCAGAGCAGCATCGATGGGAAGCAGACCTCGACTTCCTTGTTGCGGTCCACGCGCTCGACGCCGAGGGGGTTGGCTAGATAGAGCCCGGAGGCCTTCGGTGTTTTGGGTTGCGTCTCGCAGACGTCTGGAAACGGGAAGTCGAGGCAGTCCACGTCCTTCCTGCAGGCGGTTCCCGGCAGGCCGGTGCCGATGCTGCAGGCGGTCTTCAGGCCCTTCGCCGCGTAGCAGAGCAGGTGTGTCGTCGGCGATTGTGGCGGTGTGCCGTCGACGGCGGTCGCTAGGCAGAGCTTCGTCGGCTTCTTCAAGAGAAACGCCTTTGCGCCGACGCTGAACGCGTCGTCGACCGATACGGACAGCGCCTTCGGAAAACGGCGGAGGCAGGGCCCGACGTTCTGGCAGTCGATATCGCGCTTGCATACGCGTTCGAGGTCGCCGGCACAGCGCCGCTTCACGAACTTCACGCCGTAGCACTTGTAGCTGTCGACGGCGGTGGCGCCGAGTGGTGATACCGGACCGCCGGTGCCGAGCGCGGTCGGGACGAGATACTCGACCACCTTCTTCGTTGCGACGGCTGTGACACCGAGCTCGTTCTGCACGCTGAGGAGCGGCTCCTTCGCGTGCTTGGGGGTTCGCTCGCAGGCACTCCCCCCACAGTCCGCCGGGCTGTCGCATGGGCCGAGCGCATTCGCTGCCGCACCAGCAATGCAGCTGCTCCGGGCTTCCTTGATCTTGTAGCTACGCAGGAAGGTCGTGGGATCGATGGTCGTCGTGTCGCTACGATGTCCCGGGCTGCACAGGGTTCCGGTCTTCTTGAGGTCGAAGGCTTTGGTCTCCAGGGGGTCGCCCAGGAGGGCTGGCGTGCCGATCGGACCTCGGTTCTTGCCGCAGAAGTCCGTGACGTCGATCGTCCCGCCGCAATCGCCCTCGGTCTCGCAGCTCGCGCCGGCGTTTGCAGGCGCATCGGCATTGCAGACCTTTCCGCGTGTTGGTTTGCCTCTGTAGCAAACGAACGGGTCGATGGTGCTCACGGCCGACGGGACGACCGTCAGTTCCTCCATGTGGTTCTCGCCCATCGGTGCGGTTCCGCCGAAGTCGTCCGTGCCTCCGGAGTCGGGATCGACCGACGTGAACATTCCCTCGACGTTGTAGGCTCCCGGGGTTCGCGGGTTTACGAGAATGCCGGGATAGAGAAAGAGCGTCGCTTGGAACGCGCGTGGGAAGAAGCTCACCAGGGGGTTCGCGTCGCCGCCCGCGGGCATCTCGAGATCGAAGAAGCGGGTGCCGGCGCCCTGCGTCATCAGGATGCAGGGATCGATGCCGTTCGTGTAGCGTCCGTTCTGGTCGATATCGGGAGACGCGTAGTTCGGAGGATCCGACGCGAGTACTGGGATGGCGAAATCGGGAGTGTTGTCGTTCGTGAAGTCGAGACCCATGAACCCGATCGGAGTTCCCGAAGGTCCGAGTGCTTGGAAGCCGTTGAACACGTACGCGTCGGGAATGGCAATCGAGACGCCGAACGTCTGCAGGCTGTCCATGGCAACGTCGAATCGGACGGTCCATCCGGGACTCATGCCCGCGGCGTCGGTCGACGGCATGACCATGACGTCCGTACCTCCGAAGCCCGGTGCGACCCGTGGCACGGGAGCCGGAGCGGCGGGAAACTCGTCGATGTCGCAACAGTGGTTGCACGACCACGCGCTGCCGCTGCAGCAGCCGAAGTCGCAATTGAGCGGGGCGCACGCTTGGAACGCGAGGAGGGCTGCAATCAGCGCGAATCTGGCGGCCAGGTTTTTCGAGAGATCACGGCGCATACCATGCTCCACCAATACCTCTAGGCCACCTGGGTATTTGCTGTCTATCTCTGCCCACCTCGTGGGCGAACGCCCAGGGCGCGCTGCAATCGCACGCGTAGAAGCGTGCCTGGACCATGGGCGCTCGACGATGTTCTAAGCGGACGACGCGTCTCGAGTCCTCGTCTTCGCGTGACAGTTCGGTTCAGCTTCGGTACAGACGTGCGCGTAGGAGGCTCCGGGCTCTGGAATTTGTCGCTCTCACGACGATCGCGGAAGTTGGTGTTGCGTTGGCCGGGTTCGCTACGTTGGCCAGCGCGTTCAACCGGCACGCCTACGACAGTGAGGCGGTCTTCGGGGTGGTCGTCAACGGCTCGATCGCGATGGTCTTCTCGCTCTTCGCCTTGCGGTTCGGGGGCGGTGATCTTGGCCTCCGGGTTCTGGCGGTCATGCTGGCGGGTGTTGCCGTGATGCTGTTGAGACGTGCGCTCCGATTGTGGGTCGGGGCTCGTGGGAATGAGACGGTGGTCTATGATGGACCGAGCACGATTCTTGGCATGGCCGCGGTTGTGGCGATGCTGTCGTCGCTCCTGCTCTCGGTGCTGGTTGCTGTGGATGTGCGTCCCAGGGAAGCGAGGCTCATGTTCGAGTCCGCCCTCCTCTGCCATCTCCTGATCGCGGTGTTTCTCTTGACTATAGCGGTGTGGAAAAACTTCGCGTTGCGCGACGTCAGTCTGGCGCCCTAGGGGGGCGATTGATGTACGGATCGGCCTGGGCGGGTCACCGTCGCCAGGTCAAAGCAGCGACGCCGGACTCCCCTGGGGGCGCCCGGCGTCTTCGCGTGTGCTGAGACGAGATCGCGCTAGCGACCGCGTTCGGCCTTGCGCTCGGCGCGCTCGCATTTGCGGACGCAGCGTTTGAAGGTGCGTTGCGCCTTCTTCGTCGCGCGCGGCGCGTCGTTGCGGCGCTCGAGTGACTCGTCGAACTGACTGAGGGCCTGGCCCTCGCACTGCTCGCTGCAGGTGGCGATGGGTGCCACGCCGCATTCCGTTACGCAGGCCTCGAACACGCCTCGGCCGCGTGCGGCGCATTCCTCGGGATCGTTGCCAGCCTCTAGGCATTCCTCGACCAGGGCGGCCGCGTGTTCTTCGCACCTGCCCTCGCAGGTGTCCGGTGGCGGCGGGACGCACCGCTTGTCGCGGCACTCCGCGAACTTCTCTTCGGCGAGGATCGCGCAGTCTTCCTCGGTGCCGCCGCGTCGCGGGATGCGCCGGATGCAACGTTGCTCGACCCGGGCCGACTTCGCGACGCATCGGTCCTCGCATTTCGGCGGCACGACGCAGTGCAGGGCGACACATTGGCCGAAGGCCTCGCGCGCGAGGGTGCCGCATTGGATCTCGTCACCGGTGTCGGCCAGGCAGCGGCGGAAGCGGTGACCGGCGTGTTCCTCACACCGTGCTTCGCATGTTGGCGCGGGGGGGCGCTCGTCCTCGCAGTGCTCAACGACGCAGTGACGGGCGGTGTGCTCAGCGCGTGCCGCGCAACGCTCCTCGTCCCCGAAGTCCTCGAGGCAGTGCTCGAAGAGCTCGTGGGCCTCATGCTCGCAACGCTCCCGACACGTCGGTTCGGGCTCGGTGCATTCCTCGCCTAGGCAGAGCTCGCGTGCGGCGATGGCCTCATCCTCGCACGTATCAGGGTTGCCGCCTTCTTCGACGCAGGCGTCGAAGATCTCCTCGGCGTGGCGCTGACATCCTTGTTCGCAGGTCGGCTCGGGCTCGGTGCACTCTCCGCGGACGCACTCTTCAAAGACCTCGTGGGCCAGGCGTTCGCACACGTCGGGTCCGAGGCCGTCCTCGAGACAGTTGTCGAAGGCCTCGCCCGCCCTGGCCTCGCAGCGATCCTCACAGGTCGGTTCGGGCTCGGGTTCGCAGTGGTCATCGATGCACTCTTCGAGAACCTCGTGCGCGACCGCTTCGCACTGCTCGATGCCGCCGCCGTCTTCGAGACAGTCGGCGAGCGCCTCCGACGCGCGTGCTCGACAGCGATCTTCGCAGTTCGGCGGTTCCGGCTCGGTGCAATGCTCTTCGATGCACTCGGCGCGCGCGGCGCCCGCGAGTTCCTCGCAGTCATTGGGCCCGCCGCCCTCGTCGATACAGCGCTCGAACACCTCGCTCGCGACCGCCTGGCAGCGCTCCTCGCAACTCGGCTCGGGATCCGGGGGCTCGCATACTTCGGCGATACAACTCTCGATGGCTGCGCGGCGTCGCGCCGCGCATTCGATCTCGTCGCCCGAGTTCTCCAGGCATTGGTCGAACAGCGCATTGGCCATCAGCTCGCAACGATCCGGGCAGGACGGCGGCTCGACGTCGCAGAACTGGGCCTTGCACTCACGAAACGCGATCTCGGCGAGGGCTTCGCATTCCTCGATGCCCAGTCCCTCCTCGCGGCAGGCGTGGAAGATCTCTTCGGCGTGGCCGCCGCATTCTTCTATGCAGCGCGTGACGTCGACCTCGGGCTCCTCGCCAGCCCCGACGACGGCGGGCGCAAGGCCCAGGCCGAGCGCGAGCGCGGCGGCGAGCAGGACACGGGCGAATGGATTGCGTGGGTGCATGGCGTTCTCCTCCTTGAGGTACGACGGATCGGAAGACCGGATCAGCAAGGCGCGTGCCGTGGGCGTGTGAGGCGGGTGGGGGGTGTGGAGCGCCGATTTCGGGGCTTCTGGGAGACCAGGCGCGCGTTTGCCGGGGCGTCTGTCAGCGCGTTCGGGTGCTACGCCGATGCCGTTTTCCGGTCACGAAATGGCACCGGGGAGCGGCTAGCGCCGAACGCCCCGCGATCTGCTAAAGCATTCGCACGATGGGGACGACCGGGTCGGGGACGGCGGACTGATGCGCATCGCTGGTGTCGTAGCGCTCGTGCTGCTGGTGGTCGAGATACTGTCCCTTGGAGTGCTCCTGCCGATCGACCAGGCGGTGTGGTTCCGCGTGCTCCTGGTCCGTGGATGTACGACCGATCTCACCGTCGATCAGTTCGTGTGGTGCGTCGGCTTCGCGATGACGGCGCTAGCTGCCGCCGCCGCGCTGTTGCACCTCCGCCGGCGGGGCTGGGCGGCCACTTGGCCGTCGCTGGCACTCTTTGCAACCGGCGCGCTCCTCAATACGGCCATGAAAGTTCTGCTGTCACGCGAGCGTCCGAGCAACCTCCCCGGTACGGTGGACGGACACGGATTTCCCAGCGGGCACGTCATGAGCACGACGCTGGCAATGCTCGTAGTGTTCGTGTTCTCCCGAAGCTTCCGACGGCCATGGATGTGGCGCATCGCGGCGGTGATCCTTGCCGCCGGCGTCGCCGCGGGGCGTGTGTTGTACGGTGCCCACTGGTTTCTCGACGTCGTCGGCGCGGTGTTGACCGCGTTCGCACTGGCCGGTTTCTGCCTGCCGGCGTTCGAGCGGCGCCCACTCGCGGCGCCGGCCATGCTCGCCGGAATGCTCGCGCTCGTGCTCGGGGGGCACGCGCTCTTTCCGGACGCGGTCGTGCGCTTGCCGTCGCCCCTGACAAGGCCAGGCGAGGAGTTCCTCGACGTGGATCTCGGGGCCGTCGGAACGTCGATGAATTTGACCGGCAACTGGGCCGGGCACGGGCATGAGGATCCGGCGGGCAGTCTGGCGTGGTTGCGCGGTGTTGGCGGCGTATCGGTCTTCGAGACGAGTTGGGTCGAGGCGGCCAAGCGGATCGAGGCGGGCGACACAACTGCGGTGATACCGCCGATTGGCGCCGAGGATGGCCCGGGCGAGTTGTTGGTTCTGGTGGCGCGTCCCGACAAGGAGTCGTCGAGCTGCCGACAGGTGCGCGTTGCCGTGAACGGTCACATTGTGACCGGCTTCGTGCCCTTCGTCGGTTGGCGGGAGTACCGGATACCCTTGCCGCGAGGCACCTATCGCAGGGGCTTCAACGAGGTGCAGCTTTCGGTGCGCGCTCCCGATGGCGCACCGGAGCGGCTTGCGGTGTCTCGCTTCCGGTTGCGACTCAACTAGCGCGATCCTCTCTGGGCACGGGGCCGATTCGACGCTTCCGGAGCCCTCCGCAACCAAGCGGTCAGGCGCGGTTTAGATACAGTACCTGGGGGCCGTTGGGGGAAGGTGCCCTCGGGGAGGAGGGTATCGACGTGTCGGATACGCAATCGAGTAGGGGGGATGGGCAGGTCCTCGATCACTTGCTGGCGGGCGGCGAGATGCTGCCAGCGCAGGTGCCCCAGGAATCGTTGTGGACGCCAGAGAAGCGACTTGCGGCCGCGGTGCTGACGTCGGCGCTGATTGCTATTCGCGATCATCACGATCGAGCATCGCGGCGTCGCGAAATCGCTGCCGATCTCGAGTGGATTCGTGCCGATGATCGCGATGCGCCGTACACGTTTCTTCGCCTGTGCGACGTGTTCGATCTCGATCCGGGGTGGGTGCGGAAGAACGTGGCGCGGTGGCTGCGTGAGGAACCGGGAACGCGCGTTCCGTTCTCGCTGCATCGGCACGCGGCCTGAGTGGCTTGTCTCGGCGGGGTCCGGGAGCGCTTCGGCATGAGCGCTCTCGGACCTCCCGCCGGGATGCTAGTTTGCGCTGCCGCTTCCGACGTATCGATGGGAGGCAGCGGACGCCGGGATCGGCCCCTTGCGACGCCGACGGCGACCGAGCGGCGTGACCCGTCGGGTCGAGCGCCGGAGTTGCCGCACGGGAACTCCCGCGGGCACATCGCGATGCTCGCGACCCCACGCCAGGAGGCCGCGCGCGAGGTAGCTCGGATCGATGCCGAGTGTTTCGCAGAGGTTCACGAAGCTGAACGGAGTGTCCGTGTCGTCGTCCTCGCCTCGGATCCACCGCTCGGCTTCGGCGGAGCGAGCGGTGTTCCGTCGGCGTAGCTGGATCACGGCATCCAGCAAGACGGCGAACAACAGGCGCTTCTCCGGTACGTCGGAGGCTCGCAATGCGAGCCCATCGAAGTATTGTTCTGGCAGAATACAATCGGGAACGGATTCATCCACTACTTCCAACCGTTTGTCGTATTGCATGGTGTATCCCCCTGATGTCGAGACTACGCCCCGGTTCGTTCGCGCAACAAGTACAGCAGGGGGAAAGCAACCGCTGTGCCGCTCTGCGTCGTAGCGCGATGCGTGTGTGTTCGCGCGGTTGCGATGCTTCGATGCGGAACAAAAAGTGCGCGGGGTGTCCGAGGCGGACACGTTGCGTTGCCTAGACGACGTAGTGTCGCCCGAGAAACAGGAGGAGACGCATGGCGAACGCTTCGGGTTGATCGAGGACGACGTGATGATGCGCGTCGTCGATCGTGGCAAGTTCGGCGTGCGGGCATGCCGTGCCCATCTCGGTGAGGGTGTCGGCATCGACGAACACGCTCTCGCCACCGCGCACCAGCAAGGTCGGACATTGCACTGCCGCCAACGCCGGCATGAGATCGAGGACCGCGCGTTTGGCAAACGCTCCTCGATCGAACTTGAGGGTGTAGCCGCCCTCTCCGGTAGTGCGGATGCCCGCCAGCGCCATACGCCGGAGCACGTGTGGATGGGCCGTGGTGCCTCGCGGCAGCAGCCGGAAGCGTCGTACCGCCTCCTCGGGGGATTCGAAGACGGGGTGGGGGAGCGCGCTCAATCTGTTGACCAGTCCGGTGCGTCCGCTGCCCGTCCGCGCCCGACTATCGACGATCGCCAGGGTCGCGACGCGGGCAGGGTGACGCTCCGTGTAGCGGAGTGCGATTACCCCGCCGAGCGAGTGTCCCACCAGGGCGACGGGCGATGGGGCCAGTGCTGTGGTCAGCGCCTCGAGGTCGTGGACGTAGTCGTCGATGGCGTACGCCGGGGGACGCGCATGGTCGCTGTCCCCATGTCCGCGGAGGTCGGGGGCGAGGACCCGGTAGTGACCCGCCAGGGTAGGGGCGACGTAGTCCCACCAATGGGCGTGGGCCGAGGCGCCGTGCACCAGGACCACCGTTGGGAGGTTCTCCCGGCCCCAGGTCAGATAGTGCAGGTCGAGATCTCCGACCCGCAGCGTGTCTCGACTTCCGTTCTCCACGACGCGCGAGTATCCGATGCGCCGCTTTGGCGCCAATGACGGCGTGACGAAATAGCTGCTATACGCGGACGATGGCGGGAGACGCTGCAGAGCGGGTGACGTCACTCGCGTACCTCGAGCAACCCGAGGTCAGACCAGCGATCGGGGTCGCCACCGACCGGCACCTGGTGGGGACGCTTGGTGGTCGACGCGCGAGCGGCGGCGTTCTGCGGGTGTATACCCTTCCGGGGGAGGTGCTCGCGGCTGGTCGCTGGCATCTCGCGCCTCCCGGTGTCCTCGACGCTGGGGAGTCTTTTCAGCGTCGGATCGCTGGCGGGCGTGCGCTCGCGCTCGGTGAGGGCTACCTAGGGTTCTCGCTGCTCCTTCCCCATCGAGCGGCGCTCGTCTCGGACGATCCGCTGGCGCTCAAGCCAGCACAGGTGCCGAATCGCTACGTGCGCGGTCTCATGCGTGCCCTGAAGAGCCTTGGCCTCTCGGCGTACTATCCGGGGCGCGATTTGGTAACCGTCAACCGCCGCCCGATCGCCGCGGTTTCGTTCGAAGCCGATGAGCGGGGTCGTCTCGTGTTCGAGGGGATCCTGGCCGTGGCGCGTCCGCTCGGCGCCGTCGCGCATCTGCTCGATCGGTGGGACACGACCGGGGTCATTAAAGCCGACCTGCTGGCCCTCGAGGGAGGCACGTCGCTCTACGAAGAGATCGGTGAGGCGCCCACGCTCGCCGAGCTCGGAGCGCTGCTGCGTGACGGCTACAAGCAGCAGTTTGGCGTCGCTGTCGAGGACGAGTCGCTCTCGGCGCTCGAGACGCAGGCGATCGCCGCGCTCGCGGAACGTGAGGCCATGGCGTGGAACGGCATGCGCCAACGCCGCGACGATCTGTCGCTCGTGGGCACGTCCGGCATTCAGACGGGCGTCCTCGAGGCGCACTTCGCCCTCGAGCAGGGACGGTTCCTGAAGGACATCCAGCTGGCCGGTGACATCATCGCCGACTCGCCGGGGATTGCCGCGCTCGAGTACAAGCTGCGGCTGTGTCCGGCCGAACCGACGGCGATCGCCCGCGTCGTCGAGTCGGTGTTCGAGGACCCGGCGCACTATCTGCTCGGCATCGGGCCGCAGCGGACGGTGGCCGACACCATCATGAAGGGAATGCCGGGATGAGTGAGCGTCGGGCGGTGGGGCCCACGCCGGCCGTGCGGCGAGCGCACGATGGAGTGCCCGCAGGCGCCCGTCGAACCACTGTGCGTGTGAGGATGACTGCCGAGTGAGCGTGGCCGGTGACGTCGCATTGGCGCTCGCGTCTGCGAATTTGGATGAGCGGCGGGCCGCTCTCGAGGCGCTGGCGGCCGCGCCGGCGATGCTCGACAGCGCACTGGCCTTGGCGGTGGTCGATTGTCTCAGAGTTCCGCGCAAGGACCTGCAGCGACGAGCAGTCGATGTCCTCCGGGCGGGTGGTGGTGCGACCCACACTGTCGTCCGCGATGCGTTGCGCGCTGGTTGCACCGGTGGCGATCAGACGCAGCGGTGGGGCGCCGTCTATGCGCTCGGGCATCTCGGTCATTTCGAGTCGGTGATGATTCCGCCGTTGCTCGATGCCCTGGCCAGCCCGGATGGTGATCAGCGCTGGGCCGCGGCGCAGCTGCTCGTCGCAAATGGAGGCGCGCACGGCGCCGCGATCGTCCCCGCGCTCCTCGGGGCACTCGCTCGCCCGGAGCCACTGCTCCGAAAGATGGTCCTCTACATCGTCCGTGATCTGCAGCTTGAACTACCCGAGGTCGTGGCGGCCTTCACCGGGGCGATGCGCGATCTGGATGTCGGCGTGCGCCTGGCTGCGCTGTCGGGGCTGGTGCGGCTCGAGCAGGTGGCGTCCGGTGCTGGTGAGCTCGTGTTGACGATGGCAGCCGAGGACGAAGAGCCGGGCGTCCGGCGGGCGGCCGTCAGTGCCCTTGGGCGCGTGGGGCTCAGCGCCGCTGCCGTTGCGCCGGTCCTCGATGCCGCGGCGGCCTCGGATGACGTTGGTCTTCGTCGTGCCGCCGCAGCTGCGCGCGCGCAGCTCGTCAAAGGTTGAGCGGCCCCGGTGGGGGCGCGGCGTGTTCCGGAGATCGCCTACGCGAAAGCGTCGTCCCAGAGAGAGAGCACGCTGCCCTCGTCGGGTTTGGACCGACTCTCCACCATCGAGTGGTACGCTTTCGTTACCGCCTCCGGGCCCGTCGCGCGGGTCAGACGGCACCGCGCGTCGACGTCGGCCATGAAGGCCTGCCACGCCCCCGCCATCGTCCCGACGAGGCGTTCGATTCCCCAGTCGGCCTGGCGCTTCTCGATCCAGCTCGGCACGAAGAAGAGTTCCGTCTTGGCGTCGAGCTCGGCCGGCAGTGTGCCCGTCTGCGACTTGTCCCAATGGGAGAGGCCGATAGTGACTATCTTCTTGAGGTTGTCGCCAAAGTGTTCGTGGGCTTGTCTCCGGGTGTCGAGGTTGCCAGCGACGTCCGCGATGACCACCGACGTGTCGGAGGATACGGACGCGAGGTCGTCGTAGGTGACGATGCGATCGTAGAATCCCAGTTGCTCGACGAAGGGGCGACTACCAGGAGAGGTCAGACCGACCATTGCGCAACGGCCGGCGACTGGCTGCTCGGCGTAGCGCCGCGCATGCATGAAGGCGGTCCCGTACGATGTCTTCGACGATGCGCTCGTCACCAGCACGGTCTGCGCTCCGAAGTACTGATGACCGTCCGCTAGGTAGTCGTCGAGAAACACGCTCGTAAAGAAGAGCGGTCGGAATATCAGCATCTGATCTTCGTTGCTGGGCAGATGGAAGGGGTCGGCGCTGTTCAGCCAGTACTGGTTGTAGACCTGCGCGAGATCGCCGCGATCGACCTCGAAGCCCGTCAGGGTCATCTCGGAAGGACGAAGCGTCACCGCCCGTGCCAGTGGGAAGTAGCCGTACATACGAGTGCCGACGGGAAGCTCGGCGTGGCGTGAGTGGACGATGCGTCCCATGCCCCACACGGGGATCTTGCCCCAGCCGCGTTCCGTCGTCGGGAAGAAGTCGAAGTAGCGCATCATTTCGCCCAGGACCGCGTAGGTGACGTTGTTGGCGCTGAAGCCGAACTTCTCGACCCGGACGAAGATCTCGCCCGCTTGGAGATCGGCCTCCTGCGGGGCGGGTGACTCGACGAACTTGATCTCACGGATGTCCTGCGCATTGACGAGCAGGTCGAGATTGTTGGCATCGGCCATGGTGATCCTCCTTGACCCTGGAATGCAGCCTACTATTGAGCGTTCCCGTGCCGACGCAACCTCCGACCGCGGCGCGCCTGGCGTCGATCGACGCGCTTCGTGGGCTGGTCATGGTCCTCATGGCCCTCGACCACGTGCGCGACATGCTCACGCAGCCGCGAGGCGCCATGCTCGACTTTTCCGAGGCCGCAGGCCTGCTCTTCTTCACGCGCTGGGTGACGCATTTCTGTGCCCCGACCTTCGTGCTGCTCGCGGGGATCGGCGCGCACCTCTATCGGGCCAAGACGGGGTCTCCGCGCGCGGCCGCGCGCTTCCTCCTCACCCGGGGTCTCTGGCTCGTGGTGATCGAGCTTACCGTGGTGGCCTTCGCCTGGAACTTCAACGTCGGCGAGCGGATGGTGCTACCGCTGCAAGTCCTCTGGGCACTCGGGGTGTCGATGATCGCGTTGGCGGGCCTCGTCTGGTTGCCGCGGAGCCTCGTCGCCGTTTTCGGCCTGGTCGTGGTGCTCGGCCACAACCTGCTCGACTCCGTGCAACCGGCGCTCGCCGACGCGTCGCCGTTGTGGGTCCTACTCCATATTCAAGGGCCGCTCAGTATCGGCGGCACGATCGTGGCCTTTGTCGGCTATCCGCTCGTGCCGTGGATCGGGCTCATGGCGCTCGGCTACGTGCTCGGTCCGGTGTTTGCCGCGCCAGAGCCGTCGCGCCCGCGCACGCTGGTGCTCTGGGGCGTGGCATTGGCCATCGCGTTCATCGCGCTCCGACTACCGAACGCGTACGGCGAGCCTCGCGGGTGGGAGATCGGCGCGAGCCTGGTGCCGACGCTCGTGAGCTTTTTCGACCTCACGAAATATCCACCCTCGCTTCAGTTCCTGTTGATGACTGTGGGTCCAGCCCTGGCCATGCTTGGGGTCCTCGAGCACGCCCGTGGGCGGATCGTCGAGGCGCTCATCACGATCGGACGGGTGCCGTTCTTCTACTACGTGCTGCACCTCTACGTGATCCACACGCTGGCGCTCATCGTCGGCGTTGCGCAGGGATTCGCCATCGGCGAGATCGCCGTCGTGTTCCTCATGTATCCGTCCGGGTTCGGCGTGGGGCTCGGATCCGTGTATCTGCTCTGGATCGCCGTCGTGCTGGCGCTCTTTCCCGCCTGTCGGTGGTTTGCGGCAGTGAAAGCACGTCGCCCCGAGTGGTGGCTCAGCTACCTGTGAGCGCTGATGCGGGTCGTTGAGCGGCGCGCTCGACGATTTGGGCGAGAGCTACGATGCGATGGCCTGCCCGCCCAGGCGTCCACGGCGCGTCGGCGCTCCTGGCCCCGAGCATCCGCGCCGCGGAATCGGCGCCGCCGGTGCGTCGGCCGAGCCAGCGGGCCGTGGCGCTTCGGAGGTCGAGATTCGGATGTGGGGCATCGCCTTCGGCGCGGAGGAGATCGAGCGTGTAGCATCCCCACGTACACAGAATGTCTTGCGGGCGGAGGAAAGCACGCCAACGCGCCATCGCCGTGGCGGCGGGTTCGCCACCGAGAACCTTTGCGTCGTCGAGGCCCAGGTGGCAGGGCGCCGAGGGTGCGAGCGGGCGACGCGGGGCGAGAAGGGCGACGAAGCGTTCGCCCGATGCCGGGCGCATGGCAACGAGCTGGATCAGTTCGGACGCGCCAGGCACGTCGGCATCGCGTGGGTGTGCGTTGGCTTCGCCATGGACGACGACGAGGTCGCCGAACCGCTCGCGGAGTTCGCGTCGAATCGGATCCTCGCGTTCCTGGTGCTGACGTTTGTGCGCGCGGGTGTAGGGGTTTGGTTGCTGTTCCTTGTAGTGGATCTGTTGCTCGACCATGTGGTCGAACGCGCGCAAGAGCGGACGAAATTTGGTATCGTCGTGCTCGAAGCGCTCGAGTGCCTCGACGACCGCTTCGATCGTGGCTCGACAGTGGGGTGCCGGCTCACGTCGGATCCGATAGCGGCTCGGGAGGTACGGTGCGAAGCCGACGCGAGGCAGCGAGCGCACGAGCGCGTTGCGCGCGAACATCTTGCGGGCTTGGATCCAGGTGCCGTCGATGACCAGCAGGTTCCGGCACGCATCTCTCGGGAGGTCTTCCGGCTCCACCGCGTCCGGTGCGGGGTAGAGTACGACGGTCTCCCCGTACGGTGCCGCCGCGAGCGCGCGCACCCGCGGATGATCATCGAAGTCCACGCCGACGTGGAGCTCAGAGTTCGGGAGCGCCAGGTGCGCCATGCGCGCCGTCCCGAAGGCGACGCGGCGCTCACGCGGGTGCTGCAAGAACACCACGCGCGTCCGACTCGGTACCGGGTGCAGATGCGCGCAGTAGCAGCCCGTCGTCGGACGCAAGCACCGGGTGCAGGCCGCGCGGAACGTCGGGAGGTCGTCCGGAGAGTGTCTCAGTAGCTCAGGCTCGGCATCCACTCGCCGCGGCCTTCCGGCGTGAGGTCGAAGAAGTTCCAGATCGGCCATAGCAGATCGACGTGTCGCGGGTGTCCCTGGCCAGCGACGTAGAGGGTCTCGGCGTTCCAGAAATGGAAGATCCCATCGTCGCGTTTGATGAAGACGTTGCACGCGGGGATCTGATTGCCGTCCGGTGTTTGGGACGCGTAGTCAGTGTTGTAGTCGTTCCTCTCCGACGACAAGAGGCGCACGCGATTCCAGTCGCGTTCGTCCGCCCAGGCGCGGATCCGCGCCAACGACGACTTGGCAACGACGGCGAGATTGACGCGTTCGGTGATGTGGCGTGCATAGCGATCCATGCCGTCGATGAACGATGTGCACATCGGACATGCGGCCTTCATCTCGGGGCCATACATGAAGCTGTAGAGGATCAACGAGTCCTTGCCGGGTGCGAACAGGTCGGACAGTGTCGTCTGGCCAACGCCGCCGCCGGAGGCGGCTTCGTCGAAGATATAGTTTTCCTTGACCTTACCGCCCGGGGGCAGCGTGCGGCGGAGCGCGGCGACCTGCTCGCGTTGCTCGCGGAGCGCGATCTCCGCGCGCAGGAGTTCGTTGCGCGCGACGCGGTACTCATCCGTTTCGTTGGGGAATCTTATGGGGTGCATTGGATCGGGCATGACACGTCTCCTCGGCGCGCGTGGACTGTGCGTCCCATGGCCCAAGGGTTGAGGCGATGCAAGTGCCCGATGGGGCTCAGGCGCTGCTCGCGCGCCAAAAGTGCGCGCCCTCGGCCGTGATGGCGACCACGGGGTGATCCGGGCCGTCGAGGGCCATCGTGCGATACTGCGGATACTTGTCGCGCAGCGCGTCGAGCGCACGGCTACGGACGGCGTCGTCACCCACGACCGTAGCGCGCCCGCGAACCAGCACGTAGGCCAGCCGTGTCCAGTCGTCGTCGTAGTCGTCGACGACGACGGCAACGGCGGGGTTCTCGGCGATGTTCCGCATGCGCTTGATTGCGAGGCCCTTCTGCCGCTTCGGTTTGCTGTCGACGACGAAATACAGCGTGTCGTCGACGAGCGCGAAGCAGAAGGGGATCACGTGCGGGGTGCCGGCGGCGTCGGCGGTGGCGAGATGCCCGATGCGGTGCCGCGCGAGGAAGGTGCGGGCGGGGGCGCTAAGAACGTTCGCCACTCGACAGCCGCTTCGGCTCGTTGCCGACATCCGCGAGGCCAGCGGGTCCTCCGTGCTCGAGGCCGTGTCCACGTGCCGGTACGCTCGCCGTTGGCATGGCATCACTGGCGATGTCGGCGCGCGGAGCGGCGGGCTTGGACAGCAGCGCGGCCGTCCAGGGCTCGTCCTCTTCGAGTCGGGTCTTGCCGCTCATTTCGGCCTGCGCTTCGGCACGGAAGGCGCCCGCCATGCCTTGGTAGCGCGGGGAGAAGTGAAAGACCTCGAGCCGGCGCACGCCCGCTGCGCGTGCGAGAAAGCCGGCGTGGCGCGCCGTCAGGTGGTAGCGCTTGTCGGCCTCGTCACGGTCTTCTTCGAGAAAGCGCGACTCGCAATAGAGGACGTCGGCGTCCCGCGCCAGGTCGACGATGCGCTGCGCGTTGGTGGGGTCGAAGCGCGCGTCGACGACGTAGGCGACGCGCTGTCCGGGCTGGTCGATGATGAGATCGCGCTTGAGCTCTTCCGCGGCAATCGTCTGAATCCCATCCGTGGTCTGGACGGCAATCGCGTCATCGAGCGTCTCGCTGCGGACGGCGTTCTTCAGCGCCGCAAGCCACGCGCCCGGTCGATAGCCGCGGGCGTCGAGGACGTCGCGCCGTACGTTCAGGTGCCGAGCCTCGCTGACCCGGAACGCGAGGCATGGGATCTTGTGGTCGAGCGTGGTGGTGTCGATACGGAGTGCCTGTTCTTCGACGAGGTGGCCGGGCGCGGCGGGGACGTCGGGCAGCGGCTCGCGGGCGAACCCGGTGCTGGCGCGAAAGAGCGTGCGTGCGAGATGCCGCTCGTGGCGCTCGACGACCGTCATGGCGAATGTGTACGAGTCGGTGAGATTCCAGGTGTACCCGGCCAGCTTTCCGGCGATGTTGTCGATCAGTCCCGGGGGGCCACAGAACGTCAGCTGGCGATCGCGCGGCAGCGTCAGCCGCAGCAGATGATCGAAGCCCATGAAGTGGTCCATGTGCGTATGCGAGACGCAGACGTGGGTGAGGCGCATGCAGTTGTCGGGATTCAGCCGGTCGATGCGGCCGAGGTCGAGGAGCACGGCCGCGCCCTGCCATCGCATGGCGACGTAGAGGGCGCAGTCTTGGAACGGACCGTTGACGAGGGCGGGACGGAAACTCGACTTCACAGGTTCACCCTAGCAGAGCGCGCGACGTCACGCCTACTCGACCGGGGACGCGTCCGCGGTGTCAGCGCCGCCGCCTGCCGTTCTTCGGAGTGGCACGGGACACGGTGCGGGAGGCGGTCCGGGACGCGGTCCTGGAGCCGTTCTTCGGTGCGACCTTCGACGCGGTCTTGGAGACGGCCCGCGACGCGTCGTAAGCGTCGAGACCTTCGTTCAGCAGCGCCAGCACGAGTGCGCGCATGCGGATGTTGAGCGTGCGCGCGGCATCGCGAATCTCGTCCATCGTCTTTCCCGGCAAACGAACGGCAAGCAATGCGGATTCGGTCTGGGCACGCTGCTTCAGGTCGGCGAGCTTCAGCTTACGCTCACTCATGGGGTCCCTCGGTGGGTTTCTCACAGGTTCACGACGTCGGGCGGAGGCGTGACACTAGTGGCAAGGGGCGATGCTGGTCAAGCGTAAGATGCGCCACGAAGCGGCGCGTCATCGGGGGATCTGCGCCATGTCGGCGCGGTGCGGTCGGTCAGCCTGGTGGCCAGGACAGGGCGCGGCCGCCAAGGACGTGGAAATGGATGTGAAAGACGCTCTGGCCGGCACCCGCCCCGCAGTTGATGGCCACCCGGTAGTCGGTGAGACCATCCTTGGCGGCGACGGTGCGGACGGTGCGATGGATATGCGCCACTAGTGCGTCGTCGTCCTCGGTCAGATCGTTCAAGGTCGCGACGTGTTTCCGTGGCAGGACCAGAATATGGGTCGGGGCGCCAGGGTTGAGGTCCCGGATCGCGACCGTGTGCTCGTCTTCGTGCACGCGGTCGGCCTCCATCTCCCCAGCGCAGATCTTGCAGAAGATGCACGACGAGTCGGCCATGCCCCCCGATAACTCGTTCACGACACGCCCGCAAGAAACGCGCGCGTCAGCCCGTGCGCTTGGGGCGCGGGCGCCGCATCGGTTCGTGGCCGCTTCCGGCGCCGCTATCGAGGAGCGCCAGTAGCTGCCGCGCCGCCTGGGTCGGCGTGATACGTGCTTGTGCCACCCCCTCCTCCAGTGTCGGCAGCAGCCGTTTCACGTCGGGACGGTCGAGGAAGTGGCCCATCAATCCATCGTCGATCATGCTCCAGAACCACGCGTGTTGCTGTTCACGTCGCGTCTGCTCCAACTCGCCCGCGGCCGTGAGGCAGGCGCGGTGGTTCTCGATCGTTTCCCAGAGGGTGTCCATCCCCCGTCCTTCGAGGCTGCTGATCGTCAGGACGGGGGGATCCCACGTTGGCGTGCTATGGCGGAAGAGTCGGAGCGCACCTCGGTATTCGCCGGCCGCCCGCTCGGCATTGTCGATGTTGTCGCCGTCGGCTTTGTTGATCGCGATCGTGTCGGCGAGTTCTATGATGCCCTTCTTGATGCCCTGGAGCTCATCACCCGCGCCGGCCAGCATGAGCACGAGAAAAAAATCGACCATCGACGAAACCGTGACCTCCGACTGGCCGACGCCGACGGTCTCGACCAGCACGACGTCGTGGCCCGCGGCCTCGCAGACCAGCACCGCCTCGCGGGTGCGGCGGGCGACGCCGCCGAGAGAGCCCGCCGATGGGCTGGGGCGGATGAAGGCTTCGGGCGCGACCGAGAGCCTCGGCATGCGCGTCTTGTCGCCGAGGATACTCCCGCCGGTACGCGCGCTCGAGGGATCGACGGCCAGTACCGCGACGCGTTTGCCCGTCTCGATCAGGTGGAGACCGAATGCCTCGATGAACGTGCTCTTGCCGACGCCGGGGACGCCGCTGACGCCCACGCGCGCGGCGCGACCCGTCGCCGGGAGCAGCAACTCGAGCATATGCTGTGCGGCGCGCTGATCGTCGCTCCGGGTACTCTCGACGAGCGTGATCGCTTTCGCGAGCGCACGTCGGTTGCCCGCGCGCACTTCGGTGGCGAGGGTCTCCACGTCGACAGCAGCGGGATTCACGATGCTGTTCTCGCTCGATGATCGAGGTGTCGCGCGCTGCGGGCGTCCATGCAACGCCCTCGGCTACTGCGAGGCGGCCTTCTGCAGCGGCCGCTTGCCGATGAGCCCGAGCACTTTGCGGGCCGCCTTGGGGATGTTCGTCCCAGGGCCGAAGACCGCTTTGACGCCTGCTTGCTCGAGGAAGTCGTAGTCGCGCGTTGGAATGATCCCGCCGCAGGTGACGACGATCTCGCCCGCGCCGAGTCCGGCGAGTTCTTGGACGAGCTGCGGCACCAGTGTCTTGTGGCCGCCCGACTGCGTCGAGACACCGACCACGTGCACGTCGTTCTCGACGGCTTGGCGGGCGACCTCTTCAGGTGTGGCGAACAACGCACCGACATCGACGTCGAAGCCGAGATCGGCGAACGCGGTCGCGATCACCTTCGCGCCGCGGTCGTGACCATCTTGTCCGATCTTGACGACGAGCATGCGCGGGCGCCGTCCGTGATCGCTCGCAAACTGTTCGATCTCCGCGCGGAGCTTCTTCCAGTCGTCGTCCTCGGCGAATTGCGCACCGTAGACGCCCGAGATCGATCGAACCTCCGCCTGATATCTGCCCCAGACCTTCTCGAGGGCATCGGAGATCTCTCCCACGGAGGCGCGCGCGCGGGAGGCGTTCACCGCCAGCTCGAGCACATTACCGTTGCCGGACTCGGCGGCGCGGGTCAGGGCCTCGAGAGTCTCACGGGTCTTGGCCTCGTCGCGCGCCGCGCGGACCTCTTTCAGGCGCGCGACCTGCGCTTCGCGGACCGCGGTGTTGTCGATCTCGCGGACGTCGATCTCGGGTTCTTCGTCGAGGCGGAACTTGTTGACGCCGATGATGACGTCCTCTCCGCGGTCGATGCGGGCCTGCCGGCGGGCCGCCGTCTCTTCGATCCGTAGCTTCGGCATGCCCGACTCGATCGCCTTGGTCATGCCGCCGAGTCGCTCCACCTCTTCGATGATACCGAGGGCCTTCTGTGCCAACGCGTGGGTCAGCGACTCCATGAAGTACGAGCCGCCCCATGGATCGACGACGTGCGGGATGCCGGTCTCGAGCTGGAGCACGAGCTGGGTGTTCCGTGCGATGCGCGCCGCGGCGTCGGTCGGGAGCGACACCGCCTCGTCGTACGAATTGGTGTGCAGGCTCTGCGTACCCCCCATCGTCGCCGCCATGGCCTCGACCGTGGTGCGAATCATGTTGTTGAACGGATCCTGCTCGGTCAGGCTCGCGCCCGAGGTCTGGCAGTGCGTCCGCAGCATCAGGGACGTCGGCTTCTTCGGCTGGAAGTGTTTCTTCATGAGCGTCGCCCACAGGAGCCGCGCGGCGCGAAGTTTCGCGACCTCCATGTAGAAGTTCATGCCGATGGCGAAGAAGAACGACAGCCGGCCCGCGAAGGCATCGATGTCGAGGCCTTTCGAGAGCGCGGCACGCACGTAGTCGAGCCCGTCGGCGATGGTGAACGCGAGCTCGAGATCACAGGTCGCTCCGGCTTCTTGCATGTGGTAGCCGGAGATCGAGATCGAGTTGAAGCGCGGCATTTCCTTGGTGGTGTATTCGATGATGTCGCCGACGATCCGCATCGAGGGTGTGGGCGGATAGATGTAGGTGTTCCGGACCATGAACTCCTTCAGGATGTCGTTCTGAATGGTCCCCGTCAGTTGCTCGTGCTTCAGGCCCTGCTCCTCGCCGGCGACGATGTAGTTGGCGAGAATCGGGAGCACCGCGCCGTTCATCGTCATCGACACCGACATCTTGTCGAGCGGAACTTTGTCGAAGAGGATCTTCATGTCCTCGACCGAGTCGATCGCCACACCGGCCTTCCCGACATCGCCGACGACACGCGGATGGTCGCTGTCGTAGCCGCGGTGCGTGGCGAGATCGAAAGCGACCGAGAGCCCCATCTGTCCCGCGGCGAGATTGGCGCGATAGAACGCGTTTGATTCTTCGGCGGTCGAGAAGCCCGCGTACTGGCGGATGGTCCACGGGCGTGCCGTGTACATCGTCGCCCGCGGTCCGCGGAGGAACGGGAAGTCGCCCGGAATCGTGTCCGCGAAGTCGAGGTTTGCCACGTCGGCGCGCGTGTAGAGCGGCTTGACGTCGATGCCTTCCGGCGTGTGCCAGGTGAGATCGGCCGGGTCGGCGCCTTTCCGCTCTTTGGTTGCCAGCTCCAGCCAGCGTGCGAGGTCTGCGGGGTCGGTGAGGTTACTCATGGATCCTAGTATTGACCGCCATATCGGCATGATCAACTGCCGTAAGTTCAGGCACTTGGGGGCGTCGGAGCCTTGGTCGGAGGCGTTCGCGAGGGATTTCCTCGCGGGTCTGGTTGCGGTTTGCCAGGCGCGCGGCCCGTCTGGACCGAATCTGTCATGGCGGGTCGCAGGCACGATCTCATCGGGTCGCGCGCTCAACGCGCGGACGCTGTGACCACTCGCAACGGGTGCCCGCACGCGTGGCGAGGGCATAGCAACTGCCGCTCATGTGCTGGAAATTTGGTGTCGATACGTCTTCGTGAGCCGGTTCGGAGCGCATCGTCGGGCCCCAGGGTTTGCCGCAAGTCTCTGCGGCGCGCTGGTCGCCGCGGCTACGGTTGTCGCCGCGCCCGATGCGGTTGCCGAGGACGTCGCGAACGCGGGCTTCGCCTACTCGCACGCCGCGTCCGACATCGTGGTTCGCTACATCGAGATTCCCGGCGAGCTTGCAGAGACCGAGGGCGGGACCACGCTGACCATTCGTGGCGACGGCACCGCGACCGTGCACTATCCCCCGTACATGCGTCGGGCGGGCGACCACACGACGACGCTTCCGCGCGCGGAGGTCGATGCGCTCGTCGCATCGCTCGTTGCCAAGGGCGTTCCCCAGTTCGACGGCAGCGCCGTTCGCCACGAGCTGCATCTTGCCGAGACCGCGCGTGCGGCGGCACTCACGTCCGGTGGGGGCGGTGTCGTCCTGGCGGCCGTCACCGACGCGTCGACGACGATCGTCGAGCTCGCGCTCGCGGCCACGGTGCCAGCCGGCGCGACGGCGCTCCCGGCATCGATCACCCATCGCGCCGAGTGGCGCGGTCTTCGGAACGACCTCGCACGGCATCCTTCGGTCGGTACCCTTGCGGCGTTGGCAGAGGCTCGTGAGGAACTTCGCGCGCTGATCGATCGCGTGCATACGGCGGCGGCGCAATGATGGTGCGGGAGGCTCGCGCGGGCATGACGCTGCGCGCTTGCGTCGTCACCGCCGTGGTCATTGCGAGTTATGCCCTCGGGCCGCGAGCGGCTTTGGCGGGGGCCTACATCTTCGCGGGTGAATCCAACCCGGATGCCGTTGCCCACCCGAAAGGATATCTTGGCACCGGGGGCACGGTCAGCGTTTCGGTGTGCGTCGACCCCGCGTTTCCGCACGCGGCCGATTCCGCCATCTCCTTGCAGAATCTCGTCGCGACCTACAATGCGCTCTTGCCGACGACAGGCAATCTTGTCTTCGGAGGTAGCAACAACATCCCGTCCGGCTTCATCGACGTCGAGTCGACGCTCGTCCACGAGGTCGGGCACTGCCTCGGCCTCGCGCACCCGAATCTCGCGACCGAGTCGGGCCTATCCGGGAACGACCGCAACTACACCAAGGCGGCCAACGGCGCCGACAACATCTATGGCACCGATCCGGGGAGCGACGGCGTCATCGGCTCGAGCGATGACGTCCGTGGGGACGACGTGAATCTCCACTGGTTCCAGCGTGCCAACAACAATCCGTTCAGCATCGCGGGGACAGTGGATACCAGTTCGTACAGCCGTGATCTGTCGGCCTTGCCCGCCGGGCACTTGTTCGCGACCAATGCCGATCGGACCGTGTCGACCCTCTTCGGCGTGTCGAATACCGAGGCGGTGATGCAGCAGGGGGCGTTCAGCGACGAGGATCAGCGCCAACTTGCCCACGATGATGTGGCGACACTTCGCTACGCCATGAGTGGTCTCGACGAGGCCGCGGGGACGGGCGACGATTATGCCCTCGTGCTCACCTATGCCGGGCAGACGAGTTCGTGTGACATCGTGGTCCGGTTCGACAGCGTCTCGTCGTTCGCATCCTGCTCGGTCGGCGGCTCGTTCTTGAACGGGACCCATGCCCGCATCACCTCGGCCTCGATCTCGATGAACACAGGCTACAATTGGTTCTTCAACGACGAGTTCAGTTTTCCAACGCCGACCACAACCAGCACGCCCACGCTGACGCCGACGACGACTGCCACGGCCACGCCAACGCTGACCGCCACAGCCACCGTCACGGCGACGCCCACGTTGACGGCAACGCCTACAGCGACCGTGACCCCGACCCCCACACCGACCGCGACGCCCACGGCCACCGTGACGCCGACGGCGACCGTGACCGCGACGCCAACGCCCACACCAACGGCGACCCCGACCCCAACCGTGACGCCCACTCCAACCCTCAGTGCGACGCCGACTCCAACGGCGACTTCCACGGCGCCGACTGTGACGCCCACGCCCACCGTGACGCCGACGGCGACCGCGACCGTGACGCCCACGGCGACTCCGACGGTCACACCGACGGCCACCGTCACGGCGACCCCGACGGTCACCGCGACACCGACCGCAACGGCTACCCCAACCGTGACGCCGACGGTGACCGCGACGCCCCGCCTAGCGTGTACGCCGCCGCCCGCCCCGACCGGACCAACACCAACGCCCGTGACGGCCGCCGCCACCCTCTGTCAGCGAGTGATCGCCAAGGAGTCCGCGAAGCTCGTGACCGCCCGCGTGCGTGCGCTGCACAAGTGCGAGGATCGGAAGCTCGCAGGGAAGCTCCCGTCCGGCACCTTCTGCGAGGCCGACCCGAAGACCGCAACCAAGCTCGCCAAGGCCGCGTCCAAGCTCGTCAAGAAGATCGCAGCGCGTTGTGGCGGCGACAACCGCGTGTGCGACGGTGACCTGACAGAGGAAGATCCAGCCGCGCTCGGGTTCGCCTCGACCTGTCCCGACTTTGGCGCGAGCGGCTGTAGCTTCGGAATCTTCGACTGCGCCGACGTGAGCGCGTGCGTCGAATGCATTGCCAGTGCGGCGACCGCGCGTTCCACGACGGGTCTCTTCGACAGCATGGTCGCGGCTGACCCGGATGTCGCGAAGGATCTGAACAGGTGTCAGCGCACGATCGGCCGAGAAGCGGCACGGCTTGCCGTCACTCGGGACAAGACCGTGCAGAAGTGTTGGGAAGGCCGGCTCCGCGGCAAGCACGACGACCATTGTCCGGACGGCGCCGCTGCCGCCGGAAGCAAAGGCCGGAAGGCGGCTGACAAGATCCAGAAGGCGGAGGCGCGCTATGTGACGAAGATTTGTCGCGCCTGCGGCGGCGACGACCGCTCGTGCGACGACTCGCTCGTCGGCCCCGGGGGCTCCTTCTTTCCGGGGAGCGGTGGCGCCGATGACACGACAGTCGCGGCTATCGGCTTTGGCGCCGAGTGCAGCGATGCGGCGAGCGCGAGCGGTGGTGCGGTATGTTTCGGGTCGGTAACGACGCTCGGTGATCTCGTCGAGTGTGTCGCCTGCCTCAGCGACGTTGCCGGGAGCTGTGTCGATACAGCTCGTGTTCCGGGCTTCGGGGCGTATCCGTGCGGCTGCAACCCGTAGCGCCGCCGAACGACGCTACGGGTTGGCGGCCCCGATTTAGCTGTTGAAGACGACGACGGCCTTTCCAGGCGTCGTCTTTTTCCCTTCGGCGTTCTCGGTCCAGATTTCGACCTCCGCCAGTTTCTCGCCGTTCTCTTCCCACTTCCGCGCGACCGCGCCGCCACAGATGATCGGCTGATCGGGCAGATCCATACCGCGGTACTGGCAGGAGATGTTCTTGATCCGTCCATTGTGGCCGAGCCAGTTCGAGACGAACTCACCGAGGGTCGCGTACTTGAACCGTCCGTGCACGATGATGGAGCCGATCTGCTTCACCTGCGGAAAGTTGTAGTCGTGATGGAGCGGGTTGAAGTCGCCCGAGCCGGCCGCGTATTTCACGAGCTGCGAGACTCCGGGCTGCTTCTCGAGCTTGGGCAATGTCGCCCCTTCTGAAACGTCATTCCACGTCATACTCACGATCGCCTCCTAGTAGAAAATCGCCTGGGCGCGCTGCGTGGCGACGACTTTCCCGCTCGCTTGATTCGTAAACGTCGTCTCCATCGTCGTGATCAGCATCTTGCCGAGCGACTTGCTCTCGCGGATCTGAAGATCGGACACCTTGCTCACCGCGGTGAGCGTATCGCCCGCGCAGATCTGCTCCAGGTACTCGGTCTCGGTGCCGCCATCGAGCAGGCCGGACAGGCCGTGTTTCACCGTCGGCACACCCGTGTTCGGCGTGCTGAAGGTGTCGCTCGACTGCCCAGGAATGAAGACAGGGGTGCCGAGGTACGTTGGTGGCGCCGGGAGACTGCGATAGCCGGCCTTTTTGGCGGCGTCGACGTCGAAGTAGACCGGGTCGGTGTAGCCGACGCCGCGTGCGAAGGAACGTACGCTCGTCGTGGTGACCTCGTAGGTCCACGGCGGGCTTGCGACGCCGATCGCTTGCTTCATCTCAGCGGTGATCTCGAATTCGGGTCCTGCCACGGTGGGAACCTCCTTGAATGCGGGTTGGGGCTCATGTGCATACGCGGTCTCGGCGGCTCATGCCAACTGCCGCCGAGACCGCGCGTGCGGACTAGTCCCTCAGGGTGATGACCACCCGATCGATCTCACCGTCGAAGGGGAAGGGGCTGCCCTCGTAGTTCGGGTCGACCTGCGTGCCGGTGTCCCTGCCGACGTCGAAGGTCTCGGCTAGCGAGTAGGTGCTGATGTGCATCTGCGGAAACTCCGCGTCGTCGACCTTCTTGCCGTTGACGTACAGCTCACCGGTGCCGCCGAACTCCTTCGTCTTGATGAAGTTGAACTTCAGGTCCGTCTTCCCCTTGGGGAGACGCGGCGACGTGAGATGGTAGTGCACGCCGTCGAGGAAGTTGTAGTCGAAGTGCGCCCGGCCGCCCTTGATGTACATCGAGTACCCGCCGGTCATGCCACCGCACGCTAGAATGACACCCTGCTCGTCACCCTGGAGGTCGATGGTCGTCTCGATGGTGTGCGACCGGTTCTTGACGGGGGCGGAGGCCTTCTCCGCGATGCGCACTGCGCCTGGGGCGTAGTACGTGAACTCCTTCTGATCGCCGAACAGGATGTTGTTGATGTTGGCCATCCGCTGAATCATGTCGTCGTACAGCGGGTAGACGTTGTTCGCCCAGGCTTCCTCTTCGAAGATCGCCTTCAACTCTTCGAGCTTCTCGGGGTTCTCGGCGGCCAGGTCGGTACTTTCCGAGAAGTCCTCGGACACGTGGTAGAGTTCCCACACGTCTTTCTCGAAATCGCCACGGACGTTGATGTCCCAGGGCATGCGGTTGGCGTGCAACGTGACCGCCTTCCAACCGTCGACCCAGATCGCGCGGTTGCCGAACATTTCGTAGTACTGGCGTTTCTTGGCGTTCGGAGCATCGGCGGCGTCGAACGAGTAGTTCATCGGAATGCCGGTCAGCGGCTGTTGCGGGATGCCGTGGTGCTCCTCCGGAACCTCGACGCCTGTGGCGGCCAGAATCGTCGGTGCGATGTCGGTGATGTGATGGTACTGGCCACGGATCTCGCCCTCGGCTTCGATGCCGTTCGGCCAGTGGACGACCAACGCATCGGCCTGCCCGCCTCGGTGCTCCGACTGCTTGAAGTACTTGAAGGGGGTGTTCCCGGCCATGGCCCAGCCGGCGTGGTAGTGTGGGTACGTGTCCCACTGTCCCCAGCGCTCGAGATGCCGCATGTTAGCATCGAAGGGCGTCTGCATGCCGTTCAGCACGTAGGTCTCGTTGAATGTG
Organism: Deltaproteobacteria bacterium; assembly: GCA_029262315.1. GTDB lineage: Bacteria > Desulfobacterota > Binatia > UTPRO1 > UTPRO1 > JAJCZP01. The sequence continues at coordinate 62,638 of JAJCZP010000071.1, read as the reverse complement.
CCGGCGAGCCCGCCTTCGCCGCTGGCGCCGTTGTCGGAGGTGACGAAGATCAGCGTGTTGTCGAGTTCGCCGATGCGCTCGAGGGTCTCGACGACGCGACCAATCTGGTGGTCGACGTGTTCGAGTTGCGCCGCGAACACTTCCATCTGTCGGATGTAGAGCTTCTTCTCATCCGCGGAGAGGGAATCCCAGGCGGGGATTTCGTCGATGCGGTCGGTCAGCTTGGTGTCCGCGGGCACGATGCCGAGCTTCTTCTGATTGGCCAGAATCTGCTCCCGCGCCTCGTCCCAGCCCATGTCGAACTTGCCCTTGTACTTGTTCAGGTACGAGTCGGGTGCGTGATGCGGCGAGTGCATCGAGCCCGACGCCCAAAGCATCATGAAGGGCAGCTCGGGATCGAGCGACTTGTGGCCGGTGATGTAGGCATTCGCACGGTCGGCGAGGTCTTTGTCCAGATGCTCGGTCTTCCGGTACGGCTCGGGATGATGGTCGTCCCACATCACCGGAATGAACTCATGCACGTCCGCGGCCATGAAGGTGTAGGCGTGAGCGAAGCCTTCGTCGCTCGGCCAACGATCGAACGGGCCGATCTGCGAGACCTCGTAGAGCGGTGTGTGGTCCCACTTCCCGAGCGCGTAGTTGATGTAGCCGGCGTCCTCGAGATAGTTCGCCACCGACTTCGCCGACGGCGGCACGATCGCGTTGTAGCCGGGGAAGCCCATCGCCGTCAGCGCGTGGCTGCCGAGACCGATCGCGTGCGGGTTGCGGCCGGCCATCAGGCTCGCGCGCGACGGCGAGCACAGTGCCGTCGTGTGGAAGTTGTTGTAGCGGAGCCCACCATCGGCGAGCTTGTCGATGTTGGGGGTCTCGACCAGGCCGCCGAAGGAGCCGATCTGGGCGAAGCCTGTGTCGTCGAGGAGAAAGATGATGACGTTGGGTGCGCCTTCGGGGGGACGTGTGCGCTTGGCCCACCACTCTTCGCTCTCCTCGTAGGTGCGGCCGATCTTGCCCTTGAACTCGGCGCTCTGCGTGCCGCGATGGCCAGTGGCGACGCAGCCAGCGATCAGGCCGCTGAGTGCGATCAATGAAACGACGTGCGAGTAGCGCATGCTTCCCTCCGTTGTGCGGCGTGCAACGCCGTGTTTCGTCTTCCAGATCTCGGAATGCTGTGGTTCAGGACCCGTGTTGCGGTGCGGGTGGAATAGCATGCGTCACGTAGCGTCGCGAGCGACCGAGCGTGCCCGAATTCGTTGCTAGACCCGGGGTGGATAGTGCTCCGAGCGGCCCCACGTGGAATCTTCGTCGGGCACGCAGCGCCGTACGTTGCAGGGCCTGTAACTCCAGTCCGCTGGCATGCTACTGCTGAAGAGAGAAGGAGGGCCGCAGGCATGGCCGTTGCAACGTTTGGCGCAGGGTGCTTCTGGGGTATCGAGGAGGCGTTTCGACACGTCGAGGGCGTGACAGGGACGGCCGTCGGCTATGCGGGTGGAACGACCGAGAATCCGACCTACGAGGACGTCTGTACGGGCCGGACGGGTCACGCCGAGGTCGTGCAGGTCGAGTTCGATCCCGCGCGCGTGTCCTACGAGGCGCTCCTCGACGTGTTGTGGGCGAACCACGATCCGACGACGATGAACCGTCAGGGGCCCGATGTCGGCACGCAGTACCGCTCGGCGATCTTCTTTCACTCAGATGAGCAGCGGGAGCAGGCCGAGGCGTCGAAGAGTCGTGCGGCCGAGAGCAGCCGCTTCACACGGCCGATCGTCACCGAGATCACTGCCGCGGCGCCGTTCTGCCGTGCCGAGGACTACCATCAGCAGTACTTCGCCAAGCGCGGCATCAGTCACTGTCCGACCGGCTGACGGGGTCGCCCGCTCACGTCTAACCGGCGAGCGCGCATGGTCCGGTTGGATCGTGGGTTCCGCAGTCCGAAACGCCACTGGGCCCTGTCCGTGTGGCACGCCGCGCCGGCGATGTTGACGGTCGGGGCGAGCGTGTTAATCCTGGCGCCCCATGGCCATTATCCGTAAGCATCACGGACACTTTCTAGAAGATTTCGAGCCCGGCGCCGTCTACAGGCACAAGCTCGGTAAGACCATCACCGAAGGGTTGTTCGCCCTGTTCACCGATTTCTCGATGACGGCGAACCCCTTGAGCAAGAATCTTCCGTACGCGCAGGCCTACGGCTATCCGGGCTTGGTGGTGAACCCGGGGCTCGTCATGCTCGTCGTGTTCAGCCAGAGCGTCGAGGACGTATCGGAGAACGCCCGCGCCAATCTCGAATACATCGACATGCGCTTCGGGGCGCCCGTATGCGTCGGCGATACGCTCGAGGCCGAGACGCTCGTGCTCGGCGTCCGTCCCTCGTCCAAGAATCCGACCCTCGGCGTCGTGCACGTCCAGACCACCGGCCGCAATCAACGTGGCGAGGTCGTCCTCACCTTCCAGCGCAAGGTGCAAGTCTGGAAGCGCGACGAGAATGCCAAGGTGTCCGATGCGCAGTTCGAGCCGAAGGACATTCCGGTGTCGCTCGAGATTCCAGCGCACGATCCGAAGGCGAAGTACGCGGAGCTAGCGCACTTCAGCAGCCCCGACACCTACTTCGAGGATTTCACGGCCGGCGACACGCTCGAGCACACACGCGCGCGCGTCGTCACGACCGACCACATCATGCTCACCGGCATCCTCGACAATACGTCGCAGGTGCACTGCAATCAGTGGATGGTCGAGGAGAATCCCGATCGTTTCGTCGGTGGCAAGCTGATCGTGTTCGGTGGCATCCCGTTCAACCTCTGCCTCGGCATCTCGTCGGCCGACGTCGGCGACAACGCGCTGGCCGACATTCGCTACGTCACCGGACGCCACACCGCCCCAATCTTCGCCGGTGACACCGTCTTCGCCTCCACCGAGATCACCGCCACGCGCGACTTCGACGGTCGCCCCGACCTCGGCGTCCTCGACACGATCCTTCGCGGCCACAAGTTCGTCCGGAAGGACGGCGAGACAAAGAAGATCGAAATCTTCTACCTCGAGCGCGAAGTCGCGGTGAAACGGCGGAGTCATTACACCTGATTCTGGTGCCGCCTGCGGGTGAGGTTTGCGTGAGATCTCACCCGCGGGGGACGCGAGCCCGACGAATCGAGTTTCCCGCGGGGAGGTTCTTTGACTAGAATCGTGCACATGCACTCCCTCGACCGTAGGCTACCGCTCCTCGTGCTGCTTCTCCTGCTCGCCCTGCCAGCGACCAGCGACGCCGGTGTCTCCGCCCTGGCCTCGGCATCGAGCTCCGCGTCGTTTCGGATCGTCGACATACGCAATGATGCCGGACAGAGTCTCGGCGCCTTCCCGGCGGGGTTCTCGCTCACCGTTCAAGACCCGCCGCCGTCGGTCACGCAGCTGATCCTCGAGGAGGCGGAGCCGGGCAACGTGACCTTCGGTGGAACGTCGACGGCGACCAACGATGGCCTCGACTCGGTCATCGACCTCGCTGTCGACCTCGCCTGCGAGGCCGACCCGGGCGGCCTACGCTACGCCCTCGAAGATGCGTTCAACGGCGCCATCGTCTTCGCCAATACGTCGCCCGCGGCCGTGACCGTGATTGTGGAGTTCGTCACCAGCTTCTCGCTGCTCGTGAATACGGACCGCCCGAGCGCGTTCGCCGAGATTGTGCTCAACATCGACTGGCCGGTGCCATCGCCAGCGACCGCAACGATCGTCGACTGTCCGGGGGGCAGCCTCGTCGACGACCTCTTCAGGGTCGACCGCACCGTAAGCGTCAGTGGCGCAGCCGACACTGTGGCAGAGAGCAGCGGACCGGACACGTGTCAGATCGCGGTCCGGATCCCTGTGTTGGGCCCGAATTTTAGCACCGGGGGCCTCTTCGGAAACCTCGCGTCGTGTCGTGTGATGAGCCCCGATCTCGATCACTTCGTGACCTACAAGACCAAGCCGACCAAGGGACAGCCGCGGCCCGCGAAGTTTGGCCCCGTCACGCTCACCGATCAGTTCCGCTTCGCGGACTACGACGTCAAGAAGCCGCTCACTCTGGGCGTCCCGGGCAACAAAAACGGTGAGGGCATCGTCGATCCGCTGGTCCATCTGACCGAATATCAAATCAAGGCGGCAAAGGGCGCTCCGAAGTTCAGCGCGCGGACGGGCATCCGGATCGTCAACCAGTGCAACGACCTCCTCCTCGAGGCTAAGCGTCCCATCAGTCTGCTCGTCCCGACCGGGAAGGACTTGAGCGTTCCGGCGATCGTGCCCGACCCCGGGAGCCATACAGTCGACCACTTCCTTTGCTATAAGGCCAAGCTGCAACGGAAGAGGTTCGATGGAACGAAGCTTCCGAAGTTTCCGAAGGGCATGCAGGTCGAGGTCGCCGACCAGTTCCAGACGCGCCGCTACGATCTGAAGGGTATCACCAAGCTCTGTAACCCGACCGAGAAGGCCGGGACCCCGTTCGTGCTGAGCGGCCCGGACAAGGGCACGCCGAAGCCGATCACACCAGCCGCGATCGACCAGCCCGGCTCACATCTCGTCTGCTACAAGGCCCGACTCGCCAAGAAGGAGATTGCCCAGGACGGGTGCGGGATTCTCACCGTCGGCGACAAGGGCGTGAAGATCGATCCCAAGCAGCCGAAGCACGAGAAGCGCACGGGTGTATTCATCGCGAATCAGTTCGACAGCGGTCGCATCGATACCAAGACCGAGTTCGAGCTCTGCATCCCGTCGGCGAAGTTCTAGTCGTTCGCGCCGTGTGACCCTACGGCAGTGCTCGACCGATCTCCTCCTCAACGATTTCGTGCTGCACATGCGTCGCCTCCGGCAACGCCCAGGGAATCGCGAGCGCGAGTGCGGCCGAGCCGCAGCCGGCGAAGAGCGCGGGTGCTGACGCTCCGACGTGCTCGAACAGCCATCCGACGGTGAGGTTCGAGAGAATGCCCGCGGTGCTGATGCCGACCATGGCGAGGATACCCTGGCCGGTCGAACGCAGATGCGGTGGAACCACCGCATCGACGTAGAGCGGTGCGCCGATGATGAGACCCATGACGGTGACGCCGTGCAGAACCTGCACCGCGTAGATGAGGGCCAGGTTCGAGGACACGGCGCAGACGAGCCAGCGAACCGCGCCGGCGCCAACGCCGATCAGAATCAAACCCTTCGGTCCGACGCGATCGAGGCCGGCGCCCGAGAGGGCGACGAGCGGGATCTCGAGGACGAGCATGAGGACCCACATCTGGCTGACGGTCTCGATGCCGCCGCCGAGTGAGCGGACGAAGATCGGGAACAACGTCATCGGGCCCTGCAGAAAGAGATAGCCTCCGAACGTGAACAGCAGCAGGCGGACGTAGGGCGGATGTCGGAGCAAGACGCGCCAGTCCCCTTTGGAGGCGCGCGCCCCTCCCTTACCCTCGCGCGGGACGGCAAGGGAGATCAGCGAGGCCAGCAGGACGACCACCGCTGTGGCCGGCAGGATGAGGGCGAGCCCGGGCTCCGACGGACCGCCCGGGATGGCGGCGGGGGCGCCGTTCGCCTGTAGCCAGTCGAGGAACTTCGGGAATGCGATGACCGCAACGAGAAAGCCCACGGTGCCGCACGCGCGGGCGATGCCGAACGCATGCGGTCCGACATCGCGGAGCGCGGCGAGGCTCACCGAGACGCTGATCGGCAGGACTGACGTCGAGAACACGGCGAGGACGGCGGTCCCGATCAAGAGTTGGTGAAACCCATTGCTGAACCAGAGGGCGGCGTAGCCGGCGGCGGCGCCGAGCGTCAGCAGCGACATGACGCGGGCACGCGCGCCGGTCCGGTCGGCAATCTGCCCCCAGAGTGGCTGCGCCACCATGCCGACCAGTGGCAGCATCGCCATGACCATGCCGACCTGCGAGCCGGTGAGGCCGGCGTTCTCGCTCAGATACAGGCTGTAGAACGGGAACCAGACGCCGAGCGCGCCGAGCACCACGAACCAGTACAGGGACAAGATGCCAGCAGCGCGCATCGACGTCTCATATCGCCATCGCGCGGCGAGCGCGATTGTCTCTCCCGAAACGCCATGGTAGCGCCGACCTCATGAAGGCCATTCTCGTTCAGGACGACGACGCGCGGACGCTCGCGACGGTCGACATGCCCGAGCCGACGCTCGCTTCCGACCAGGTGCTGGTCACCGCACACGCCACGGCCGTGAACCGCGCCGATCTCTTGCAGCGCCGCGGGCTGTATCCGCCGCCGCCCGGCGAGTCCGGTGTGCTCGGACTCGAGGTTGCGGGGGCGGTTGCCGCGGTCGGGAGTGCGGTGACCGAATGGCGCGTCGGTGATCGTGTCTGCGCTCTGCTCGGGAGCGGTGGCTACGCCGAGGCCGTCGCGGTCCCCGCCGGCATGTTGCTCCGCATTCCCGACGCGCTCGACTTCGTGCAGGCGGCGGCGATTCCCGAGGTGTTCTACACGGCCTTCCTGAATCTCTTCCTCGAGGGGGGTCTCGTGGCCGGCGAACGTGTGCTCATTCATGCCGGTGGCAGTGGGGTCGGCACGGCCGCGATCCAGCTCGCGCGCGAGGCGGGCGCCGAGGTCTACGTTACGGCCGGCACCGACGACAAGATCGCGCGCTGTCTCGCGCTCGGGGCGCACGTCGGCATCAACTACAAGAACGAGGATTTCGCGGAGCGGATCACGGCACTCACCGACAAGCAGGGGATCGATGTCGCGCTCGACTGCATCGGTGGCTCGTATCTCGCCAGCCACATGAAGATCCTTCGCCCCAAGGGCCGCCTGGTGCTGATCGGCTTGATGGGTGGCCTCAGCGCCGAGATCAATCTTGCCGCGATGGTGCAGAAGCGCCTGCGTGTGATCGGCTCGACGCTTCGCAGTCGCTCGCTCGACGAGAAGCTCGCCATCACCCGTGCATTCAAGGAACGTGTGCTACCGCTGATCGAGTCGGGCGTGATCCGGGCTGTCGTCGATCGGACCTTCCCGCTCAGCGAAGCCGATGCCGCGCACGCCTACGTGGGCGCCAATGAGAACTTCGGCAAGGTCGTCCTGATCGTCCGGTCCTAGTCGCGTCTGGGGGCATCCCCGGGGCTCGGTGGCACGCCGAGTCGAACGGGTGATTCAGTAGTGTGTCGCACTGAGACGGTTCCTTCCGATCGCGCAGGGGATACCGTCGTGGACGAAGGCCAGAATTCTCAGAAAGTCGTTGACGCCAGTTCTCCTTCCGTGGGACGATTCCGGTCGTGACCGGCCTCGCCCGCATGTTCCTCGCCGTCGTGGCGATCCTGACGCTCGCGTTGGGCGACGCGTGGGCGCTCGATCGAGCGGTCGTCGGTCAGAAGATCATCATCAAGCGTACGTCGTCTGGCAAAGAGAAGGTGGTTGTTCTGTTGAAGGACCCGACCTTGCTCTTCCCGACAATCGGCGGCGCGGACGACCCGAGTACCAGTGGCATGTTGCTCGAACTCTTGCCGGGCAACGGCGAGTCGACGGCCGTGTTCATCATGCCGTCCGGACTCGGGAAGCCTGGGTGGACGACCAAGATCAGCAAGGCCGACCGTTACAAGTTCGTGAACCGGGAAGCACCGGACGGCATTTCAGAAGTCCGAGTCGCCCTGCTGAAAGAGGGCCGACTCGTCAAGATCGTCGCCACGCGAACCGGGCTCGCGTTGGCAGCGCCGCAGCTATCGGTGGGCGTCCGCATCACGACCGGCTCGCTCCGCAACTGCGCGCTGTTCAACACGCCGACGATTCAACGTGACGAAGCGGGACTGTTCAAAGCGCGCAAGGCGCCGCCCGCCGTCGACTGCCAGACGGCGACGCTTCGTGGTCTCGCAAGTACACCTGTGTGCGGGGACGGCATCATTACCGGACCGGAGGAGTGCGACGGCCCGGGCACGTGTGCGGTCGGTGGCGACGAGTGCGCCGCGCCAGGGGCAGTGAACGAGTGCACGTGTTGTCCAGGTCCGTGTCCCGTTGGATGCGGCGACGGTATCGTCAACGGGTCGGAAGAGTGCGACGGCCCGAACTCGTGTAGCAGCCAGCCGCTGGGTCTCGACCAATGCGTAGTGTCCGGCGCGCCGAACGAGTGCACCTGCTGCAGCGATGCGTGTCCTTTTCACTCGGGCGGCTGCTGCCAGCCCTCGATCTTCATTCCAGCAGTTGGACCTTGCGGCGGCGTGTGCATCCCGAACACCTGCGCCCCGCCCTTCAGCTGCGGCCCGGGTGCACAATGCCTTCCCGACGAGAGCTGCTGTGTACCGGCCGGCGCCGGATGCTTCCTTTCGATTTTCAACACGGGTCTGCTCTCGTGTTGCCCCGGCGCGACGTGCGGCAAACCGGATGCCATCGGCCTCGCCTGCTGCCTGCCCGAAGGCGGAACGTGTGCCAGCGACACGGAGTGCTGCTCCGACTCGTGTGGCGCGGGTGGCACCTGCGCTCCGTGTCTCGCGAACGGCGCGGCGTGTACCGACTCGTTACGATGCTGCTCCTTGGACTGCGGCGCGTCCGGAACATGCGAGTGCCTTGCTGCGGGCAACTCGTGTTTGTTGTCCGTGCAGTGCTGCAGTGGCTCGTGCGACGAGACGTCGCGGACCTGCGACCCGTAGCCGATCGAGGGGGCCATGGGCCATCGTCATCGTGCGCCTAAGGCATCGCGGAGTCCCGCATGGACGCCAGGATGGCGCTCCGGCACGTGCCAGTAGCTGGTCATCTCACGACGCGCGTCTTCGAGCGTCCAGCCCTCACGCGTGACGCGATAGAAGGCCATCGTATAGCCGGTGCGATCGAGCCCGCCTTTGCAGTGGACGAGGACCGGCGCCGTTTCGTCGAGGAGTTCGAGTACCGCCTGGAGCTCGTTCTGCGGCGGTAGGTGGTCCGCGGACCACTCGTACGTCGTGACCTCGATGCCGAGCGCCCGTGCGGTTGCGTGTGCCTCGGTCTCTCCGATGAGGCTGATGATGCGTTGCAGGCCGTACTCGTCCCGGAGGTGCTGGACGAAGCGCGCATCGGGCAGGCTGGAGCGGAGGATGTGACCGGGCCCGACGGTGTCGAAGTTGTACGCCGCCTCCGGCTCGCCGACGAGCCATGCGATCTCTTTGCCGAGGCCGTGGTACGGAGGGCGAAAGAGGCGATAGTGGCTTCCGCCCCAGGCGACGAGGACCGCGACCGCAACGAGGGCGAGACCGCCCGTCCAGACTCGTCGCAGCGTCATGGCGCGATCCCGTGTGTTTCAAAATTCGCGATCAGCATGCGATACAGCGCGCGCGATGATCGAGCCCCTCTCCCGACGGCACAAAGCGATCCTCTACGTTCTTGTCCCGGCAACCGTAACGATCGCACTGATGGCCTGCTATTTCTCGGGAGTTCAGGTACTGCAATCACTTGTCAGTCCGGCCTACAATCGTGAGTTCGGTCTCCTGGAGAGCCTGCAGCACCTGATTCTCCTCGTCCTCATCGTCATTCTCGTCCGCGGGCTGCGCAACCGAACGAGTAGGCTGGAACAACGAGTCCTGGGGATCGCCCTCGCGGGCACGATTCTCATGCTCCTCGAGGAGGTCGACTACGGACTGCACCTCTTGGACGTCATGCACGACAGGAGGCCCGACTACGAGCAGATGCGCAACCTCCACAACCTGCGGTCGACCAAGCGGTTGAAGCAGCTCTCCGACATCGTGATGGTTCTCTACTTCGCCGTGTTGCCCCTGGTGGCCCCCCGCGTGCGCCAGCCGTGGCTTCGTCAGCTCGCCCCCGATCGGATTTGCATTCTCACGCTGATCGTCACCGGTGTGCTCACCAACACGGCGACGTGGATCCAGGACACCACCCTGCAGGTGGGCTCGATCTCCAAGAACATCTCCGAGTTCACCGAGCTCAACCACTACTATTTGGTCGCTGCTTATTTCTACGAGCTGACGGTGCATCGGCCGCCGCCGGTTCCCGCCTCAGCGGCCTAGCGCGCGGGCACGTCGCTGCAGCGGTCGAGGTAGTCGACGAGGATGTTCTTCACCAACTCGTCGACGCCCGGGACGTCCTTCGGGACACCGCCGTAGATCGCGCCCGACTTCGGCTGCTCGATCGGTGGGTCGAGGGCGTAGGCGATCGCGGCCTCGAGGTCGGTCGCGAACTTCTCGACGACGCCCGGCTGCGTCTGTGGACGCGTCACGCACATATGGATGGCGTTCGGGTATTGTTGGCCGTTGAAGCGCCAGCCGCGCCCGTGCATGAAGTCGTTCAGGTGGTAGATGTCGAAACGATCGGACGTGAATGAGAAGCAGAACGTCGGATTGCCCATCATGTGGAGCTCCTCGTGTGCGCGCACGATCTTCTGCATGGCGAACGCGGTCTCGAAGATCGCTTTCGCGTAGCGCAGGTATCCTTCGCGCCCGAGGCTCACCATCGACGCCCAGGCGGCAGCGAGCAGGCCGCCCGAGCGGCTGCCGGCGATACCCGGTGAGTTGTACTTTCCGCCAGGCCACTCCGGCGTCATGAAGTAGACGTGATCGCGGAACGACTTGTCGCGATACATCAACACCGACGTGCCCTTGAGGCCGAAACCATACTTGTGCGTATCGGCCGAGATCGTCGTGACGCCGGGGAGCCGGAAATCGAAGGGCGGGATATCGTAGCCGAGCTGCTCGCCCCAGGGGAGGATGAAGCCGCCGAGACAGCCGTCGACATGCAGGCCGATGTCGTGCTCCAGCGCCAACGCGGAGAGCTCGTCGATGGGATCGATGGTCCCATACGGATAGTTCCCCGCCGAGCCGACGAGCATCACCGTATTCTCGTTGATGTTGGCGCGGACGAAGTCCATATCGACCAGCGTCGTGTCCTCGTGCACGGGCGCGTGCACGACCTTCAACCCGAACAAGTGCGCGCCCTTCTCGAATGCCGGATGCGCCGTCTTCGGTAGGATCATTTCCGGGGCCGTGATGTTCTTGTCGGCACGGGCCTTGTCGCGGTACATGAGGACCGCGGTGATGATGCTGTCGGTGCCTCCCGACGTCACCGAGCCGCGCGGGCTTTCACCGGGATGATGTTCTTTGACGGCGTCGGCGTGCATGAGGTCAAGCGCCATGGCCGTGATCTCGCCCTCGAAGCGTGTCGCGCTCGGACAGATGTCGCGCTGGAGCGCGTTGACGTGTGAGTACAGATTGAACGCCTCGTTCAGGAAGGCGTAGTGCGACGTATCGCCACAATACATCGTTCCCGAGCACTGGCCGGTCTGCCAGAAGCCGTCTTCTTCGGTTGCCATCGTCCGCAGCTCGGCCAGGATTTCGTCGCGCGCCCGACCCTTCTCGGGGAGACGATCGATGACGCCAAAACGCTCGGCGTACGGATAGAGCCCGCTGATCGGACTGCTGTCTTCGTCGGCCATGAGATGTTCCTTTCTGACTCTGGCGCTAGAGCGCGATGGTGGCGAGGGCTTCCGCATGGAGCGCGGGGCTCCCAGCGGCCACCACGAAGCCACCCTGAGCCGCCGAGCCGCCACGGCCGTCGGTGACGACACCCCCGGCGGCCTCAATGATGGGGATGAGCGGGGCGATGTCGTACGATTGCAGCGACGATTCGACGACGAGATCCACCTGGCCGAGAGCCAGGAGACAGTAGGCGTAGCAATCGCCTCCGAAGCGGGTCATTCGGCATGCGCCTGCCACGCGCTCGAACGCGGTGCGGTCGTCCTGCAGGATGAACACGTCGGGGTGGGTGCAGTAGAGGATCGCGCTTGCGAGCGCGACGTCTCTCCGCGTTGCGAGCGTGGTTTCGGTGCCGCCATGGCGGAGCCGCGCGCCGAGGCCCGACGCGCCCGAGAAGGTTTCGCCAATGTAGGGTTGATGCATGACGCCGACGCGCGGTGTGCCGCGCTCCGTCAGGCCGAGCAGGATGCCCCATGCCGGCATGCCGGTGATGAACGCGCGCGTGCCGTCGATGGGATCGATGACCCAGCAGCGTTCGGCCTCGGTGTTCTCGCCGCCGTCCTCCTCGCCCAGCACTCCGTAGCCGGGAAAGCGCGACTGCAGCTCCGCCCTGAGGAAGCGCTCGACTTCGCGGTCGGCGACCGTGACCGGATCGAAGTGCACGCCGCGCGATTTGTCCTGGACATCGAGCCGTTGGCGGAAATATCCAGACGCGATTGGTCCGGCGTGCTCGGCAAGTGCTACGGCCGCGTCGAGGTGCTGCTGCAGCTCGTCCGGATTCATGAGTTCTCCGCCGAGGCCGCGCCGTCCGCGACGGCAGGCTCGGTGTTCAGGCTCTCGAAGATTGGCCGGTTCTGCTCGTAGGCCCGCACGAATTGCTCGAAGAGCCTGGCGTAGATGTCCTGTTCCGCCGGGCGTGGCTCGTAGCGTCGTTTGGTCGGACAGAAGCGGTCGATCTGATCGAGGTCTGTGAGCCCCGCGTGCAGGAATGCGACGAACGCGGCCCCTTTGGCATTCAGGTAGCGTGCATCGTCGACCTGAAGGACCGGGCGGGCCATGACGTCGGCCATGAGCTGCGACCATTCGTCCGACATCGCGCCGCCACCGGAGAATCGGAGCTCCTTGAACTCGTGTCCGTGCACCGCTTCGACGGCGGGGAGCAGCCATCGCATGTTGAAGCTGATGCCCTCGACGATCGCGCGCATCATCCGCGTTCGGGTCGTACTGAGCGAGATGTTCAGGAACGCCCCGCGCGCGAGCGGGTCGGTGATGGGCGCTATCACGCCGGTGAGCCAGGGGAGGAAGAGGAGCCCACCACTCCCGGCCGGCTCGGCGGCGACGACCTGTTCGAGCTGCGCGTACGCGTCCTCGGTGGAATGGTCCGCGAAGGCGTCCTTCGGATACACGACGTTCGAGACGAAGTGCTCGAGGAGCTTTCCGCCGAGGCCGTTCTCCGCAAGCGCCATGTAGCGGCCCGGCAGTGCGCTCGGCATGTTCAAGATCGAGCGCTCGAGATCGCTCCGCATGCCGTCGAGGTGGGCCAACACCTGGGTCGTCGTGCCGATGTTGATGCCGCCCTGCCCCGGCTGAAACGTACCGGCACCGACCGCCACCGACTGGGTGTCGTTCATGCCGGCAAATACCTCGGTGGCGCTCGACAGACCCAGCTCGGTCGCGATCGCCCCGCGCAGTGTGCCGATCGGACGGTTTGTCGGGAGGAGTGGTGGCAGCTTCTCGGCATCGACGCCCGTCATGCGGACCAGTTCGTCGTCATAGCGGACATCGTCGAGGTGGCGATTGTCGGTGAGCAGCAACGGATAGATGGTACAGGCGTTCGCGGCCACGATGCCAGTGAGCTTGGCGTTCACAAAGTCCATCGGCTCGAGGAAGGCATGGGTGCGCGCGTAGACGTCCGGTCGCTCGTTCTGCACGAACAGGAGGTGTGCAAGCGAGTCGTTGCCCGTGGGAATGGCCGGCAGGCCATGGACCTCGATCCACCGACCTAAGGACTCTGGCTCGCGGCCGTAGATCGCCGTCGAGTACGGCGCGCCGCGCTGATCCATCCAGAGAATGCAGTTCATAGTGGCATTGCCGTCGGCGTCGACGGGGATGAGCGAGAAGTAGTGGCTGTCGCAGACGATGCCGCGTACCGCGTCGCGGGCGACGTCGCTCGAATGCAGCACCTCCTTTGCCGCGTCAAGGACGCTGCGCCAGATCTCTTCCGGGTCTTGCTCGGCGCCGTTCGGCGGGATGACCTGCGTGCGTACGGGGCGGACCGCACGCGCCACGAGGCGGCCGTCCTCGGCGACGAGCGCGACCTTCGGTCCCGTGGTGCCGAGATCGATAGCAAGTATGTACTGCGCGGCGCTCATCGTGAGGCCGCACATCATACATCCTCGCGTGGGGAGTTCGAATTGCGGGTGGGGGTCGGATCCTCTTGACTTGGAAGTGAATAGCGTTCACTTAGTGAACATGACTGACGGGCCACGACCGCTCGCGACGACGCGAGCCCGCCGCCGCCACGCGACGACACTCAGTATTCTCGAGACGTCGCGCCGGGTGCTCGCAGCCGAGGGCTTCGAGGCGCTGACCATGCATCGCCTCGCGGCCGAGCTGGGCTACACTGTTGGGGCGCTGTACCGATACTTTCCGTCCAAAGACGCTCTTGTGGTTGCGGTGCTCGGCGATGTCGTCGAGACCCTGCGCGTCGATCTCGAGCGCGCCGAAGCCGCCGTGGCGCGACGCCTTACACGACGCGGGGCCGAGCCCGGCCTGCGAGGGCTCGTGCAGGTGCTGGCCGCGATGGCCACGTACGAGTCGATGGCGGATCGCCATCCGGAGCAGTTCCGTCTGCTCGCGACGGCGATCGGCGATCCACGTGAGATCACGGCAACCCGGAATGCGCGTGCGGTAGTGCCGCGGCTCCGTGTCGTCGTCGAGCACGTTGCCCGTTTTCTCGGCGAAGCGTCGCGTCACCGGCTGCTGCGTCCCGGGGATGCCGAACGTCGGACCGTCGTGTTGTGGGCGGCGGTGCACGGCGAGATCCTCATGCGAAAGTTTGGCCGACTCGGGCTTGCGGCATTCGAGCCGCGCGGGCTCGTTCTGGAACTCGCGACCGGATTGTTGGCGGGATGGGGGGCGAGCGAGGGCATCGTGAAGCGGGAATGGGTAGGTGTCGTTCGCACGGTGCGATTGGCGCAGCGCCGCGCAGCCTAGAACGGAGGAGCATGTGAGTCTCTACGCCGACGTCGTCTTTCCCTGGCTGATCGAAAAGATCGAAGGCCCTGAGATGTACGAACTGCGCGAGCGTTGTGTACGGCAAGCCGTGGGCGATGTTCTCGAAATCGGGCTCGGCACGGGAAAGTCGTTGCCGTACTACGGGCCCGCCGTCCGGTCGCTGACGGCGGTCGAGCCCTCCGCTGGGATGAACCGTCTCGCCGCCGACCGTCTCGCTGCGGTGTCGTTCCCGACGAAGCTCGTGCCCCTGGCTGGCGAGCGTTTGCCGTTCGACGATGCGTCGTTCGACGAGATCGTGGTGACATTGACGCTTTGTTCAGTCGACGATCCCGCGCAGGTGCTCGCCGAGATGCGTCGGGTGCTCAGGCCGGGGGGGCGCTACCATTTCTTCGAGCACGTGGCGGCGGATGACCCCTGGTACCGGCGGCTGCAGGAGTGGCTGAACCCCCTCCAGCGTGTTCTCGGTTGCGGCTGCAACATGAATCGGGAGACGGAGCGCACGATTGTCGACGCCGGGTTCGCGCTGGAGGCGATCGAACGTCTGATTACACCCGGCGCGCCGGTACATCCGCCGCTCTTCCCGATGATTCTCGGTGTGGCGGTTCGGCAGTAGCGCCTAGCGGGTGCGATCGAGGACGTCGAAGAGGGTGTGGCCGCCGCCGAGACTGCGCAGGACGTGCCCCTCCCCAGGCATGACCGTCAACGTGACCTTGCCGCCCGCTTTAGCGAGATCGTCGCGTGTCCGTTCCATCTGCGGCACCCAGTCTTTGTCGCCCGCCCCCACATACATCGTCACCGGAATCTTCTTCAGCCGATCGAGACGACCGAAGTCGCTCTCCGAAGGGGGGAAGCCGGGGAGCGTCAGTACCGAATGGACCAACTCGGGGTGCGCTGTCGCCGCCCGAAAGGAGCTCATGCCGCCGTTGCTCACCCCCGCCAGATGGACCTTCGCGCCCTCGATGCGAAACGTTTTGGCAAGATGTTGCACGAGTTCCACGAAGTGGCCGCGATTGTGTTCGAAGATGAGGTCGGCTCCGGAGCGGACGGGAGTGACGACGATCCACCCCCGACGCCGTGCCTCGGGGGTCCAGTAGGTGCGGAGCATCCAGTCGGCCATGGCCCGCTTCTGATTGCCCGGTGGTAGCGCAACGAGCACCGGATAGGTCTTGTCTTCCTCGACCTTCGTGGGGCCGACCAGCAGGTAGGTGTACTCGGTCCCGTCGGCCGTCTGGAACGACCGGGTGACGGGTGCCTCGGTATCGGGTGCGGCGCGTGCGACGGTCAGGCCGATCGTGAGCACGAGCAGCGCCGCGAACACGATCCTCCTGGCGTTCGAGACCATGGCTCTTCTTACCACGACTCGCGTCGGATCGCGCGTCGCAAAACGTGTACGCGGATGCCGCGCGACCTCGTGCAGTCGTTGCCAAAGAGCCGGGCGACTTAGGGTAGGGGTCGGCCCCGCAGCAGCGGACGCGTCCACGCTAGCCACCGGCAGAGTGCGGGTCGCGTCTCGCGCGGATCGAGGAGATCGTGCGCCCCGAAGCCCTCGGCCGCCGGAAACGGACTGCGTCCCTTGGCGAATTGCGCCTCGAGTTCGGCGCGGCGCTTTTCTGGATCAGGGGCCGCGGCGATCTCGCGTCGGAACGCGACCGCCACGCCACCCTCGAGCGGCAACGCGCCGCGTTCGGCCGAGGGCCACATGTAGACCGTCCCTCCGGGGCCGAAATGTGCGGCTGCGGCGACACCGAATGCTTTCCGCACAATGACCGAAGCCCACGGAACGGTGGAGCGGACGGTAGCCGCGATCGTCTCGACGCCATGGCGAATCGTGGCAGCGGCCTCGGCCTCCGAGCCGATCATGAACCCCGGCTCGTCGACGAAGCTCACGATAGGGAGATGGAACGTTTCGCACAGGGTGATGAAGCGGCGCACCTTCTGCGCGCCCGCGGCGGTCATCGCCCCACCGACGAAGTAGGGATCGTTGGCGAGAACGCCTACTGGCGTTCCGTCGAGCCGCGCGAGTCCGGTGACCTGCGAGCTGCCGAACAGCGGTGTCATCTCGAAGAACGAGTCCCGATCGACGACGGCGGTCACGAGCTGGCGGACGTCGTACACCCGGCGGCGGTTGCGCGGGATGATCGACAGCAGCGCCTCCTCGCGTCGGTTCGGGTCGTCGTCGCACGGGATCCGAGGCGGGAGATCGAACACGCTCGCCGGGAGGTACGACAGGAATCGGCGCATCAGGGCGAAGACTTCGGTTTCGTCCTCCGCCAGGTTGTCGACCACGCCGCTCCGCAGGTGCACGTCCGGGCCGCCGAGCTGTTCTTTGGTCGTGACCTCGCCCAGCGCGCGTTCGACCAGTGCCGGTCCTGCGATCAGCACCTGCGAGGTCTTGGTCATGATCGAGAAGTGCGATCCCGCGAGTCGGGCGGCGGGGAGTCCCGCAACCGAGCCCACCGCGGCCGACACGACCGGTACCGTGTCCAGGACGCGGGCGATCGAGATGAAGCGATGCGGCGCGTAGACGGGTTCGCCAACGGCTTTGGCGTTGCCGCGTCCCGCGTTCTTGACGCTGCCGCCGGCGCCTTCGAGGAATCGCACCAAGGGCACGCGATGCCGGAGCGCCAGATCCTCGGCGTAGACACTCTTCCTGAGCCCTGCCGGAGAGGGCGAGCCCCCGCTCTGGGTGAAGTCTTCGCCCCCGACCACGCACGGCCGATCGTTTACTTTGGCGAGGCCGAGCACGTAGTTGGCCGGAATGAAGGCCTGCAAGACGCCGTCAGGGTCGGTTTCGGCGTGTCCCGCGATCGGCCCGACTTCGTCGAACGAGTTCGCATCGACCAGGCCGGCGATCCTCTCGCGCACAGTGAGGCGTCCTCGCTCGTGCTGGCGCGCGATGGCTTCCTCGCCGCCGAGGTCCTTCGCCAGGCGCCGTCGCGCCGCGATTCCTTCGATCTCTGGTTTCCAGCTCATACGTGTCCGTTCCGGTGGTTGGTCGTAGCGCGTGGGCCGCGACGAAAAAAGGCTGCGAAGGCGATTCCCGTCCTTTGTTGACCGGGTCCCTTTGTCGGGGAGGCCGGCGCTGATAGGACTTGAGCCCATGGTGGTGCTTGGACTCGTGGTGCTAGCGCTTCTCGCGGCGACGCCTTCCGCGTTCGCCGATGCCCTCGTCGATGCCAGGCTCCAGTGCCAGATGGAGTACGGCGCAGGCACCGCGTCCGGCAACGCGTGTCAGCGTGGCGTGGCGCTGGCTACCCGGACGCCGGACGAGATCCAGAAGGCCATGACGGAGTGCACTAAGGGTTTCGAGAACTCGGCGCTCGGCGGCGCATGTCAGCGCGGCGTCGGTCTGTACACCCGGGTGTCGGGCAACGTGCGCGACCAGGATAAGGCGGGGTTTTCCTACAGCTGGGGCGAGAAGGATGCGCCGCTCACGATCAACGTCGGCCCGGCGCAACTCCTCATCGGCGACGCCGAACGCCAAATGAATCGCTGCCTCGAGCATTTCGAAGGCAGCAGGCATCCCCCAAGCTGCCTCTCAGGATTCACCGCCCAGCAACGCCCCTCCGACCCGACCCCCCCGTCCCTGGGCGACTAACCTGCCAAGATCGGGGAGTAACCGTGGCTTTGCCGCGGTTCACGACGCCCATCGGAGCACGGCGCGGAGCGCCGCGCGCACGGGGGCTATCTCAATGGAAACTTGACCGCCTCGCAGCTGCCGTATAGATCACGGCGACTCACCGGAACTCCTCCAGATGCGATTCTACGAGTACGAGGCCAAGCAACTCTTCCGCCAGCTCCGCATGCCGCTCCTGAAAGGGCGGGTTGCGAAGACGCCGGCTGAAGCGAAGACGATCGCCGAAGAGATCGGCGGCCCGCTGGTGTTGAAGTCGCAGGTGCTGAGCGGTGGCCGCATGAAGGCCGGCGGCGTGAAGTTTCCGGATGATCCAGCTGGCGCCGAGCAGGCGGCCAAGGAAGTTCTGGCGCTCGAGATCAACGGCCACACGCCACGTGGTGTGCTCGTCGAGGAGCGCGGGCCTGTGGCGCAGGAGTACTTCGCGGCGGTCACGTGGGACGGCCGTGCGAAGGCGCCCGTCATCATCTTCAGCGACATGGGTGGCATCGACATCGAGGAGGTCGCCGAGAAGCATCCCGAGCATGTCGGGCGTGTGCACTTCTCGACGATCGTGCCGTTCAACCCGTTTCGCGCCAAGGAAGCGATCTCCGCGACCGGTGTCAGCGGTAGCGAGTTGAATCGGCTGACGCCGATCGTTGCGGCGCTGGCCGAGGCCTTCCTTCGCTATGACCTCACGTTGGCCGAGATCAATCCGCTGGCGCGATTGGAAGACGGACGTTTCCTCGTGCTCGACGGTCACGTCGACATGGAGGCCGAGGCGCGGGATCGACATGCCAAGCTGCTGGACGACCTCGGCATCGGCAAGGACGAAACGCGTGAGGCGCGGCCCCCGACCGAGTTCGAGATCAAAGGCGCTGCGGTCGACGCGACCGATCACCGCGGCGTGGCGGGGAACGTCAAGGAGTTCGACGGAGACCTGGGCTTGGTCATCGGCGCCGGTGGTGGCTCGCTGACGCTCTTCGATGCCGTGCGCAATCACGGCGGCAAGCCGGCGAACTACTGCGAGATCGGCGGCAACCCGAGCGTGCAAAAGGCGTGCGGGCTCACCAAGCTCATCCTGTCCAAGCCCGGCGTGAAGAAGATCGCCGTCATGATGAACGTCGTCTCGAACACCCGCGTCGATATCGTGGCGCGCGGCGTCATCAAGGGCTGCGTCGAGTCCGGTCGTGATCCTGGCGAGACCATCGCCATCTTCCGCATCCCCGGTGCGTGGGAGGACGACGGCTTCAAAATTCTCGAGAAGTACGGTGTCGAGTACTGCGACCGCTCGGTTTCGATGTACGAGGCAGCGGGCCGTGCCGTCGCGAAGATGAGCAAGTGAGAGCGCGTGTCGATCCTCATCAATAAAGATACTACGGTGATCATCCAGGGCATCACTGGTCGCGAGGCCGTGAACCTGACCCGTGAGGGGCTCGACTACGGCACCAAGATCATCGGTGGTGTGACCCCGGGCCGGGCCGGGCGCGATGTGTATGGCGTGCCGGTGTCCGATTGCGTGCGCGACATTACCGACAAGCATCACGTCGACGCTTCGATCGTGACGGTGCCGCCGCGCTTCACTCGCGACGCCGTCTTTGAGGCCATTGAAGCCGGCATCAAGCTCATCGTCATCGTGACCGAGCGGATTCCGCGCCGTGAAGTGGCCGAGATGGTCGAGCTGGCGTCGCTCCGCGGCGCGCGGATCATCGGGCCGAACTGTCTCGGCGTCCTCTCGCCCGATGAGGCAAAGTGCGGCGGCTTGGGTGGCCCGGCGGTTAACGTTCGCCGCGCCTTCAAGAAGGGACCGATCGGTGTGTTGTCCCGCTCCGGCGGCATGACTACCGAAATCGCCAACACGCTTACCGCGGCAGGCCTCGGCCAGTCGACGGCGGTCTCGATCGGTGGCGATGCCATCATCGGCGCGACCTACGCCGAGCTGATGCCACTCTTCGAGGCCGATCCCGAGACGAAGGCGATCGCGATCTACTCCGAGCCCGGCGGCCGCATGGAAGCCGAGCTCGCCGACTGGATCACCGTCAACAAGTCTCGCCTTCCGGTGGTCGCCTTCATGGCGGGCCGCTTCATGGACGAGATGCCCGGCATGCGCTTCGGGCACGCGGGCACTATCGTCGAGGGCAAGGCCGATACCACCGCCGATAAGATCGAGCGGATGAAGGCCGCGGGCATCTCCGTTGCCGAGCGCATCGAGGACATCCCGGCGTTGGTGAAAGAGCGGCTCGAGAAGGCGGGGCACTGACATGGCCGACGGAATGTTCATCCAGGTCGAAGTCGACGATGCCGTGGCGAAAGACAAAGAGCTCGTGAAGAAGCTCGTCGAAGTCTGCGCCGTCGACATCTTCGCCCAGAAGGACGACGGCTCGCTCGAGATCGTGCGTCCGAATCTCGATGAGTGCGTGCTCTGCGACCTCTGCGTGCAGGCGGCGCCCACCGGCAAAGTGCGCGTCGTCAAGCTGTACGAGTAGCGGCTACCCGCCTTCCGCTATTCCCCGTACATCTCCGTGATGATCCGGCGGAGAATGGCCGCATCGTTCTTGTTGAGTGCGCCGAGCTTGTTCCCAAGCCGGCTCTTACTCACCGTGCGGATCTGATCGACGGCGATCTCCGCCCGCCGGCCGGCACATCGAACCTGCAGTCGCGAGCGCCACGTCGGGTGCAGCTCTGTGGTGAGCGGGCAAACCGTGACCGTCCGCAGGGTCCGGTTCAGGACGTCGAGGCTCACGATGACCGCCGGACGTCTCTTTGCCATTTCGGCACCGGTCGTTGGGTCGAGCGCCGTCCAGCGCATCTCGTAGCGCTTCATCGGGACTTCCGGGAGGATGGCTTCTTTCGGGACGTGGTTGCCCGCTCGGCGACGCGGGTCTTCGCGTCATCTTCCCAGGGGATGCTTTCCAGTCCGTCGGCGAGCGCGTCGTCCCAGGGACCCCAGTCTTCGGTGCGTGCTGCCATCTCGCTCGCAGTCTGGTCCCAAGACAACTTCTCCACGACGGGGCCGCTCGGCCGAAGGAGGATTCCTTCGGTCAGCTCCTCCATCTCTACGGATTCGCCAATGTGATAGCGCCGGAGCGATGCGGCCGGGAGTCGTACCCCGCGCGAATTGCCGATGCGCGCGACCTTCAGCCTCCGCGTTACCATGTAATTACTGTAATAACGTTGCCGGGTCGTGGCAAGCAGTTGGAGGCCAGGTCCCGGGCGCTGCGGGCGAAGGCGGCATGCGGAGGCTCACGTCGGCGGCGGAGCCACGTCGGTGCGATCGTCGGCGATCGTCGTCAGCAGCTGGCGCGCTTCTTCGGTGACGAGATCCGGATAGCGGCGACTGCCGGTCGCGTCGGGTAGGCGCTGCAGTCGTAGCGTATCGCCCTCATCGTACTCAGGGAGTACGGCGCAGAAGAAGCATCCGAGCGCGCGGAGTGAAACGACGGCGGCCGCACAGCTCTGATCGGCCAGAGCGAGATCGATCTGCAGGATGTGGTGCGCGTTCGTTCGGACGGCCGCGGTGATCTGCGCGGCGAGGTCGGCACTCGGCTGGGTGACCGAGAGGCGAAGCAGGCCGCGATTGGTGTCCGCCATGATATCGACGTGCGTGTTCCCTGGCGGTAGCGACGCTCTGGGCTCGAGCGGCGTTCGTTCCAAGCGTGCCCGATCGTAGATCGCATGCAGTGCTTCCCCGTAGGGCTCTGGAAGTACCACGTGGCGACGCGGCGCCGCCGCAATCGGTTGATAGATGATGATCGCGGCTGCGCGGCCGGTCTCCGCCGTCTCGGCGAGATCGCGGTAGTGTGTGCCCGCCGGTACGTAGTCGAGCATGATGCCGGTCTCGATTCCGCCGCCGTGCGCTGCCAGCTTCTGCATGATCGGGTGTGCCGTCGTCGCGTAGTGATGAAAGCCGACGAGACCGATGTCGCGACTCACGTCCAGGAGTCCGGCGCCCAGCCGGGCGGCCAGGCGCTGGTTCCGAAAACGGGGATCGACGATGGTGTTGCCGGCGTCGGCGGTGAGCGCGCCTACGCGGCGGAGGCTCAGCCCCATGTGTCCGACGATTGCCCCCGATGCATCGACCGCAACGACTGAACGAAGTTCCCCCGCGTTGATGCGCGCTTCGATCGCGGACGGATCGTAGAACGTGCCGGTGACGTACGTGTCTCCGTAGCAGCGCTCGAAGCATTCAGTCAGACGCGCGGCGTCCGCCGCGACGAGCGGGCGAATCGATACCGATGCCGCGGTCATCTTGGGTCGCTTGTGCGTGTGCGCATCCTGGAACCTCGGCCGGTCGCCCCTCCCAATATCGGGCCTGCAGCATTGGCACCAGCGTATGTCAGGCTGGTAGCGAGCGCGCTTCGACGCGGGACGCGGCGCCGAGTGTGAGGGCTCCGAGCGCGATCAAGATCCAATTGCCAGAGATGGGGAATACTACCGCACCGATCGTCCCCATGACGATGAGATTCCATCCGATAACCCTCAGGACATCCACGGCGCCGCTGGTGATCGCCCGGCTCACGATCTGACCGAGCATGGAAAGAACGGGACTGAGGAACAGAAACCAGAAGACCGCGATTCTGTCGAAAGCCGGGGGCCCATCGTAGCCGGGAGGCTGGACGGTATTGATGAATCCCTCCCGGAAGATCGCCATGAACGCGTCGTTGAACACGACGATGCCAACCAGTGCGTGGCCGATACCCGTGGCGATCATCAGAGGTCCGAGCTTGTTCAACGGTTTCTCCTTGAGAGTCGCAGTCGTTTCCAAAGAAGGTCGCTAGAAATCGTAGGGTCCTTTCGCGGCGACCGATGCCGGCATCCAGGTTTCGTGGATATGAAGCCACCGCAGCGGCTCGGTATTCTCGAACAGCACCGTGGCGAGGCGCGCGTTCTCCGGTGGCTTGGAGGCCAAGGCATTCCGTTGCCACTCTTCATAGGTGGCGAGGGTATGTCCATCCAGCATTCGCCGTACCGTGACGTTCCGGATCGCGGTCCGGAACTCGGGGGTGGTGGCATGCGCCCGACGCACGCCGGAAGCGAGCTCGTCGAGGGTGAGCAGCGTGCCCGCCGGCGGAATCAAGAGGAAGCCCGGATCGAAGCGGCTGAGAAATCCTGACTCGAACTGGCTCTCCGGCAGCGCACCGGAGAACCATCCCACGAAGAAGGTGTGGAGCGCTTCTACCTCTTGCTGCACCGTTGCTCTCAGCATCGTCTCCTCGGAGTCCATTCCCGGGTCAAGGGTATGCGGTACCCGATACCAGTTCGGCGACTATCTCCGCCGCTGGCTGTACCCGATCCACGTTGGCTACGGATGTGCCGGCGTAGAGTGCCATCGCCTCGATTCGGCCCGTGGTGCTCCCGCTCGGGCAGATCGCGGAGAAGCGCTCCACAGGGACGGCCTGCCCTCCGAGTTGCATCTCCCCGACGACGTTCTCCGACGCGGCATTCGCGGCGGTGACAGCCGAGCGCAGGACGCGGTGGGGCGCGTTCGGCCACATCGACGAGAACGTTTCCGTGAGGCAGGTGTCAGCGGCGGATGCGGCGAGCAGCGCTTGCACCCACGCGGGGTGTGCCCCGGACTCGGCCGAAGCGACGAAACGCGTCCCGATGCGCGCGCCCGCAGCGCCGTTTGTCAGCACGGCAGCGACATCGCGCGCGGTGGCAATCCCACCCGCCGCGATCACCGGGACGCCGACCGCGCCCCGTACTTCCGCCAGCAGCGGCGCGAGGCCTGTTTGTCCGCGGACGTGTCCGCCGGCCTCGGTGCCCTGCGCGACGATGACGTCGCAGCCCGCGCGCTCAGCGGCGATCGCCTCGCCACGCGAGCCGACCTGCCAGCTCACGAGAGCGTCGTGCGAATGCACGAGCCGCACGAGCTCCGGATCCGGGTCATCGTAGAAGAACTCTACCAGCCGTGCTTTCCGGGCTGCGACCTCGACGCATGTGCGATCCAGGAACGGCATCAGGAAGTTCACGCCGAACACGCCCGTCGTGCGCGTCGCGACATCGTCGAGTACCCCCGCCAATGCGTCGGCTGGCAGCATGGGTGCGGGAATCATCCCAATGCCCCCCGCCGCCGCGACCGCGGCGACGAGCGCGGGCGTGCCTACGCCCGGCATGCCGGCGAGCTGGATCGGGCCGCCAACGCCGAGCAATGCCGTGAGCTTCGTCTCAATCATGGGCAGTACCTACCTCGGAAGGTTCTGCTCGGGATCGAGAGGTGTCGACGCCTCGGCGTTCCGCCCGATGGACCCCGACAGCTGCGACAGGCTGCTTGTCACGGATTGGTAGCTCGCCGCGCGCACGGAGCGCGTGTTCTGCTGAATCTGCATCGCCAGATAGAACAGCGATACGATGACGCCGATGCCTCCCAACAGCTCCGCGATCGCGCCAACGGCTTCCCAGTTCATTGCGTCCTCCCGTCGTGTGTGGCGATCTCTGGGCTCGGGAGTTTGTCGATGATTTCTCTGTTGATGATTTCCTGAAACACCGGCGAATGCTCAGCCCCGTTGCGCTTCCACCATTCGCACCCTCCGGGAAGGCCGAGGAATTTGCTCAGCGTGACGACCTGGTCGCTGATCCTCGGGTCCTTGTAGATGCCGAGGGCCATCTGCTCGACCACGTTGCTCGATATTCCCGCCGTCAGGGACGCCATGAGCATTGTGAACCGAAGACGCTCATCGCCGGATACGCTCCGGTAGTCGGCGAGGCCTGAGCGGAAGATCCGCGCGACCTCGGCATCCGACGCGATCGTGAGCAGCGTCGCTTCGATGGAGTAGGCGCCTTTGATCGCCTGCGCGCGCGCCAGCTCGACGCTCTGTTGTACCTGGCGGGTATTCTGGCGGATCTGCGCTGCGAGGTAGACGAGGGTGACGACAACCGCGATCCCACGGATGAAATCCCCGAGGTTCCCGAGTCCCTCAAGATCCATCAGCCGCTCCTGCCGAGTTCACTAACTGCGTCTCCTGGTGTCCCAGAGTCTCTGCGCTCTGCACGCGGTTCCTGTACGTGTCCGACGCGCCGCTCGTCAATCGTGGCGCGGGCCGCGACTCCCAGTTCCTTCGCCCTCAGGTTGGGGTGGATCGGCGGTTCGCGTTGGGACGAGGGTGTGGTCGACAGCGCAGGAGGCCGGCGGTACGGTCCTGCCATGCAGGTGCCAGCCGAGGGCGGATGTATCTGTGGCGCGGTTCGCTACCGGTTGACGCGGCGTCCACTGGCTCTCTACGTCTGCCATTGCACGGATTGTCAGCGACACCTGGGGACCGCGTTCGGGATGTCGATGATCGTCGAGGCTGAGGGGCTCGAGATCCTGCAGGGTGATCCGAAGCTGTTCGCGCGCGATTGGCCGGACGGGCGGCAATGGCGCGGGCGCTTCTGCGCGGGGTGCGTGACCCGCCTTTGGGGCGAGCCGGTGCGTGTGCCGCAGTTCCGGGTGCTCCGTCCCGGCGCACTCGACGATCATGCGGATCTGGTGCCGGACGCGCACATCTGGACGCGCAGCAAACTCGCGTGGGTGTCGATTCCGCCGGACGTTCGCTGTTTCGAGGGGCAGCCTACCGACGAAGAGCTGCTGGAGGTTATCGTGGCGCGCCACGAGCGCGAGCAGAGGGTGTGGACGTGATACGTGGCCGCGCGCCACGCACGCGTGAGGAATGCGTGAGCGTGTTGTGGTACGGTCTGACCTGGTCGCTCGATTCTTCACCGGATGCGTGGCCGCATGTTCATCAAGGAGGTTCCGATGCCCGATCCACACACGCTCTCGACCGAAGCTGACGTCCGCGCGATCATCGGCGAGGAGTTACCGGTCGTCCGGGCGAAGCTGTTTCAGGAGCTCGACGATACGGCGCGTGCCTTCATCGCGCGCTCGCCGATGTTGCTGCTGGCGACGACGAGTGCTGACGGCATGCCCGACGTCTCGCCAAAGGGCGACGGTCCGGGTTTCGTTGCTGTCGAGCCTGACGGCACACTTCTCATCCCCGAGCGTCCCGGGAACAAGCTGATCATGAGTCTCAAGAATCTGCTGGCGAATCCGCGGGTCGCGATGATTTTCGTCGTGCCCGGGACCGAAGAAACGTTCCGGGTGCAGGGCTCGGCGGAGCTGACCCGCGATCCTGCTGTGCTCGATCGGTTGGCGGCGCGTGGTAAGCCGGCACTGCTCGCCATCCGGGTGCGCGTCGAGACGTGCTTCTTCCATTGCGCCAAAGCCTTCAAGCGCTCCAAGCTCTGGCAGCCCGACACGTGGTCGGAGCGGATCAAGGTATCGTTTGGCAAGTTGATGGCACCGAAGCTCGGCGGCGGGGCGGATCTCGAGAAGACGATCGACGACATGCTCGAGGAGGACTACCGCGACAATCTTTGATTGCGCGTGTGTGTTGCGTTAGAGCCAGCCCGTGCGTCCGAAGACGAACTACGCCAAGAGTGGCGACATCGACATCGCCTATCAGGTCGTGGGCGACGGTCCCCTCGACATCCTGGTCGTGCCGGGATTCATCTCGCATCTCGACCTTCAGTGGGAGATGTTGGGCTTCGAGGATTGGGTCCGGCGCCTGGCGTCGTTCGGCCGGGTCATCCTCTTCGACAAACGAGGAGGTGGCCTCTCCGATCGCGACGTCGGCGACTCCACGCTCGAAGAGCGCATGGATGACCTCAGAGCCGTGATGGATGCCGTTGGCTCCGCCCGCCCCGTGATATTCGGGGTGTCGGAAGGTGGGCCACTGTCCGTGCTGTGTGCCGCGACCTATCCCGAGCGCGTGCAGGCTCTCGTCTTGTGCTCGACGTTCGCGACGGCCAACGACGATGCCTATCCCGCCGATGCCAAGATGACGCCCGGGCTCGACCACATGCGCTACGCCGCGGAGGAGGCGTGGGGCGATGGCACGACGGTTCGGTACATCTCACCGTCCCTCGCCGATGTTCCGGCAGCGGCCGAGTTCACGGGTCGCTTCGAGCGTGCCGCGTTGAGTCCTCGTGCCGCACAGCGGCAGTTGAGTTGGATATACGATATCGACGTGCGGGCGGTCGCGAGCGCCCTGCACGTGCCGACCCTGATCATGCACAGGACAGACGACGCGTTGGTGTCGATCGTGGGCGGTCGCTGGCTCGGAACGCACGTACCGGATGCTCGGTACGTCGAATTGCCCGGCAACGAGCACCTGCCGTGGCAGGGGGATGTCGAGCGTCTCGTGGGCGAAGTGCAGGAGTTTCTCACGGGCTCGCGCGCTGTCGTCGAGACCGAGCGCGTGCTGGCAACGGTCCTGTTCACCGACATCGTGGGTTCGACGGAGCGCGCGGTTTCCCTGGGCGACCGCGCATGGAGCGATCTGCTCGGGCGGCATCACGGGGTCGTGCGCGAGCAGATTCAGCGTCATCGTGGCATCAAGCAGGACACGGCTGGTGATGGGTTCCTTGCCACGTTCGACGGGCCCGCTCGGGCGGTCAAATGTGCCGCCAGCGTTCGCGATGCGGTGCAGGATCTCGGGCTGGAGATTCGCGCTGGGGTGCACACCGGCGAGTGCGAGCGCGTCGAGGACAAGATCGCCGGCATCGCGGTGCATACCGGTGCGAGGGTCATGGCCCAGGCGGAGCCGAGCGAAGTCCTGGTCTCGAGCACGGTGAAAGATCTCGTTGCTGGCTCCGGCCTTACCTTCGCAGAGCGTGGCACGCACGTTTTGAAGGGCATCCCTGGCGAGTGGCGGTTGTTCGCGGTGGCGTGACGGCTCGGGTCCCGGCTCGGGTCCCGGCTCGACTCCGATCCGCGACACGTTTACATCGGTGGCGTCACCAGGCGATGCCTCGTCGCCATTGAGGAGGAGGTCCGATGCGGACGACGATGCAGAGCAGAGTGAAGCCGGTAGGGGCCGGACTGGGGTTCCTGGCGGCGTTGTTGGTGGGGGTCGCGTCCGTGTCGGCGGCAGATACGACCTCCGACCTCATTCTCGTGCTCGATGCGTCGGGCTCGATGTGGGGCCAGGTGGCTGGCGAGGCCAAGATCGTGATTGCGCGCCGGGTCATGAAGGATCTGGCGGGGAAGATTCCCGCGGGCACCGAGGTCGGCCTGATCGCGTACGGACACCGCCGCGAGGGCGACTGCGACGACATCGAGAGTATCGTCCCGATCGGGCCGCTCGACGCGTCCGCGCTCGGGACCAAGATCGATACCCTGAACGCGAAAGGAAAGACCCCGACAACGAAGGCCGTGCAGCAGGCCATCGATGCGTTGAAGACGCGCGATCGTGTGTCGACGGTCATCCTGGTCAGTGACGGGATCGAAACCTGTGGCGGCGATCCCTGCGCGGCGGTCCGAGCTGCCAAAACGGCCGGGGTCGAGTTCGTCATGCACGTCGTTGGCTTCGATATGGGCGATGCCGACGTGTCGCAGCTGGAATGCGCCGCTCAGGCGGCAGGCGGGCTCTACTTCGACGCCCGCAATGCCGAGGAGCTTGCGGGTGCGCTCGACGACGCCATCGAGGCGCCGACCGCCGAGGAGACGCCGGCGCGTCTGTCGGTCAGAGCCACTGCGGCGGAAGCGCTGATCGATGCTCTGGTCGTCGTGACACCGGCGGGCGCCAGCGAACGCGTCGCGCACGGCCGCACGTACACCGCGAGTGAGACGAATCCGCGCATCTTTCCGCTCGCGGTCGGTACGTACGACGTCTCGATCAAGGCCGTACGCCTGAAAGGCGAGGCCGAGCAGCGTTTCGCCGCGGTCGAGGTGAGCGACGGCAAGATCACGGAGTTGGTGGCCGACTTCAGTGCGGGGATGTTGGCGGTGGGTGTCACCCGCAACGGTGCGCTGTCCGATGCGACGGTGAACGTCTATCGAGCTGGAACCAAAGAGCGGGTGGCCGGGGGGCGCACCTACCGCGCGTCGACGAGCAATCCTCGGGTCCTCGAGTTGACGGCGGGCAGCTACGACGTGCAGGTCGGCTCGGTCGAGATCAAGAGCGGGCCGATCGCGGAGTTTTCAGGTGTGGTCGTCGCGGGCGGCCAGCGCACCGATCTCACGCACGACTATGTGAGCGGGACGCTGAAAGTCGGCGCGGTGCAGGGCGCCACGCTCGTCGACGCGGTCGTCGCCATTCGGCAGCCAGACACCGGCAAGCAGATCGCCGGTGGACGGACGTACACCGCCGATACGACCAATCCGAAGGCATTCGAGTTGATCCCCGGTACCTACTCAGTCCGGGTTGCGGCCGTGAAGCTGGACGGCGCTCCGGAGGAGACACTCGAGGTGACGATCGTCGCCGGCGAGACCGTCGAGCGTACCGTCACGTTTCCCTGAGTTCGACGTCGCGAAGGCGGCCGGCATCTAGCCCCGTGGCTGGAGATCGTCGCCGAATCGGACACGGCTTCCGTCTGCACGGGGCGCCCGGTAAGCGTCGGTGAACGAATGCGCCCCAGGGCGGCATGCCTGCGGGCTGGAGGTTCGCATGACCGACGTCGAACGATTTCTCGAACGCTTCGCTGCCTTTGGCGCCACTCCCGACCCTGCGCTCTACGAAGGTCTCTTCGACCCGGCGGACGGCACCGTGCTGCATCCCGGCATGGAGGCGCCGCTCCATCGCGACAAGGTGCGCGACTACATGACGCTCTTCTTGGCGACGATTCAGGAGTTTCACTTCGACATTGTGCGGTGGGCAACGGACGGCGAGGCGGTGTTCGTCGAGGCGGCGAATCGCGGCGTGATCGGGGGCGAGCGGCTCGAGTGGGGGACGATTTACCGTATCGTGCTTCGCGGAGATCGTGTCCTTGCGGGCCGTGCCTACGGCGATCGGGTCCCGCTCCTGGCGCGATTGTCGCCAACGATGACTCTGGCGGAGGCCGCGGGCATGGGCAGCGTGGCGCCGGGGCTCGCGACCACGACCGACTGATCGGCCCCCTGGCTTCTAGGCCTCGAATCCCCGCCTGGCACGTCGCGCCATAACCCGCTAGATACAGGGCCCATGCGTAACCCACGAGATTTCTTCAAGCCGCTCGCCATTGGCGCGCCCGATCCCCTGCCGGAGATTCCCGTCAAGCCGTCGCGCATGGTGCACTTCTTCGACGCCAGCAATCCCAAGATGATCGCGAAGCTGCCCGACATCGCAACGAAGGTCGACATCCTTCTCGGAAATCTGGAAGACGCGGTGCCGGTCGACAAGAAGATCGCGTCGCGCGAAGGCCTGATCAAGATCGGACGCGAAGTCGATATCGGCGACACGCCTCTCTGGTCGCGCGTCAACAGTCTCGACAGCCCGTGGTTTCTCGACGACATCACGCAGCTGGTCGAGGCGATCGGCAACCGTCTCGATGTCGTCATGGTGCCGAAGGTCGAAGGCGCGTGGGACATCCACTACGTCGATCGGCTGCTGGCGCAACTCGAGGCCAAGCACAAGATCCAGCGGCCCATCCTCATCCACGCCATCTTCGAGACCGCGCTTGGTGTCACGAACATTGAAGAAATTTGTGCGGCGAGCCCACGTATCCAGGGCACGAGCTTTGGGCCGGCCGATCTCGCCGCGTCGCGGCGCATGAAGACGACGCGTGTTGGCGGTGGCCATCCGGCGTATCTCGTTCGCACCGATCCCGACCCGGACAACAAGGACGCGCCGCGCATTACCGCACAGCAGGATCCGTGGCACTACTCGATCGCGCGCATGGTCGATGCCTGCGCTGCGACTGGGGCGCTGCCGTTCTACGGTCCATTCGGTGACATCTCCGATGCGGTCGGGTGCGAGGATCAGTTCCGCGCCGCGTTCCTCCTCGGGTGCGTTGGGGCGTGGTCGCTTCATCCGAGTCAGATCGGGATTGCCAAGCGTGTCTTCAGCCCACCACCGGACGAAGTCGCGTTTGCCAAGCGTGTCCTCGAGGCGATGCCCGATGGCGCCGGCGTGCTGATGCTCGACGGCAAGATGCAGGACGACGCGACGTGGAAGCAGTGTCAGGTCATGGTCAATCTCGCGAAGCTTCTCGCCGAGAAAGACCCGGAGTACGCCGAGCTTTACGGCTTCGCCGCCTGATTGAGGATCACTGGGTGCACGCCGGCCGCGCACCAACGAAGCCCGACGGCCGCGCACCAGTGCCGCCCGACGGCGCGGGGCCGGCGTCCGCGGGGCACAGTGGCGTGTTGGCGCGCCCGGTTCGATGGGCGCTGCTGCTGGCGATCGGAGCCATCACGCTTTGGCTGCGTCTGCTGCCGCTCGCGCTCCCCGGACTCGATACGGAGACGCAGGCGCTCTTGCGCTACGACGACGCCGGCGGGCGGGCGCACGTCTACCTCGGCGACTACGATAGCTACGTCTGGCTCCGCGCCGCGCGAAACTATCTCCGCCACGGCACGACCTGTGACCAGGTCGTCGACGGCGTCTGTCGCGATACGCTGACGCACGCGCCCGTCGGTCGGGCGATGCGGTACGGCCGCTCGATGCACATCGTGGCGATGGTCGGACTGCACCGGGTGATTACCGCCGTCCGCCCTGACTACCCATTGCCGGCGACGGCCTATCTCGTACCGGTGATGCTCGGTGTGCTCGTCATTTTTCCTGCGTTCGGCATAGGTCGCCGCCTTGGCGGGGACCTGGCTGGTCTTGCGACCAGTGCGGCCATCGCGTGGAATCCGTTTTTCCTGACCCGGAGCGCCGGTAGCGACAACGACGTCTGGAATGTCGTGTTGCCCCTGTGTCTGGTGTGGGCGATCGTCCGGGCGCTGACCGCGACGACACTGGCTCGCGCCTGCGCCTGGAGCGTCGTTGCTGCCGGCTTCGTCGGGCTGCACGCCGGTACGTGGAGCGGCTGGCCGTTGACCTACGGCGTCGTCCTGGCCGCCCTGATCGCCCACGTCTTCGTGGTTGGCCTGCACCCATTCGTGCGTTCCGATGGAACGCCGGCGCCGCGGCGGGCATCGGAGGCGATGCGGGGTCCCGCCGCGATGACGGTCGTCTACTACGTGGCCTGTTTCGTGACCACGAGTATCGCGGGTACCGATCACGAGTATTTCGCGGTTCCCGTTGAGATGCTGCGCAGGCTCGGACCGGCCTTGGCGATCGCGGCGTCGAGTGCGGACGCGGTGTCGAACCGGCTGCCGTGGCCGAGTGTGTTCGAAGGCGTGGCCGAGCTCTACGAACCCAGGCGCGCCGAGATTGGGAGTGGGCTCGGCGGGGAGGTCGCACGCACGGTCGGGTGGCTCGGCTTCGGCGTGCTGCTGCTACCATGGCGCGGCTGGCGCTGGTGGCACATGGCGGCGGCCGCCGCGAGTACAGGCATCGTCGTCCGGCTGCTCTTCGGTGCGGAGCTCACTCGCGTCGGCACCGCCCAGCTCCTGGTCGTGCCGGCGCTCGTTGCAGCCATCGTGCGTGTACTGATCGATGATCGCGAGGTCGATTCCTCGTACGACGGCGGCGCGGCGATGGTCGCGACGGTGTGGTTTCTGGTCGGCGCCGTGCAGGCGTCGATCGGTGCGCGTTTCGTGCTCTTGTTGGTGGCCCCCTTCGGCCTCGCGTTCGGGCATGCGATCGGCCGCCTGCAGCGTGGGTTGGCGTTGCTGCCGGGAGTGGTGGGGCGCTCTGCTCGTCCGGCGGCGGCGGTCGCCGCGGTGGCACTGCTCTTGCCGACGTTGCAGCTGACGCACGCGTTGGCATCGCACTATCGTCCGCGGATCGACGATGCGTGGTGGGACACGCTCACGAGCATTCGGGCGCAGTCCGCACCCGAGACGGTGCTTCACCTCTGGTGGGACCATGGGTACTGGGCCAAGTACGTCGCCGAGCGGCGGGTGACTGCCGACGGCGGCTCGCTTCGCACCCGTATTCCCTACTGGACCGGGCGGAGTTTGATGGCGGCCGACGAGCGCGAGACGCTCGGCCTGCTCCGCATGCTGAGCTGCGGCTCGGCGGCGGCGCCCGAGCCCGAGGGGCGGGAGAGTGCCTACCCGCGCCTGGTCGCATCTGGGATGGCGCCGAGAGATGCATACGACCTGGTGCTGGCGCTCGCGGTCCACGATCGCGCGGGTGCGGTCGCGCTGCTCGAGGGAGGCGCGCTCCCGCTCGCGGCACAGCGCGACGTCCTTGCGGCCAGCCATTGCGCGCCACCTCCGGCGCTTCTCGTGCTCAGCAGCCAGCAGATCACGTTGAAGAGCTGGAAAGATCTGGCGCGTTGGGAGCCCACGCTGTCGGGGACGTCCGCCCTTCCCGCCTGGCGTCGTGATCTCCTGGTCCATGACTGGATCGACTGTGCCGACGCTGCCGACGGCGCCTGGCAGTGCCCGGTTCAGCGGCGTCGTGGGCGTACGGCGAGTTGGCTCCGCAACGTCGCGCTCGTCCCCGGAGACCCGAGCTCGGTGCGATTGAGATTGGAGCGCCCGAAGTACCCGGGACGCGAACTCGTCGCGACGCCGACCCTGGTCGTGCAGGCCACCGCGGACGATCGCATCGAGACGCCCGTCGCGGGCGAGCCCCCCGCGGAGGTCGCGGTGCTGATCGATGAGCTCAATCAGCGCGTGCTCGTGGGACCGCACGATCTCATTCGTTCGACCTTCGTACACCTTCTTTTTCTCGACGGGCGCTACGCGCGCCATCTCCGGAAGGTGGATGAACGACACGGCGTCGGCGGTACGCGGGTCGTGACCTGGCAGATCGACTGGGACGGTCGCTCGTGAGTCGACTACGCGCCGAGCAAAGCTTCGAGCGCTTCGACCACCGTGTGCGCGGCGTCAGTGCGGGCCGCCGCGCGCACCCGAGCGCCGGCCGCGGCGAGCGCGCCGGGCGATTGCGCCAGATCGATCAGGTAGGTCGCGAGCTCGTCGACGTTCCAGGCGTCTTCGGGCGCACAGCGACTATCCGTCATGGCGGCGTAGGCGCGGGCGTTCGCGCGTTGGTGGTCGAGCGCGGCGCTGGCGAGCGGAGCGAGCAAGGCCGGTATGCCCCGGGCCGCGAGCTCGGCGAGGGTGCCGGCGCCGGCGCAAGTGATGGCGAAGTCCGCCTCCTGATAGGCTGCTGCCATGTCATCGAGATATGCGCTCACTGCCGCCTCGAGCCCAGCGGCGGCGTACGCCGCCCGAACGGCGGCGAGATCGTTCGTGCCAGATTGATGCTGGATCGCGAGTGTGAGACCTCCACTGGCAACGCGTGCCAGCAGCACTGGTGCATGCCTATTCAGGAAGGCCGAGCCCCCCGAACCGCCGGTGACCAGGATGTGGAGTGTGTTCGGCTCCGGGCGTGCGTTCCGATCGCGGGTGGCGGCGGTGATCGTGTCGGCGATCGGAAAACCGGTGATGAGTGTCTGCTCGGGGCGGAAGTCGGCCGCGGCCGACGGGAAACCCAACAGCACGCGATCGGCGAAGCGGCCGAGCATCCGATTCGCGACGCCGGCGACGGCATTGGCTTCGTGGATGGCGGTTGCGAGGCCGAGCGAACGGGCGGCGAGGATGGCTCCGGCGCCTGCGTAGCCTCCGAATCCAACCACCAACTCCGTTCGGGCTGTTCGGAGAATGCCGCGGGCCGCGGCAACGCCCTGGATCAGTGCCGCGAGCGCACGCGCTTTGCCCGCCAAGCCCACGCCAAGCAGAGGCGCGCCGGGAATCGATCTCAGTGGGTATCCGCGGCGCGGGACGAGGCGTGTCTCGATCCCATCCGCGGTTCCGAGGAAAATGATCTCCACGTCGGGATCGTGTGCGCGATACGCGTCGGCCACCGCCAATGCCGGATGCACGTGGCCGGCGGTACCGCCAGCGGCAATGGCTATACGACGGGTCACGCGTCTGGTCTCATGGTCGGCTGATGTCGTCGGACGCACGCACGCGGATCACCGTCGTCGTTCTCGGGGATCTCGGGCGCAGCCCGCGGATGCTCTACCACGCACGGTCGCTCGGAGACACCGGCGCCGAGGTCGACCTCGTGGGGTACGTGACACACGCGCTCCCCCGTGCGGTGAGCGAGCATCCACGGGTACACGTGCATCGGTTGTGGGCGCCGAGGACGGGCGCCGGGGCTCGCTTGCCACGGCTGGCCTTTCTCGTCTACGCCCTCTGGCGTGGTTTGCGTCAGACGCTCGAGCTTGCCTGGATGTTGCTCGTCCGCGTGCCGCGGCCGTCGGTGGTCCTGGTGCAGAATCCCCCGGCGATTCCGGTGCTGTTCGTGGCGCTCGTCGTGTGTCGCACGCGAGCCGCCCGGCTGGTCATCGACTGGCACAATTTCGGCCATGCGATGTTGGGGCTCACGCTTGGCCACGATCATCCGATCGTCCGTGTGGCCCGTGCCTACGAACGCGCCCTCGGGCGTCGGGCGGATGCCCACCTCTGTGTCTCGCGTGCCATGCGAGCCGCGCTCGCCGAGCGCTGGAGTATTGGCGATGCGACGGTCCTCTATGATCGACCGGCGGACTTCTTCGTTCCTACGCCAGCGGATGTGCGGGAGGGGCTGTTTCGCCGGCTGGGAACGGACCTCGATCCACGACTGGCCGTTCGTGGCCCAGATCGGCCCGCATTGATCGTGAGTCCCAGTAGTTGGACCGTCGATGAGGACATCGACTTGCTCCTTGCCGCGCTCGTCGATCTCGATCG
Organism: Deltaproteobacteria bacterium; assembly: GCA_029262315.1. Lineage (GTDB taxonomy): Bacteria > Desulfobacterota > Binatia > UTPRO1 > UTPRO1 > JAJCZP01. The sequence continues at coordinate 26,859 of JAJCZP010000071.1, read as the reverse complement.
GCGGCTTCTCGCGTCTTCGGGCGCCGGTGGGGCGCCCGTGCCGCGCGTCGTCGTCGCACTGACCGGCGATGGGCCGCTCCGCGATCATCATCTGCGAAGCATTGCGGCACTCACGCTGTCGATGGTCGCGATCCGCGTGCTCTGGCTCGATGCCGCGGACTATCCACGGCTGCTCGGCGCCGCCGACCTCGGTCTGTCGGTGCACCGCTCGGCATCGGGCCTCGATTTGCCAATGAAGGTGGCCGATATGTTCGGCGCGGGCGTGCCGGTATGCGCGCTCGACTACGCCCCGTGTCTACGCGAGCAGATCGAGGATGGCACGACCGGCGTGCTGTTCACGAGCGCGGGCGAGCTGGCGACCCACCTCGAGCGACTCTTCGGTGAGTTTCCGGCCACGACGACCGAGCTCGAACGCCTCCGTGCCGCCGTGGCGGCACGCGAAAAGACTCGCTGGAACGACGCTTGGGCCGAGAGTGCCCGGCCGCTCCTGCTGCCGTCAGAGGGGCAATGAGGGTCATTTTCCTTCATCCCGACCTTGGCCTCGGCGGCGCCGAGCGACTCATCGTCGACGCTGCGGTCGAGATGCAAGCGCGCGGCCACGAGGTGATGATCTTCACGTCGCATCACGATCGCGCACGGGCTTTCGCGCCGACGATCGACGGAACGCTCGACGTGCGCGTGCGCGGCGGCTTGTTGCCGCTCCATGTGGGCCAGCGGCTCCGCGCGCCGAGCGCGATCGTGCGGATGGCCTACCTTGCCGCCACCGCCCTTCGCGCCGAGCCGCACGACGTGGTGGTGTGTGATCTCGTGGCGCACGTCATCCCGATCGTGCGGGCCATGACGCGGGCCCCGATCGTTTTCTATTGTCACTTCCCCGACCAGTTGCTGGTGCCACGTCGGAACCGCCTCTACCAGTTGTATCGCGCCCCAATCGATCGACTCGAGCAGTACGGCACTGGGCTCGCGGATCGGGTGTTCGTCAACAGTCGATTCACCGCGCTGCGGTTCCGCGATGCGTTTCCCCGCCTCGCGGACCGGACGCCCGACGTCGTCTATCCCGGCATCGCCCTGACGGTGCCGCCGCAGTTGCCGAGTCTAGATGATGTGCCGTTCATTCTGAGCGTGAGCCGCTTCGATCCGGCAAAGAATCTCCGGCTTGCGATCGAGGCGTTCGCCGTCTTGCGGCGGACGCTTGCTCCTGAGGTTTTCGGGTCGCTCCGGCTGGTGCTTGCCGGGGGGTACGACCAGCGTCTGCGGGAGGATCGCGCGGTCGTTGATGGCTTGCTTGCATTGGCGGGTGAGTTGGGCGTCGAGGATCGTATGACGCTCGTGCGTTCACCGTCCGACCGCGATCTGCAGGGGCTCCTTTCGCGTGCGCTCTGCGTCGTGTACACGCCGGAGGATGAGCACTTCGGCCTGGTGCCGCTCGAGGCCATGGTCGCGCGAAAGCCGGTCGTTGCCGTGAATCGGGGCGGCCCGGCCGAGACGGTCATCGATGGTGAGACGGGGTTTCTGTGTCCCCCCGAGGCGGCTGCGTTTGCCGGCGCGTTGGCGCGTTTCGTCGCCGAGCCCGCGTTGGCGCGTACCATGGGAGTCGCGGGGCGCGCTCGCGTCGAGGCGGGGTTCACGCGGGCGAGATTCGGCGAGCGTTTCGAGGCCCTCGTGCGTGAGGTCGTGGGCGCGGGCAGGCGGAGAGCGTGAGCCGTCCGGCGCCTCCCACGGTGCGCGAAACGGTTCGCCGGACGTTCGCGCTCAGCAGCGTGCCGCGTGCACGCTGGGCGGCGTTGATTCCGCTGGCCGTGCTGACAGCGGGCGCCGAGGCTGCGAGCGCCGCCGCGCTCTTCGGACTGATCCAGATTGTCGGCGAGCCGGCTCGCGCGGCGACGTTGCCCGTCGCCGCGACCATCTATGCGTGGCTGCCGTGGCAAAGCGAGCGCGGGATCGTGCTGGCCTTCACGCTCCTCCTCGTCACGTTCTACCTCGTGAAGAACGTGCTGCAGATGCTGCAGACCTACGCCAATAGTGGTCTGGTCGCTCAGGAGACGGCGAATCTCGCGTGTCGGCTTCTGACGATCTATCTCCGCGCACCGTATGCCTTCCACTTGCAACGGAACTCCGCCGAGTTGATTCGGAACGTCGCGCATTCGTCCGCCGTCGTGTTCAGGAACGCCATGGCCCCGACGGTCGCGTTGGTGTTCGAGATCATGGTGATGGCGGCAATCGGGGGGGTCCTGTTGGCGGTCGCGCCAATGGCGACCCTCGCCATAGGTCTCTTGCTCGGAAGTGCCGCGGCCGTGTTTCTTCGCTTGTCGCGGCGGATGGTGGCTCGCTGGGGTCGTCGCGCAGAGGCGTTGGTCGGTGAGATTCTGCAGAGCCTGCATCAGACATTCGGCGCGGTGAAGGAGATCAAGGTCCTCGGTCGCGAGCGCTACTTCTCGGACGGGTTCGGCCGGGCGCAACGGGGCCTCGTGCGCGTGCAGCATCTGCACACGACGCTCGGGGCGATGCCGCGGTTGCTGGTAGAGACGCTCTTCGTTGGCGGCGCGTTCGTGCTGATCGCGGTCGTCGTGCTGTTGGGACGCACCGGTCCAGAGGCGCTTCCGCTGCTCGGTCTTTACGCCTACGCCGGATTTCGCATCATTCCGTCCGCCAACCGGCTCATGCTCTATATCGGAGAGATTCGGGGTGCGGGGGCCGCGGTCGCACAGCTCTCCAAGGATGTGCGCGAGGTCGAGGCGCTTGGCGACGACTCACTCGACGCCGACGGGCCGGTGCTCCCGTTCGCCGATCGTCTGGCGCTCGAGGGAGTGACCTTCGGCTACGGCAGTGAGGCGCCGATTCTCAGTGATGTCGATCTCACCATTCGATGTGGCGAATCGATCGGTGTGGTTGGGTTCACCGGGGCCGGGAAGAGCACCCTCGCCGATCTGGTACTTGGCGTCCTCACACCGACCGTCGGACGGGTGACCGTCGACGGCTGTGATCTCGCATCCGGAGGTGAAGTGCGGCGTGCCTGGCATCGGCGCATCGGCTACGTGCCGCAGGCGGTCGTCCTTGTCGACGACACCCTGGCGCGGAACATCGCCCTTGGGGTCGGCGACGATCAGATCGATCCGGCCCGCTTGGCCACGGCGCTTCGCGTCGCGCAGCTCGACGAGTTCGTGGCCGGGCTTCCCGACGGCCTGCGGACGCGCGTCGGTGAGCACGGTGTTCGTCTCTCCGGCGGCGAGCGGCAGCGTGTCGGGATTGCGCGCGCGTTGTACGCCACGCCCGATGTGCTCATCTTCGACGAAGCCACGTCGGCGCTCGACAACCGCACCGAGGCCGAGCTCGTGCGCGCGCTCGCCACTCTTCCAGGGAGCGTGACTCGGATCATCGTCGCGCACCGGTTGACGACGGTCCGTGCGTGCGACCGCCTGATCTTTCTCAAAGACGGTCGCGTCGACGACGTGGGTTCCTACGACGATTTGGTCGATCGCAATCTCGTGTTCCGGACCATCGCGACGCAGCCCGACAAGGCCTGAGGCGTCCCCACGAGTCGAGAGGCTGTGTTGTCGCGGGCGCTCAGGCCACGGCGCGTGTCGGAAACGTCGCTACGAGCGTCAGAAACCCGTCGACGAAGCGCTCTTCGCTGAAAAGATCGCGCCGCTCGCGGACACGTGCTGCTAGCGCATGCTGGGCATCAGGGTCGCGGAGGACTCGGTCGATGCGCACAATGGCGTCCTGCTCGGACCCGTAGAGGAGTCTGGGGTCATCGCCAACAATCTCGCGAGGCCCGCCGATGTCTGGAACGAACGTGACGCAACCGGCGCGCTGTAGTTCGGCGACCGCGATCCCGAAGTGCTCGCCAACCATGCCGTGGATGCCGTAGCGATTGTGCGTCAAGAGCGTCACCAGCTCGGCGCGAGAAATGTCCTCGTGCAGAGTGACGAACTCGCTGCGGGTGCGGATCTGCGCGCGGAGTTCGGCAACGAACGGCGGATCATTCGCGGAGCCGACGAGATGCAGGTGCAGATCGTGGTTCCGCGCCCGCAGACCATCGATGATGCGGATGACCTTGAGTTGCTCTTTCTCGTGGGACAGGCGGCCGACGCACACGAAACCGTTCTGGCGCGCGCTCCACGGCACCTCGAGGAAGTCTCCTGGTACGGGGGGGTGCAAAACGATCGGGTCGATGCCGTGCACGGCCCGGGTCTTCTCGGCGATGAACTGCGAGTTCACGAGCGTCATGTTGCGTCGCATGCGCGGCCAGGAGAACTCGGAGAGTAGGCCGCAGAGGGCCCAGTAGGCGCGAAGGAATCCCGGGATGTGGTGAAACCACCGGAGATCGGTAGTCGGCCGCGGCAGTGCGGCCCACGGGTAGTGCACGTACTGGATGCCGCGCTCGCCAAAATCCGCCTCGTTGTTGGCGGTGAGCATGAGATCGTACGGTGCCATGCGATGGAGTTGGCGGGCGCGGCGCAGCAGCGCGTGCATCTGCAACATCGCATGCGGAGTCGGGGCGGCGTCGATCAGCCGGCGGGTCGTCGGAGAGATGACGTGGAGTGTGAAGTCGCGCGGGCTGAGCGTCGTACCGAAGAAGCGATTGATCGGAGCTGTGTCGATGCCCGTCCAGGCCAGGATCGAGACATCGGCGTGGCCGCGAAGGGCCTGCACCATCCAAGCGGCGACAGCATTGCCCCCACCAGGTGGTTGCAGCGAGGGCTGGATGAGGAGGACGCGTCGCACGCGTGATCAGAAGAGCTCGAGTTGCGTTGGGCGTCGCGCGCGCCGTGACCGGGAGGCCGCCGGCGTCGGTGTGGGACGCGCCTTGTCGGTCGGAGGGGTGTCGCGGCCGCGTTGTTGCCGAGTCGCGGCTGGCGCGGCCATGTCCCGCGGCCTGGTGGTCGGACGCGCCGGGCCAAACACGGTGCGACCGCCGTAGTCGGCCGAACGCGATCGTTCACGGGCGAGGAGCGTCTCGAAGGGCGCTCCATCGGCGACGCCTTCGAGCAAGCGCGCTTGGCGGTCCAATCGGCGGATCGCCCCCAAGCTCTCCTCGCGGCCGAGTTTGGCACGAGTCACGGCACCGCGCAGCACACGGATGGTCTCGTCGTACACGGCGAGCGGCACGGGGAATGGATGGCCATCCTTCCCGCCGTGCGCCAGCGAGAAGCGCGCCGGATCGCTGAAGCGGCAGGGCGCGCCGTGCACGACCTCTGCCACCAACGCCAGGGCTTCGACGGTGCGCGCGCCGATGCCGGGTACGAGCAGGAGTTCGGCGAAATCACGCGGCCCGCGGTCCGCCGCGGCGGCCAGTGCGGTATGCATGCGTCGGAGGACGACATCGTGTCGGCGCACGTCGTGGTGTGCCGGCATCTGTAGGTGCGGCGTGGGCGCGGGGGCCCGATCCGGGAGCGCGCTTAACACGGACGGGTGTGTGGGCGCGAACGCGAGCGGCAGATCGCGGCGTAGCCACCCGAGGACGCGTTCCGGATCGCCGCACGCGAGCTCGACCTCCGCCGCGCGAGCCCGCGCGGCACGGCGATCGGTGAGGTTCACGATCTCGCCCTGATGTGGACCGTCGATGCCCGCATGCGGTTCATCGACGAAGCTCTCCAGCTGTTCGGACAGCCAGTGGTAGCGTCGCGCTTGGCGACGATCGGCGTTCATGCCCTGCTGCACGACGACCCAGTGTCCGTCGTCCGCGATGATGAAGCTGTGCAGGTAGAGCTCGAACCGGTCCTGGACCGCGGCACTGTCGACTTTCGCCACCAGTCGACTTGCCGTGGCAAGCGCGTCGCCATCGAGCCCCGTCCGTTCGCCGACCGCCACCAGCTCGCTCGGTGTGCGCCGCGAGTGCCGGCCGCGGCCGCCACAGATCGTCAGTCCGATCTCCGTTTCGATCGGCGCCAGGCCGCGCTTGAGCGCGCCGACGACGCTGGTCGTGATGCCCGAAGAGTGCCAATCCATCCCCATGACGGCACCGAAACTCTGAAACCAGAACGGGTGCGCGAGGCGCCGGAGCAGCTCGTCCCGGCCGTACTCGTGAACGATGGCCTCCACGACGATCCGCCCGAGCGCGGCCATTCGCGTGGCCAGCCATTGTGGTACGCGGCCCCCATGTAGCGGCAGATCAGCGCTTCCGGTCCGTCGGCTCACGACCACTCACCATAGGAGGGCGGTCGCGGCTTCACAATACGGCCGCCGAGTCGTCTGTCTCGTGTGGTGCGGGGCTCACACGCAGGCGTTGCGGAGGGTGCCGAGGTGCTCGATCGTGCTGACGATCTCCTCGCCGGGGCTGAGATAGCGCCGGGGGTCGCGGGTGGAGCCGACGCCAGCGGGCGTGCCGGTGAAGATGAGATCGCCGGGCTCGAGCGTGCAGACGCTCGACAGGTACGACACGAGGGGGGCGATCGGAAAGATCATGTCGCTGGTGCGCGCGTCTTGCATGCGTTCGCCGGCGACATCGCAGGTGATGGCGAGATCGTCGGGGTCGATGGGTGCCTCGAGTGCGACGATGGTCGGCCCGATCGGACCGTAGGTATCGTACGATTTCCCGAGCGAGAATTGCGGCGGTTTGTCGCTGAACTGCACGCGCCGGTCCGAGATGTCCTGACCGACGCAGTAGCCTGCCACGTAGCGAAAGGCCTCCGCTTCGCGGACGTGTCGTCCGCGCCGCCCGATGACCACGACGAGCTCGACTTCCCAGTCGACGTGCTTCGACGAGAGGCTGACGTCATGCCGCGGGCCGACCAGGCAGTTCGGAAACTTCGTGAAAACGAGCGGCGATTTTGGCAGATCGAGCTTCGCCTCGGCCGCGTGCGCCCGATAGTTGAGGCCGATGCCGAAGATCTTGGTGGGACGTGGGCTGGGTGGTCCCAATCGTGTCTCGTCGAGGCTGTTCTCGAAGGCTGTGGCCGGTTGACCCGCGGCCCACTCCACGAAGCTATCCCAGGCGCCGAGGACGGCCATGGGGTCGGCCGAGAACCGGCCATCGGAGACGCGCGCAACGTCGAGCGTGCGATCTTCGCGGACGAGCAACGCGCGGCCGTCGCCGTTGGCCAGCCGGATGCTCAGGCCAACACCAGCGAGCGTCGAGTGCGCGGCGGCAACTGGGCGGCGTAGGTCTCCGCACTGAGTTTCAGCATCGCACGGAAGCGCTCTGGCTCCGTCGGCGCTTCCTCGACGACGCGTTCGCGCACGCGGTTCAGCAGCGGAAGGTTGTCCGCCAGATTGCCATACACGTCGGCGAGGCTGACGCCGTGAACTTCGCCGAGTAGGCACATGGTGATGTAGTCGAGCTGATCGGCGTTCGGTTTGATCCGCCACACTTCCGGGAGGGACAGGACGCGTGTCACGGTGCTCTGCACGCGGATTGGTACGACATGATCCGCGCCACTGCCTTCGGTGCCCGGAGCGAGAAAGGCGATGGCCGGTGCGCCGTCCGTGGCGACCGGGTGTGGGATGTAGTGCGGTGAGGTGTACCCGGTGGCGGCGAACAGCACGCGCCGGTAGGCAACCTGATCGAAGGCCGCCTGTTCGAGGAGCGCCCACAGGTGCTGCGCGAGGTCACGGCCGGCACCTTCGGCTTGGCGCGCGAGCGCCCAGCAGGCGTCCGAGGCGTAGCCTTCGCGGGCCGCAATGGCGATGAACTCCGGGAGCGCGACCGTGAGCGCGAGTGCCTCGACGCCAGTGTGGTCCTCGTTGGATGCCGCGATCGTCTCGGCACGGAGCGGCGCGGTGGGCGCCGTGGCCTCGACGATCATGGCGAAGCGATCGCCGTACATCGAAAACTTGCCGAAGCCGCGCGTGCAGCCGTGCAGGCGCACGCGTCCGATCCCGGTCACGGCCAGGGTGCCGAAGCGCGCCAGGCCGAGGCCGCTCATCAACGAGCCGTAGCCGATGACGGTGATGGGTGGATGGGATGAAGGCGTGCTCACAGGTGTCTCCCGAGTGGACGGCCGTCAATAGCGTCCGGACGGTCAGATGTCACGTCCGGCGGGCCAGGCCGTGCTGTTGCAGACGCCAGACGAGGAGGTCGAGGCGGTCCTGGCCGAAGAACGGCTCGCCGTCGAAGACGATCGTCGGCACGCCCCAGTGGCCCGCGGCTTCGAGGGCGTGTTGGTTTTCTTCGACGATGGCGTCGTAGCGTGCCGGGTCGGTCGTGATGTCGCGATCGAGCGTCGCCAGGTCGAGGCCCGCCCGCGTGGTCGCGTCGGCGAGGTGGGTGCCCTGATCCCACCCGTCGATCTTGCCGTTGAAGATGACCTGCGACACCTCACTGATGAACGGGAGGCCCCGGCCAGCGAGCGCCGCGGCCGCGCCCAGACGTACGAGACGCCAGATGTAGGGCTGCTCAGGCGCAATGGTGCGGGTGGCGAAGTCCTGGACGATGGGATCCGGTCGTGGCCAGCCGTAGTCGATGCCTTCCTTCTCGGCGATGCGCCAGGTATCGCGCAGCAGGTACGGCGGCCACAGTGGATTGACCTTGTCGAAGAAGTTGGGATCGCGAACTGCCAGCGGCATGACCGGCCGCACGTGGATATCCACATCGTAGGTAGCGGCGAGGGCGACGATGCGCGGCGTGGCGAGATAGGAATACGGGCTGCGAAACGACCAGTAGAGATCGAGGGAAAGTGTCATGCGCGCTCCTTGCTCGTGCCGCTCACGGGGCCCCGCTCACGGATGGCGTCGTTGGCGAGCGTATCGCAGCGTTCGTTCTCGACATGGCCATCGTGACCCCGAATCCAGTGCCAGCGGACGTCATGCGCCGCGGCTACGCCATCGAGTTGCTCCCAGAGATCCACGTTCTTCACGGGTTGCTTGGCCGCCGTCCGCCAGTTGTTGCGCTTCCACTTGGGCAACCATTCCTTCATGCCCTTGCTCAGGTACTGCGAGTCGGTGAAGAGATCGACCCGGGCGCCTTCGGCGAGCGCGCGTAGCCCCTCGAGCGCCGCCTGCATCTCCATGCGGTTGTTGGTGGTGGCTGCTTCGTAGCCGGTGATCTCGCGGCGTCGGTCGCCCTCGACCACGATGGCAGCCCAGCCGCCAGGGCCGGGGTTTCCGAGGCATGCTCCGTCGGTGAAGATCTCCACGTGCGTCACGTTGGTCGTCCTTTCCTCTCGTTCGTGTTCGTCATTCACACTCATGTGGCCACGTCATGGCGAGGGTCGGATCGGCCTCGACGCGCAGCAGGCACCGCTGTGCGTCCTCCAGGGCCGACAGGTTCTCGTATCGCTGCCGGGCACAGTTCGGCAACCCGTCGGCCACCGTCGCGCGGAGTTCGGCCAAGCCGCGGTTGACCTCGCCCGTCAAAGTGCGTGTCTCGGCAAGAAGGACCCGGTTCGTAATCGAGCAGGGGAAGCGCGGGACGGCGGACGCAGCCTCCATGAGCGCGCGCGCCGCGGCACGATCTCCGCCGAGGAGCGAGGGCGCTTTGAGGAGGATCGACGCCTCGCCGCGCGTGGCGGCGCCATCGCGAAGATCGAGTCCCGGCGCGAGATCCGCACGTGCGGCGCGGAACTCGTCGAGGAGCGAGTGCGGTAGAGTGATGAGAAGGGGACTCCACGAGTATTCGGCCAGGCGCCCGCGCGTGCTGGCGTGCCATGTGATGCACTCCGGGTCGTGCGGCTCGAGTGCGAGGCACTGTTCCATTTCGTGCTCGGCCTGTCCGAGCCGCCGCTTCACCTCCGCTTCGGCGATCCCGATGTCTCGGCTCTTGTACGCCGTCGCGGCCAGGATCCGACGCGCATGGTTGCGCTCGTGCTCGGGCGCCCCGTGGCACGCGACCAGGCAGGCAGCGAGGACATACGCCTGGTCTACGCGGACAGCGAACTGCCGGCGCGCCGCCTCGGTGAGCGGGAGGGTGGCACCCACGCCGCGACTCTCGAAGATCTCCTGCGCGCGGGCCACCTCCGCGGGAAAGTTCTCGCACTCGCAGGGGCGGACGTCGGCGGCCTGCGCGTTGGCGAGTCCGAACCCGAGCCAGAGGGCCAGGACCACGATCGGCGTCATCGGCGCTCTTCTAACCCGGATATCCGCGCAACGCATGAGGGGAGTTCCTCTCGTAGATTCAGAGATCACGGGATTGACTGAACATGCAGAATAAACTAAACACACAGAACGTAGAGATCGTAAAGGAGAAGGCATGGACCGAACGACAGCGATCTTCGTCGATGGCATCGGCACCGCGGCGGCAACCTCTGGCGTCCTCGGCCAGATACAGGGCCGCATCTTCGCACTGCTTTATCTGCACTCGGACCCGCTCCCGCTCGAGGAGATTGCGAGTGAGCTGCAACAGAGCAAGAGCAACGTCTCGGTAAACATTCGCGGCCTGGTCGAGTGGCATCTGGTCAGGCGCGTGAGCGTGCCCGGTTCCAGGAAGGACCACTACGCGGCGGCCACCAACTTCTGGCGCGTGATGACGGAGATCATGGAGCGCCGGTTCCGGTGGACCGTACGGCAGGTGCTCGCTACGATCGCCGAGACCGAGCGCGCCGCCACCGAAGATGGCGGCCGACGCGACGCGCCTGGCAGCGAGGCGGCGGCGTTCATCACGACGCGCGTCGGTGTCCTCAAGCTCTATTTCATCGCGGTCGACGGTGTCATCGGCTCCTTCACCCAAGGCAAGCCGGTCGATGCGGAAACCTTACAGAATGTCGTACCACTCGGGGCGGCGCGGGGGCGGCAGCGGCGTTGAACGGTACGCGGAAGGGAGTGTCTCAATGGAGGCTCCACTCGTCGTTACGTTTCTCTGGTTGATGTTCTTCGGGACGCACGTTGGGCTGGCCACGCGGCAGGTGCGCGGCGTGCTCGTGGATCGGCTCGGCGCACACGGGTTTTTCGTCCTCTACTCCGTCGTGGCGTCGGTGACATTCGCGATCCTGGTGGCGTACTACGCTGCGCACCGTTTCGAGGGCCCTGCCGGGCTGGCGCTCGGGGCAAGCGAGCCGGCGCGGTGGCTCCTCATGGCGGTCATCACCTGCGGTGTCGTGCTCGCGGGCGCCGGACTCGGGGTCTATCCGCGCACACCGATGGCGCTCTTCGATCAGCCGATCAGAAGCCCGCGCGGCATTGAGAAGGTCACCCGTCATTCGTTCTTCGTCGGGACGGCCCTACTCGCACTGGCGCACCTGCTGCTCGCGACCAAGCTGGTTGGGGCGATCTTCATGGGAGGTTTCGCGGTACTGGCCATCGTGGGTGCGCGCCATCAAGACCAGAAGCTCCTTGCCCGTCGCGGCGAGCCGTATCGGGCCTATCTCGCCTCGACCTCGCTGGTGCCGTTTGCCGCGCTGTTGTCTGGCCGGCAGCGGCTCGCCGCTGGAGATTTCGCGGTGCCGATGTTCCTGTGGGGTCTCGTCGCAACCGTCGCGCTCCGTCTCGTGCACGCGGAGATGTTTGCGCATGGAGGAGCCTGGGTGATCGGGGCGCTTCTTGGAGGGGCGTTGCTCGCGACATTGCAGAGCTGGCGCCGCAAGCGCCGGCACGCCGCGGGCATCGCGCGGTCGGCGCCCGCCAGGGGAGGTGCGGCGTGAGTACCTCCACGGGATCGGACCTGACGTCCGCCGGCACCCGCGCTTCCGTGGACTCCGCCACTCGTGTTTCCGCGGACTCCGCGGACATCGAGCTCCCGAGTGCGCTCGATGACGTGATGCCCGTGTACGATTTCCAGAGTCGACACGAGGTAGCGATTGGCGCTCCAGCGGCGCGGGTCGTCCAGGCCATCGAACAGTACAAGCCGACCGTGGATAGCAGCTGGGTCACGCGACTCCTCTTCCGGCTGCGCGGGTTCACGCCAGGAGACGGCACGAAAAGCTTTCGGGAAGCGCTCGAGAGCGATGGATTCCGCAGGATGGCCGAGCGTCCGGGAAGCGAGATCGTCTTTGGAGTCGCCGGGCGGTTCTGGAGCGTGTACGAACCGTCGGCCCTCGATGTCGTGCCCGACCTGGCGGCCCTCCGGGCGTATGCGGTGCCCGGTGCGTGCAAGGCTGTGATGGGGCTCCGCGTGCAACCGCTCGGTCCGCGGCGCTCGCTGCTCGTGACCGAGACGCGGGTCGCATGTGTCGACGACGCGGCCCGCCGGAGGTTTACGCTCTACTGGGGTCTCATCAAGCCGGCGAGCGGATGGATTCGTCGCGAGATGCTGCGGGCAATCGCACACCGCGCGGCGCGCCTTTGACTGAACTCGGCGTCCGAGGAAGGACCATGCCAGCGCATGCCGAACGATGCTCAGCCGCTCTGGTACTTTGGCTACGGCAGCAACATGTGCCGCAAGACCTTCCTCGGACTCCGCCAGATGCAACCGCTGGCGGTGCAGACGGGACGACTCGGCGGCTATCGCCTCGCCTTCGATCTCGCCATCGGGGACGGCGAGCGCGGCGTTGCCAACGTCGTCGTGGATCCCACGGCGCATGTCTGGGGCGTGCTCTATCAGCTCACGGCTAGCGAATTCGATCGTCTCGATCGCACCGAGGGCGTGCCGGGCGGCGCGTACGAGCGCGTGTCGATCGAGGTCGTTACCGCCGAAGGCGCGCGCGTCTCCGCCTTTACCTACTGCTCCGGGCGGAGCCGAGATGGCCGTCGACCGTCGGCGCGATACATGGGGCTCTTGCTCGCCGGCGCGCGCGAGTACGCACTTCCCGAGCCGTACGTCGGATATCTCCGTGGTTTCGCGCTTGCAGTCGACGAGCGCGAGGCCGCACAGGGAACACTACCGTTGGAGGACACTATGGGTCGAAAGATCAAATTCTACTTCGCCTACAACAGCCCGTACGCCTTTCTCGCAAGTCAGCGACTCGCACGGGAACTTGCGTCCGTCGATGCGGCGCTGGAGTACAAGCCCGTCTACTCACCGCGCACGGGCGGCGGTGCCCCGGATTTCACCACGCCACGTTTCAAATACCTCTTCGAAGACGTCGCACGCTTCGCCGATGCCTATGGCCTGGCGCTGAATCCCGGACCATTCGCCGACTCGAAGCGCGCCTGCCTCGGCTTTTTCGCCGCCCGTGCGCTCGGTGCCGAACGTGCCTATCACGACGGTGTGTACCGGGCGCGGTGGCTCATGGGACGCGACATCGCGGACGATAACACCCTGGCCGATGTCGCCGTCGAGGCGGGGCTCGATCGCGAGACCTTTCTGATGGCACTCGGCGAGGCCGACCACGAACGGGCCATCGAGCAGAGCAACGCCGAAGCCGAGGCCGACGGCGTCTTCGGCTTTCCCTTCTTCATCTGGGAAGACCAACGCTTCTGGGGAAACGATCGCGTCGAGTGGCTCGTGCGCGCACTGCAGCAAGCGTGACAAGTCCGCGGGCGAGCGCGCGAGCATGAACGGCTCGCGAGGTCGTTAGCGTTTCGGCTTGTCGCGGGAGGCGGCGAGGAGGTCGCCGAAGGTGCCGAGACCGCGCGTGTCGCTGGATTTCGCGATGGCGGATCGGGTTTCCTGGCGTTCGGCAGCGTCGGCGGAGGCCTGCTCGCGCTGGGCGGCCTCGATCATGGAGAGGGCGATACGGCGCTTTTCGGTGTCGACCGAGAGGACCGTGACCTCGATGTCGTCGCCGACACTGACGACGTTCTTCGGGTGTTGTACACGCTGACCGACTGCCATCCGGGAGACGTGGACGAGCCCATCGATCCCCGGCGCGATTTCGACGAAGGCCCCGAAGGATTCGATCTTCCGCACCGTGCCGCGGACCGTCGTTCCGGCCGGGTATTCCGCAGCCGCGGTCGTCCAGGGATCTGGGATCAGCGCGCGGAGCGAGAGCCCGATCTTGCCGCGTTGCCCCTCGCCCGGCGGATCGAGTTTCACGACCTGGGCTTCGACCTCCTGTCCGATCTGCACGATGTCGGACGGGTGCTGCGAGCGGCCGTGGCCGAGTTCGCTGATGTGGATGAGTCCTTCGACGCCTCCGAGATCGACGAAGGCGCCGAAGTCACGGAGCTGGCTCACGGTACCGCGGGTCACTTCGCCGACCCGCAATCGCTCCCAGGTGCTAGCGGCGAGCTTGGCGGCTTCGGCTTCGAGGAGCTGCCGGCGCGAGACGACGATGTTGCGTCCGCCGCCCTCGACCTTAGTGATTTGAAACTGGAGGCGCTGACCAACGTAGCTCGTCGGCTCGCCGCGGCGCATGTCGATCTGCGAGGCCGGGCAGAAGGCGCGCTGCCCCGCGATCTGCACATCGAATCCGCCCTTGTTCTGTCCCGACACCAAGCCTTCGACGGGAAGACCGTGCTCATAGGCCTGCTCGAGTTCGCCCGGGAGATGCGCGCCGCGTCCCAGCGTGCGCTTGAGGATGATGGACCCGGAGCGGCTGCCATCGTCGGTGACCGTCGCCTCGAGTTGATCGCCGACGGCGATCTTCAGCTCGCCCGTGTCAGGGTCGCGAAACTCGCTGAGGTCGATCACGCCCTCGGACTTCGCGCCGAGAGCGACGAAGGCGTTGTCCTTATCGATGACGACGATGCGGCCACGCACGACATCCCCGGCCGCAAGGCGCCGCTGGGCCGGTGCCTCGGCTTCGCTCGCCGCCAAAAGTGCGGCGAAATCCTCTTCAGGTGGAGGGCTGTCGTCGGTAGGATCCGTCATGCGGACGCATCCTTATACTCCGATCGTCGAGTTACAAGAAGCGATCGCCGCCCCGAGCAAGTTCGGGGCTATGGGGCGTCCGACTCGAGCTCCGCGAGATCAGCAGCGAGCGCGTGGAGAATGGCGCTCAACGCACGGCTGAGTGCGGCGACGACGTCTTCTGGATTGCGGTCGTCGGCAGGCTCGGTCTCGCTGTACGCATGTTCGAGGACGAGCACGCCAGATCGATGTACCTTGAAATCGATCGTGAGCGCGCCGCTCCAGCCCGCATCGGCGTCGACCTCTTCGAGGCGTCGAACCCGCGCCCCGACCTCGAACGGCGCGCCCTCGACGTCCTTGCGACCGTGCTTCAGATATTCGCGGACCGCCGCGGCGACGACGCCTTCCGGGCTCCCAGCCCAGCGATGGTAGTTGTAGTACGCGAGTCGATAGGGCGATGTCCGGTAGGCGAGTTGGCGCGTGGCGTACGGATCGTCGATCGAGAACGCGTCGATCCGGACCGGTCCTGGCAGGGGGACGGAATTGGTGGTGGACACCGCGAGGACGTAGTAGCGGATCTCCGGCGTGCCGCGGACGCTGCTGCATGCTGTCGCCATGAGCCCGACGGCAAGAGTGACAGCGACGATGCGAAGGGCGTGCATCATCATCGATTGAACTCGCGTTCGGGGACGGTACGGCCCCACAGGAGGACGGACGGATCGCTGCGGATCACGTCGAGGGTCTCTTGCAGTCGGTTGGTGACCGCGGTGAGCTCACGCAGCAGGCTCCCGACCGAGCCGCCCGTGCCGCCAACCTGACTGGTAGTCGCCTGGACCAGCGCGCGTGCGTCGATGACGACCGCGTCCACGTTGGCGAGTGTCGTCTTGAAGCCGCCGTACACGTCGTCACGGCGCGCGTAGAAATCTACCAGCACGGCATTCACGTTGTCCGTGACCTCGCTCAGCTTGGCGACGAGCAGGGCCAGATCGCGTCCGGCCTTCTCGGCCTGAAAGGCTTCCATCGTATTGCTCAGTCCGGAGGCGACGATGCGGAGATCTCCCAGCACGGCGGTCAGCGATTCGCTGTTCTCCTCGGTGAAGACGTTCTTCTCGAGCCGGCTCATGATCGTGACGGCAAGACTGGCGATCTCGGTGGCCTGATCGCGGAACGCGTCGAGCGACGTGGTGTTGCCGCGGATGATGCCGCCGGACGCGAGCATTGTTCCCGCGCTGCTGCCGCCATAGAGTTGAATGTACTGCAGGCCGGTGACGAACGAGCCGACGAGCGCGGCCTCGGTATCGGTGCGGACCGGAGTGTCGGGCTCGAGATCGATGACCGCCGCCACCTCGGGTGGAATGTGCTTGGTCAGGCCGATGTCGCGGACCCGTCCTACGACGACACCCTGGTACTCGACGTTGGAGCCGACGTTCAGGCCGCTCACCGAGTCCGTGAAAACGATGGTGTACGTATCGACCGGGCGGAGGAGGCGCGAGCCCGCGATCCACAGGAGCGCGCCGCCCAAAACGGCGCTCGCAATGAGCACGAACGCTCCGACCCGGATGAGATCGCTCTGCCGCCGCTTCACGTCTTCCACTCCAGCTCGCCAACCAGGCCGCTGCTGGCCCCGTCGTCCACGAGTCTCCGCTCAAAGAATGCCTGGACCCGAGGGTCGGTGCTACCGTGTACCTCGGCCAGTGTGCCGGACGCGATCATCCGGCCTTCGGCCAGCATGACCGCACGGTCGGCGATGGTGTCGATACTGGCGATCTCGTGGGTGACGGCGACGATGGCCATGTCGGTGCGTGCCCGGAGATCGAGAATCAGCTCGTCGATGGCACGAGCCGTCGTCGGGTCGAGTCCGGCCGACGGCTCATCGAGGAGCAGGAGGGCCGGGTCGAGGGCGATGGCGCGCGCGATCCCGGCACGCTTGCGCATGCCGCCGGAGAGTTCGGAGGGCATTTTGTCGCCAGCGCGCGCTAGCCCGACCCGTGCGAGGCGCATGCGTGCGAGCATGAGCGCGGTGTCTTCGTCGGCGCCCCAATGTTCGATGATCGGCAGCGCGACGTTCTCGGCGGTCGTCATCGAGTTCAGGAGGGCGGCGTCCTGGAATGCCAGCCCGACCCCGCGCAGGATCTCGTCGCGCTCGTCGCGTCCGCCGTGGACGTCGCGCCCGCCGATCAGGACACGCCCCTGCTCCGGACGGAGCAGGGCGACAATGCAGCGCAGGAGCGTGCTCTTGCCCGAGCCGGTGGCTCCGAGCACCGCGACGATCTCGCCCGCGTCGACGGTGAGCCCAATCCCGTTCAGGACGGGAGTGTCGCCGTAGCCGGCGACGAGATCCTCGACGACGAGCCGAGGTGGTGTGGCGCCGGTACTCATTCCGTGTAGTAGAACAGCGCCGTGAAGCCCGCATTGGCGACGATGCAGGCGATGATCGACGTCACCACGGCGGACGTGGCGGCGCGGCCGACCGCCTCGGGACCCCCACGCACGGCGAAGCCACGGTGCGCGCCCACGAGGCCGATGATGACGCCAAAGACGACGCTCTTCACGAGCCCGGTCGTGACGTCCGACATGAACAACGACTGCACCGTCTGCGACAGGTAGGCGTCGCTCCCGAGGTCGAGCCCGAGCACGCCGACGGCGTAGCCGCCCGTGATGCCCGCGAGGTTACTCATGACCGTCAGGAGCGGCATCATTAGAATCAGCGCCAGCACCTTCGGGACGACCAGGAAACGTACGGGGTTCAACGCCATCGTGTGCATGGCGTCGACCTCTTCCGAGATGACCATGCTGCCGATCTCGGCGGCGATCGCCGATCCGGTGCGTCCCGAGACGATGACGGCGGTGAGGAGGGGGCCCATCTCGCGTGTCGTCGAGATGGCGACGAGATTCGCGATGAAGATTGACGCGCCGAACTGGCGGAGCTGCGTGGCGCCGTTCAACGCCAGGACAACGCCGACCAGCAGCGAGATGAAGACGACGATCGGCACCGCTTCGACCCCGATCAAAGCCATCTGCCGGAGGGCACGATCCCATTTGATGCCCTCGGCGCCGAAGGGCCGCGTCAGCCCGGCAACCGTCGCACCGGCGAGGCGTCGGACCTGCCCCGCGGTGGCGGCGGCCTCGATCGCCTGTGTGCCCACGACCTCGAGCGGGTGGCGCCGGGGGACGGTGTCCTGCTCGAGAATCGCGGGATCGACGTCGGCCAGGGCGCGCCGGGCCGCGTCGTCGAGATGGGCGAGGCGTACGTCGTGTCCCGCCGCGCGTCCTTCGGCGATGATTCGGAGCAGGCGCGCGACGGCGAGGGCGTCCGCGCTCTCGAATTCGTGGCAGTCGAGGATCACGGGCGCACCGGTCGGGTGCCGCGCGAGCTCGCGCCGGAGAGCGCGAAAGGACCCTGCAGCCAGCACCTTCGGAACGGGCACATGGATCGGCGCGCTGGTCACGAACCAGCATTATGCGCGAATATGGTGCGGCGCGCGATGCTCGAACCGGCCGGGGGGTGCAGGTGCGCTCCGGCGGTGCGCTCCGGCGGCGCGGACCGAGCGGTCGGTGCCTTGCCGTACCGGTGCGGCAGGCGTACATCCCGAGCCCATGGACTACGTCGGACTCGGTCGCACCGGCTTGCATGTCAGTCGTCTCTGCCTCGGCACCATGAACTTCGGCCCGTACGCCACCGAGGCCGAGAGCTTCGCGATGATGGATACGGCGCTCGACCTCGGCATCAACTTCTTCGACACCGCCAACGTGTACGGCCAGACGCGGGGCGAGGGCATTACCGAGCAGATCATCGGTCGCTGGCTTGCCGAGCGCGAGGGCGCGCGCCAGCGCGTCGTGCTGGCCACCAAGGTGTACGGATCCATGGGCGACGGGCCGAACGACTCGCGTCTGTCCGCCTATCAGATCCGGCGGGCGTGTGAGGAGAGTCTGAGGCGGCTCCAGACCGATCACATCGATCTCTACCAGATGCACCACATCGATCGGACGACGCCGTGGGACGAGATCTGGCAGGCCATGGAGCAGCTCGTCCGGGAGGGCAAGGTGTTGTACGTCGGCAGCAGCAACTTCGCCGCTTGGCACATCACGCGCGCGAACGCGGTCGCCGAGGCGCGCCACCTTCTCGGCATCGTCTCGGAGCAGAGCTTCTACAATCTCTACTCGCGGACGATCGAACTCGAAGTTGTCCCGGCGTGTCAGGAGCTCGGCGTCGGCATCCTGCCATGGAGTCCGCTGAGTGGTGGACTACTCGGCGGGGTGTTGCAGAAGCTGAACGAAGGCCGGCGTGTGGCGTCGGCCCGCATCCGCCGTTTGGTCGACGAGCGCCGCCCGCAGCTCGAGCGTTGGGAGAGCTTCTGCGCGGAACTGGGCCATGCGCCCGCCGACGTAGCGCTGGCGTGGTTGCTGCAGCGGCCGGGGATCACGTCGCCGATTCTGGGTCCGCGTACGATGGAACAGCTGCAGGCCGGCCCAAAGGCGTTCGAGGTCGCGCTCGACACCGCCGCGCTGGCGCGCCTGGACGAGATCTGGCCCGGCCCAGGCGGTGCTGCGCCCGAAGCGTACGCCTGGTAGCGTTCCTCGGGAGAGAGACATCTCATGAGCGAGCAAGCATCGATGGTCGCGGTCGTCACCGGCGGCGCGGGCGGTATTGGCAGAGCGTTGGCGCTTCGCCTGGCCGCCGACGGATGGGCCGTCGGGGTGCTCGACCGCGATGCCGACGGCAGTGCCGCGACGTGTGATGCCGTTCGCGAAGCCGGTGGTCACGCGGTGGCTTCTCCAGCCGACATCACGAGTGAGGACGAGGTGCGCGCTGCCTTCGCGTCGTTGCGGGAGCAGCTCGGTCCGCCGAATCTTCTCGTCAACAATGCCGGGTGGGACGTGTTCGGGTTCTTCAAGGACAGTGATGCCGCCACCTGGGACAAGCTGATCGCCATCAACTATCGCGGCATGCTGCTGTGTACCCATGCCGCGCTCGAAGACCTGCGTGCCGCTGGCGACCGAGGACGGATCATCAACGTCAGCTCCGATGCCGGCCGCGTCGGTAGCTCGGGCGAGGCGGTCTACGCGGGATGCAAAGCGGCGATCATCGGCTTCTCGAAGTCGCTGGCGCGCGAGCTCGCCCGCGATCTCGTCACCGTGAACGTCGTCTGCCCCGGCCCGACCGACACCACGCTCCTGGCGTCGGTCGGCGAGAGCGAGTACGGCGCCAAGGTCGTCGCCGGGCTGAAGCGGGCCATTCCGTTCGGCCGCCTCGGCCAGCCCGAGGACGTTGCCGGCGCGGTCGCCTTTCTCGCGTCGGCGGAAGCGCGCTTCATCACCGGCCAGGTCGTCAGCGTGTCCGGTGGCCTGACGATGGCGGGCTAGGGAACCCGAAGTTCTAGGGTCCGTCTCGGAGCGAGGGCTGCGCCCGCGCCGCTCAGTCGCCGAGCGTGTCCCAGTGGATGACCCAGAAGTTCGGGAGCGGGGGCGCCAGCTCGAGGTGGCCGCCGAAGCATTCGAAGCTCGGTTTGTGAGTCAGCCGCTCGGTGAGCAGGTGTAGGTACTCTTCGACGGACGTCTCGCCGGGGTCGCCGAGATCCTGGCGGCTTCGGGTGCCGCACTTCTTGCAGCTAATGTCGACGCGCATGCGTGCGCACGGTGGCGCGTGTGCTTGTGCGCGTCAAGCGACGTCGCGTGCGCGGTGTTTGCCGGCCACTTCGCTCGCCCCGCGGGTTAGTACCGCGGGTGCCGTCAGCGAGCGGGACACGAGGACGCGAAGTCGGGGCCGTCGAGCGTGAACGGCTCGCTCCGTATCGGTGCCGGCTGGGCGTCCTTCGCCTGCGCGATGTCCCCTGCCCCCTTGGCGGGCTCGCCGTGCTGCACGACGAAGCGCACGCGGGCGTTCAGCGGAACGGAGGGGTTCGGCATCCAGATGGCGCGCCAATCGGCGTTGCCATCGTCGCGTGGGCTGGCGACGGTGATGATGTCGGTGCCGAAGTTGTCGGCGCCGGCGAGCGGGCTCCACGTGTCGTCGTCGCTCGCGATCTCGATCGCGACCGTTGGGAGCCGAACCTCGGGAAAGCGTGGAGCGGCCCCGGTCCAGCAGGTGCTCGGGTACGGCTGCCCCTGCTTGTAGGGCGGCTCGTGCAGCAGGTGTCCGAGTCCTTCGTCGGAGACGTGGGGCGCTTCGACATCCTCGAGCCCGAACTGGCGTTCCGGACCCGGTGAGTAGGCGATGGTTTCGACGCGCGGCTGCCGCGTGCGTTTGCCACGCTCGACCATCGAGGCCAGTCGGGTGATCCCGGCCCCGATCACCGGTCCCGACTCGGGGCCATAGAGGGTCGAAGCGCCCTCGTAGAACTGGCCCGCGTACTCCTCTGGCGTGGTGAAGTAGGACAGGTAGGCGTTCGCCAATCCGGCCAGGAGCACGCGCTTTGTCGACGGCAGCGCCTGGGCGACGTCGACCGCGATGCGCCGGCCCATCATGGTCGTGAACTCGCCCGGGAGGGTAGCGATCGCGAGTGGTCCGAGCCGGTAGACGCCGAGCGCGGCATTGCTCGGGCCGCGGATGGGCAGGAGGATCAACGACGAGAGCGGCAGACGGAACCATCCAAACCCTGGATCCATCGCCGGAACTTTCACGCCCTGCGGCCCAAGTGCTTTGCGGGTGACACCGGCGCGAAAGATCGAGGGCCAGGCATGGGTCCGCCCGTCGCTCGCTCCGGCGAGGGTGGCCCGGCCAACGGATGGACGTGACGCCGCGCAGCGTTCGGTGCCGTCCTCGTCGGTGCGACACGCTCCCGCGAGGTCGAAGCGCTCGAAGGCGTAGTCGATGGCGACGTGCTCTTCGCGTGTGCCGCCCGCCGCGAGTTCCGTCACCGCGGCACCGAGTTGGCGGCCGAGTGCCACCGCGTGCGGACCATCTTGCTGGCGCCAATCGGCACTGACATCGCCCTCGGCGCCATTGAAGAACGCGAGCACGGGAGGAGCGCCGCCCTCGAGTGCCTGTAGCTGGCGCGCCGCGTGGATGCCGGCGATACCGAACACGTCGCTCGAGTAGACGGCGACGCCGGGACCCGCCGCGGTCGGGTGCAGCGCGACGAACACCGCGGCCCCGATGATGGTGTCGTCGCGCTCGAAGCGGATCACTGTCGCGGTGGCGTCGACAGCGCGGCAGGCGTTGCGGTCGGCGACCGGTGTACGGAGATCGCAGTACGGCACCGCATTCCCCGGGCCGACGAAGTCCGAGGTCTCGTTCGCGGGATTGCGGCTGAAGGCGCCCATCGAACGATTGCGGACCAGGCGGGCGAGGTGCCCGTCACGCCAACTCATCGTCGCGGGCGCGCGTGTGTTGGCGGCGCGGAGGATGGCGCGACTGATGCGCGTCGCCAGGAAGTCGAAGAGGGCGGGATCGAAACCAGACTCCGGTCCGGCCACCGCGTTGTAGGCGAGCGCGCTCGCGTACGCACCCGGGCTTTGATGGGTGTGCGTGGCCGCGATCACCAGATGCTCGCGCCCGATGCCAAGGCCGCGCGAGTCGGCGCGTACCCGGGCCGCCACTTCGTCGGCCAATCCGCCGGGCAGGGCCCAGAGATCGCACGAGACCAGCACGAGCGGTGTCCCGTCCGGGTCTTCGATGACCAGCGCGTTCGCGTACAGACGCGTCCAGAAGCCGCGCGCGGTCTGGCCGATGAAGCCGTACCCCCCCATCGGGAGCCCGGGCACCGGCGTGATCTCCTCGCGCGCCGCGCCAACGCGAAGCTCGTGCGTCGGCAGAAGCGTTTCTGGCACCGAGAGCTCGACGGTGAATGTGTTGCAGCCGCCGACGAGGGCGGCGAGCATCAGGGCGACCAACATGCAGGGCCCCCGGACCAACGTCCGGATGCTCGGATACGGGCGGCCGCAGGTCGTCTGGCTCGGTGCCGCTCGCACGCCGCAAGGCCTGGCTGGCCGACTCGTCCGTCCCCCGGCG
Source organism: Deltaproteobacteria bacterium (assembly GCA_029262315.1). Lineage (GTDB taxonomy): Bacteria > Desulfobacterota > Binatia > UTPRO1 > UTPRO1 > JAJCZP01. The sequence goes on along the minus strand of JAJCZP010000071.1, from coordinate 4,363 downwards.
CTCCTGATCCGCTCACCACCCATCGGCGCGCGACTATACCCGAGTGTGGCCCTGGTCAACGGGCGCGTGTCTTGACCCAGGGCCGCCGCTCGCGCAGGTTCTCGGAGCGGAGGGGTCCCATGGTTCAGATCGGCACGTTCGCACCACAAGGATGGCGGCTCGAAATGCGCCACATCAAGGGCGGCGCCGAGCAGTGGGCGACCACCAAGCGCGTCGCGCAGCGGCTCGAGGCGATCGGCTACGACTCGCTCTGGCTCTACGATCACTTCCACACCGTGCCGCGCCCCGAGATCGAGCCGACGTTCGAATGCTGGACGACGATGGCGGCGCTCGCCGAGGCCACGTCGACGATTCGACTTGGACAGCTCGTCACCTGTTCGCTCTACCGCAATCCGGCCTACCTCGCGAAGATCGCGAGCTGCGTCGATGTGATCAGTGGCGGTCGCGTCGATGTCGGCCTCGGGGCCGGGTGGAAGGATGAGGAGTTCGCCGCGTACGGCTACGAGTTTCCGAAGATCCGCGGCCGCCTCGATCGAATGGCCGACACGGCGCGAATTCTGAAGGCGATGTTCACTGAGGAGAAGGCGAGTGTCGAGGGGACGCATTGGTCGGTCACGAACGCGATCAACGAGCCGAAGCCGCTGCAGTCGCCGCACCCACCGATCTGGATCGGCGCGCAGGGCGAGAAGGTCGCGCTCAAGATGGTCGCGCAGTACGCCGATGGGTGGAACCACAATCGCGGCCCCGACGTGTTCGAGGACAAGCTGCGCATCCTGCATCAGCACTGCAAGGACGTGGGACGTGACCCGGCGACGATGCGCGTGTCGTCCGAACGGACCTGTGCGATCTTCGCCAACGATGACGAGCGCCTGGCCTACATCACGCGCTACTGGCCGGGTTCCGAGCCCGAGCGCGTCAACAAATTCTTCAAGGGTTGCTGCATCGGCACGGCCGATCAGGTGACCGAGGAGTTGCAGTTCTACATCGACCACGGCGCCGAGCTCATCATCCTGTGGTTTCAGGATCTGGCCGACGTCGGCAGCGGCGAATCGCAGCCCGAGCGTTTCATGCGCGAGGTGGCGCCTCGCCTGAAGAGGACATGATCATGGCCGAATCCGCCCCCCAGACCTTTACTCCGTCACCGTTCGCGATGCCCCTCGATCAGGCGATGCGGACGCAGCGCGCGATCCGCCGGCTGAAGCCCGATCCCGTCGACGACGCACTCATCCTGAAATGCATCGAGCTAGCACTGCGCGCGCCCACTGGATCGAACGCGCAGAACTGGGAGTTCATCGTCGTCAAAGACCGGGCCGTGAAGGCGCGGCTCGGCCAGTTGAACCGCTCCGCGTTCAACATCTACGGTCCGCTCGGTCGTTGGATGATGGGGCGCCAAGGGAACGCGCCGATGCTCCGCATCCTCGACGCGGTGCAGTGGCAGGCGGATCATTTCGAGGAGATCCCAGTGGTCGTCGTCGCCTGTCTCCGGCAGTTCATCCCGCCGTGGCCGTCGATTGCCGCGAGCAGCATGTACGGCTCGATATACCCGTCGGTGCAAAATCTTTTGCTGGCGGCACGTGCCACTGGCTTGGGCGCGGCCCTGATTACGCTTCCACTCTGGAGTAAGTTGCTCGCCCGGTGGACGCTCGGCTTGCCGTGGAACGTGACGCCGTGCGCGGTGATTCCGATGGGATGGCCAATCGGCAAGTACGGTCCGACGACGCGACGGCCGGTCGGCGAAGTTGTTTCGCTTGATCGGTTCGGGAACCGGGCTTTCCTCTAGGAGCGGACTGGCGGTCGGGGGGGTGCGACCGTCGGGGCGGGGACGGCTTGTTTTATTTTGGGCTGGGGCGTTGGGGTTTTAGGCGGCCGGCTATCCAGTCGGGGATGCCGGTGCGGTACCAGCGGGAGAAGCGGCGGTCGGAGGGGCCTCCGGCCATGGCGGTGTGGACTTCGTCGGTGCCGAGGTCGGTGACTATGCGGAGCGATGGGGCGAAGCTCGTTTGGCGGCCGCCGGAACGGTAGATTTGTCCCTGGTGGATCGTGGCACGGTTGCCGCGCAGCGGGATGGGGCCGTGATCGAAGCCGAGCCAGCGGGGGAGGCGGCCGCCGAGCAGCAGATGTTTCATGACGAGTTGGCGTTCGTCACCCCATGGGCGGACGGGGCCTGGGAGTGCCTGGGCTGCGATGCGTGTCCAGGTGGCGTCGCGTCCTTCGGGGCCGTACCAGACGCTCTCGGCGCTGAGCAGGATACGGTCGAAGTTGTAGTAGAAGTCGGTGAGGATTCCGGTTTCGTTGATCATGAACTCCATGACGTCGGGTCCGCAGGTGGCGCCGAACACGTCGATCAGGAGCGCGCGGTAGAAGCGTTCGAAGAGGGTGGCGGCGCGCGACTCCAGATCGTAACCGCGGTCCCAGGTTCGGAGGGCCGTGGCTTCCGGCGTGTCGGGAAGGAGCGGGAGGAGCACGGCGAGAAAATCGTCGGCGTGGCGCGAGTGGACGTCGAGTTGCATGACGCGACAGTCGTCGACGGTCCAATCGTCACGCGCGGCGAGTAGTGCGGCGATGCGGTCGGCGCGGTAGGGGCCCATCGGCATGTTGATCGGATCCACGCTGCCGAGGTGATTCAGATCTTCGTTCGCGGTGGCGACGAAGCCGCGCTCCGGGTTGTACTCTCGCGGGAGATCCCGCGCTGCGACGAAGCCGCGCCAATCGTTGGCGACGTCCCATCCCGGTTGCGGAACGAAGCCACGCCAGCCGTCGCGTCGGATCGGCATGCGGCCCGACATCTGGTAGCCGATGTTCCCCTGGCGATCGGCGAGCACCCAGTTCCACGCGGTCTCGACTCCCCCGAGGAGTTCCATGCCGGCGGTGACGTTCGGCGCGTGCAGTATGCCGAACAACGAGCGCAGGGACGCGGCGCCGGTGCCTGCGCCACTTGCCCAGCACGTAGTGAGATAGTGGCCGGGCACGTGCGGGTCACCCTCCAGCACGCCGTGCTCGTTCTCGTAGAAGGTGACGGTGGTCTCGGGCTTCCGCTTGCGCGTGATGACCTCCGTCCGTGTCTGGAAGTGCTCCCAATGATCGGTCCCGTCGTGGGTACGGCGATACTGGCCGTCGCGACAGTCCTCCACCCATGAGTCGATCGCGTCCATGAAGGTGTAGGTCGCGCCCCATGAGAGATCGTTGGTGCGGCCGAAGAGGAGGCCGGGGATGCCGGGCATGGTCGCGGCAACGCACCAGCGATCGGGAAGGTCGAAGACGATCTCGTACCAGATCGGCGGCAGGCGATTGGTTTCGAGGTGCGGATCGTAGGCGCCGATGGCGGTGCCGTCGCGGGTCTTCTTGGGCGCAACCGCCCAGTTGTTGGAGGCGACCATGCGCGTCAGTGTCGTGCTCCAGCGGACACTCTCGGGTATGAGCCGGGCGCCGAGCGTGACGCGCTTCAACAGGTCGAGGTCGGCGTCTGCGAACAGTCCGGGGAAGAGCTCCGCGAGGTGCGTTCGCGGGACGTCAGCGTGCAGCATCTCGAGAAACAGGCGCTCGCTGTCGCCCTGCGACTGAGCGAGGCCAATGAAGCCGGCCAGGCGCGACATCAGCACCACGTCGTGGAGCGTCCAGGGGCGGGGGATGTATCCGAGCAGGCGCAGTTCCCACGGGGAGCGCTCCGCGAGCGCGCGATTGACGCCTTCGCAGTAGGCCTCGGCCCGGACGCGTTCATCCGGCCCCAGTTTGGCGACCTCCTGCTCGACGTCGGCCGCGAGGTTGCAGCGGCGAAAGAAACGATCGGACGCGAGCATGTCGTCGCTCGCCTCGAGGATCTCCGAGCCGCGGCCGGTGCCGAGGATACGCAGCAGCAGCATGGGCAGGGCGCGGTCGACGGCGTGGCAATTGCCGAGACCTCGATAGAGATCGGCCTCGGTCGTTACGCGCACGTGCGGCACCCCGTGGGTGTCGCGCATGACCTCGATCGGACCGTCGCCCTTGAATCGCCAGCGCCGTGCCATGTGGGGGCGGAACTTGGCATCCGCTCGCACGATGCGTCAAGCGTCGCCGGTTCGGGGTGCGAAGATCGCGGGCACGCGGGGGCGTTCGAGCCCCCGCGTGCCACGACGTGAAACTAGTCTACGATCTTCAGCTCGACGCGGCGGTTCTGGGCGCGACCGTCGCGGTTCATGTTGCTGGCAACCGGGTTCGACTCGCCGAAACCGCGTGCGGTCATGCGGGTTCGATCGATGCCGCCGCCGGCAAGATGGTCGGCGACCGCATGGGCGCGACGCTCCGAGAGGCCTTGATTGTAGGCTTCGGTGCCCACGGAATCGGTGTGACCCTCGACCGAGATCTGAATCTCGCCCTCATCCTGCAG
>JAJCZP010000070.1 GCA_029262315.1 Deltaproteobacteria bacterium | reverse complement strand
GCCGGCGATCGTGGCGGTCGACCGCGGCGTCATGCCCCGCAATGATCGCCCCGGCGACCTGAGCGGGAACGTACCGACGGATGACCGACATCGCACGCGCCAACCGCTGCTCACGATCGCGCAGGCGCTGGACGATGTCGTCGACAACGACCAGAAATACCACCATCAACCCGAAACTGGCGCCTCCGAGACCGAACACCCACGTCGGCTCCAACCGTCCATCCCCGAAGGGAGCGCGCGCAAGAAGCGGCGCGTACGACAACACGCCGGCAAGCTGCACCGCAGTAGCGGCGACCCAGACGAGTAGCCCCGCGCCGAGTGCGATCAACACCGGACGGCGCTCGAACAGGACGAACGCGATCGTCGACGCCCCCATGTACGTCACCCCAGAGAACAGGCTGGTGTACCACCCGAAGAAGTGGGTTCCGTAGACGATCTCGGCTACGGACAGCCCGAGCGTCACGTTCACATAAAGCGGATGCGTCGAGCGATGCCGGCGAACGACAGCGCCGATCGCTGCCATGAGCATCCACACCACAATAGCCACTACCTGCACGCCAACCGCGATCGGAAGGAACTCGCGGTCGAGGTAAGGGGCCTCGGTCGCCCACAGGGCGAGTTCGACGGTCAGGAAGAGCACAGAAGCCGCGATGAAGATGACCGACACGAAGAGCCCACGCTCGACCTGAGAGAAGGCCTGGACTCGCGACAGCAGGCCGGACCCGAGCCACCTCGAGATGCCGCCGGCTTCGGGCACACTTTCCGACATCTACACCGTAATACTCCCGGCACGCGGACGGGTTACCGACGGCACCCCTGGAGGCGAGCACCTCAGGCGAGCGGAAGCGACCGTCAGTCGCGCGGGGTCACGTTGGCGCGCACCCAGGCGACGATCTCGTCGGTCGAGGCTCCGGGCGTGAACAGTCCGCGCACACCTTGGCCCTGCAACTCGGCGATATCTTCCTCGGGGATGATGCCGCCGCCGAACATAACGATGTCGCCGCCACCGCGCGCTTTCAGTTCCTTCATGACGGCGGGAAAGAGCGTGTTGTGCGCGCCGGAGAGAATCGACAAGCCAATCGCGTCGACGTCCTCTTGGATCGCGGCTTCCGCGATCATCTCCGGGGTCTGATGCAGGCCGGTATAGATGACCTCGAAGCCACCGTCGCGGAGAGCACGGGCGATGATCTTCGCGCCGCGATCATGGCCGTCGAGCCCGGGCTTGGCGACCAGGATACGAATCTTGCGCTCAGCCACGTCGACGACTCACAACCACGCCGGGTCGTGGTACACGCCAAACTCTTCGCGATACACGTCGCAGACCTCGCCGAGGGTCACGCCAGCGCGCACGGCGTCCATCAGAACCGGCATGAGATTCCCGCCGTTCTTGCACGCGGTACGCACGTCCTCGAGTCGAGCCTTGGCCGCCGCTTGATCACGGGCTTCCTTGAAGGCCCGCACCCGCGCCGCCTGGCGCTCCTCGACCGTGGGATCGATGCGCAGAATCTCCATCGGCGACTCGCCCTCGGCCTTGTACGCGTTGACGCCGACCATCACCTTCTCGCCACCGTCGAGCTGACGCTGAAACCGATACGCGGCCTCGGCGATCTCCTTTTGGGGAAACCCGACCTCGATGGCCCGCACGATGCCGCCCATCTCGTCGATACGGCGGATGTAGTCCTCCGCCTCCTCTTCGATTCGGGTCGTGAGCGCCTCGATGGCATAGCTGCCGCCGAGCGGGTCGACGGTGTTGATCACCCCGCTCTCCTCGGCGATGATCTGCTGCGTCCGGAGCGCCACCATCACCGCCTGCTCACTCGGCAATGCCAGCGTTTCGTCCATCGAGTTGGTGTGCAGCGACTGCACACCGCCGAGTACGCCGGCGAGCGCCTGGATGGTCACCCGGGCGACGTTGTTCATGGGTTGCTGCGCCGTCAGTGAGCACCCCGCCGTCTGGGCATGGGTCCGAAGCCGCATCGAGCGTGGGTCTTTGGCACCAAAGCGGTCGCGCATCAGGCGCGCCCACAAGCGTCGCGCCGCACGAAGCTTCGCGATCTCCTCGAGGAAGTCGTTGTGCAGGTTGAAGAAGAACGAGAGGCGCGGGGCAAAATCATCGACGTTGAGCCCGCGGGCAACCGCCGCCTCGACATAGCCGAGTCCGTCGGCGAGCGTGAACGCCACCTCCTGCACCGCCGTCGATCCGGCCTCGCGAATGTGGTAGCCGGAGATCGACACGGGATGGAAGCGCGGGGCCTCTTTCGTGCAAAACTCGATCATGTCGACGATCACCCGCACCGACGGCTCGGGCGGCGAGATCCATTCCTTCTGCGCGATGAACTCCTTCAACATGTCGTTCTGAATGGTGCCGCCGAGCACGGTCATCGGCAGGCCCTGCCGCTCCGCGACGACGAAGTACATCGCCAGAATCACGCTCGCCGAACAGTTGACCGTCATCGACGTCGTCACCTGATCGAGTTCAATGCCGTCGAAGAGCTCGACCATGTCGTCAAGCGTGGACACCGCGGTCCCTTCGCGCCCCACCTCGCCGAGCGCACGCGGATGGTCGGCGTCGTACCCCATGAGGGTCGGCATATCGAAGGCCGTGGACAGGCCCATCTGGCCCTGACTCAGCAGAAACTTGAAGCGCTCGTTCGTGTCATGCACCGTGCCGAAGCCAGCGAACTGGCGCATGGTCCACGGTCGCCCGCGATACATCGTGGAGTACGGACCGCGGGTGTAGGGAAACTCCCCGGGGTTCCCGATCTCACCACGCACGTCCTCGGCATCGTAACGAGGCTCGATCTCCATGTCGGAGATCGTGGAGAACCTCCGGGCGCTCTCGGAAGATGCGGGCGTTGCCGGTGGGGCTTCGTCGCGGGCCTTCACTCGACGACTCATGCCTGGGGGCCGCCATGCGCGCGCCGTGCAGGAACGCGGCGCCGGCGCTTGAAGTCGACCGCGATGAGCTCGCCCTTAGGGCGACGGCGACGATGGGTCCGATGCGAAATCAGCTTCGACGCGACCGGCACCCACTCCTCGGGAACCAGAATCCGAATGTTACCAACGCTGCTCCGCAGCGGGTCGGCCTCGGGTCGGCGGTTTTCCAAGAGGCAAGGAATCCCTTGATGCTCAAGGAACCCCTTCACGAGGTGCGCTTCGGGCTCGAACGCCGTCGCGTGGCAAATTCTCCAGGGCATAGCGGCGTCTCCGGGTATAGAGTATCGCCCCAAGTGTGCCAAGCGAAACCCCCTCTCATTCGCCACCCAACACAGCCCCCTCATAGGCGAACGCAACGCCCCGGCGACACGCCGCCGACCGCCGGAGCCCGCCCCGACCGCCAAACCACAACACCGCCCCTGCCTTAGAAGCGGGAGCACCAGCGAACCGCGCTTCGCGGATACAACGCCCATCGGAACACGCCCCCGACCGCCAAACGACGACACCGCCCTTGCCCCAAAAGCGGGAGCCCCCGCAAACCGCGCTTTGCGGGGGCGACGCCCATCGGAGCACGGCGCGTAGCGCCGCGCGCACGGGGGCAAACAGAAACTAATACTCGGGCTTGAAGTCGAACTGATGGCGGTTGTGCAAGTAGCGAATCGTCCCCGACTGCGACCGCATCACGACCGTGTTGGTAAACGCCCCTCCGCTGAAGAAACGGACCCCCTCGAGAAAGTCTCCCGTGGTGACACCAGTCGCAGCGAACATGACGTCCCCACGAATGAGCTCGTCCATCGTGTACTTGTGCCGCAAATCGGTGATGCCGAGTTCGTGACACTGCTCGCGCTCGTCGTTGGTGAGCGGGGTGAGGCGTGCCTGCATGTCACCGCCCGCACAGCGGAGCGCGGCGGCGGCGAGCACGCCCTGCAAACCACCGCCGATCCCGGCAAGCATGTCGACACCGGACTCGGGACGAATCGTCGCGAGCGCACCGGACAAGTCACCTGCGGTCAGCAGCTTAATGCGCGCTCCGGCGCCGCGGATCTCGCGAATCAACTTGGTGTGACGCGGGCGCTCGAGCACGGCAACCGTCAGGTCCTCGACGTACACGCCCTTGGCCTCAGCCAGCGCCTTCAGATTCTCACTTGGGGAATTGTCGAGGTCGATCACGCCGCGCCCCTCGGGACCAACCACCAGCTTCTCGATGTAGGTGTCCGGGCAGCGAAAGAAGACGCCCTCCTCGGCAACGGCGATGATCGAGAGTGCACCGGGCCCTCCGGTGGCACAGATCGCCGAGCCTTCGAGCGCGTCGAGCGCGATCTCGGTCGTAGGGCCGGCACTGCCAACGCGCTCGCCGCCGTAGAGCTTATCGGTCTGGTCCTGATTTCCCTCGCCGGTGACGATGGTCCCCTGCATGGGTATCCCGTCGAACGCGCCGTGCATCGCCTCGATCGCGGCGCGATCGGCCTCGATCTGGTCACCGCGACCCATGAAGCGCGCCGAAGCCAACGCGGCGGCCTCGGTGACACGTGCGACCTCGAGTGCGAGATTCCGATCCATCAGCAGCCCTTCTGCCGGACGCTCCGGCGGCTCCCCACAAGCCCAACGCTCCAGGGCCTCACATTCATGCGAGATTCTCCTCGATGCGTAGACACACCGGAGCACCTTGGACGGCGCGCATACGGCGGATGCGCTTCAGCGCCGCCTGAAGATCCCGCTCGCGGGCCTCGTGCGTACGAATGACGATGGGCACCGCCCCGCCGCCCTGCCCCTGCTGAATGACGGTCGCAATGCTGATGCGCTCGTGTCCGAGCAAGCCTGCGATCTCGGCCAATACCCCGGGCCGGTCCCGCACCATGATGCGGAGATAGTAGGCCGTACGAAGATCGCCCATCGGCACGACCGGAAGGCGACGCAGGGTCGGCACGCCGAACGGCGGCACAACGGACGCGGTCCCGGTAAGGCGATTCCTTGCTAGCTCGATCACATCACCAACGACGGCGGTCGCGGTGGGCATCATGCCGGCGCCAAGGCCGTAGTACATGCTCGAGCCGAGGGACTCGCCGTCGACGTAGATGGCGTTGAACGCGCCCCCGACGCCCGCGAGCACGTGCGCCTCCGGAACCAACGCGGGATGAACACGCGCGGTGACGCGCCGGCCATCGCAGATGCCGATCGCCAACAGCTTGACGGCGTACCCAAGGTCGCGCGCGCCGGCGACATCAATCTGCTCGACACTCCGGATCCCCTCGGTGTGGATCTCCTTCAGTCGCACGTCGGCTCCAAACGCGAGCGCGGAGAGGAGCACCAGCTTGTGCGCCGAGTCGATCCCGTCAATGTCGAACGTCGGGTCGGCCTCCGCGAGGCCATCCGCCTGCGCTTGCGCCAGCGCGGTCGCGAAGCCGGTCCCATCCGCCGCCATCGTCGAGAGGATGTGATTGCAGGTGCCGTTGACGATGCCGTACACGCCGCGGTTGCGATCGGCCGAGACGGCGTCTCGCAGGACGCGTACGATCGGGATTCCCCCGCCCGTGCTCGCCTCGAACCCGACGTCGACACGAGCCCGTGCCGCCGCCTTGAAGATCTCGGCGCCATGAGTCGCCAGGAGCGCTTTGTTGGCGGTGGCAACGCTCTTGCCGGCGCGAATCGCCTCCAGCATGAACTTTCGCGCAGGATCGTACCCGCCCATGAGCTCGATCACGATGTCGATGCTGGGATCGTCCAGGATCCGACGCACATCGTTGACGAGCACGCCCTTCGGGAGACGGACACCGCGATCAGTACGCGTATCCAGATCGGCGATGCGTACGAGACGCAGGCGCGCGCCGAGAATGGCGTCGATCGCCGCACGGCGGGCCGTGAGCATCTTGACGACACCAGTCCCGATAGTACCGAACCCGATCAGTCCGACCCGAATCTCCCGTGGGGTTGCCATGGCTCTGAATTCGTCGACAACGCTCAGCCGGCGTCGGCTGTCCGCTCGTTGGGGAGGATGACACCGCCAAAGGCCTTGCGAATGCCGCGCACGGCCTGACGGGTACGATGCTCGTTCTCGATCAGTGCCAAGCGGACGTATTCGTCCCCACCATCGCCGAACCCGATACCGGGTGACACCGCGACCTTCCCCTCCTTCAGCAGGAACTTCGAGAACTCGATGGATCCCATCGCACGATACTGCTCCGGAATCCGCGCCCACACGAACATCGTCGCCTGCGGCTTCGGCGTGTCCCACCCGATCCGCGTGAGCCCCTCGCACAGCACGTCTCGTCGCACGCGATAGCGCTCGGCATGCTCGGCGACGCAGTCTTGCGGCCCATTCAACGCCTGGATCGCGGCAATCTGAATCGGCTGGAACATGCCGTAGTCGAGGTAGCTCTTCACGCGCCCGAGCGCATGCACCATTTCGGGATTGCCGACCGCGAAGCCGACCCGCCACCCAGGCATACTGTAGCTCTTCGACAGTGAGAAGAACTCCACTCCGAGGTCCTTCGCGCCCTTCACCTGCAGGAAACTCGGCGGCTGATACCCATCGAACACGATATCGGCGTAGGCGAGGTCGTGGATGACCATCAGCTCGTGCTCACGCGCAAACTCGACGATTTGCTCGAAGAACTCGATTGTCACGACTTCGGTCGTCGGATTGGCCGGGTAGTTTAAGATCAGGAGTCGCGGCTTCGGCCACACGCGCTTGACGGCGTCTTTCAGGCGATCGAGGAAGCCCTCGCCCGGAAGCAGCGGCACGGAATGCAGGTCACCACCGGCGATCACGACGGAGTACTGATGGATGGGATAGGTCGGCGTCGGACAGAGCACGGTATCGCCCGGACCGAGAATCGCGAGCGCGAGGTGCCCGATGCCCTCTTTGGAGCCGATGGTGGCGATGGCCTCGGAGTCTGGATCAAGTTCGACGTCGAATCGGCGTTTGTACCAGTCGCAGATTGCCACACGCAGCTTGTAGATCCCGCGCGACACCGAATAGCGATGATTGGGGAGCTTGCCGGCGGCCTCCGTCAACTTGTCGACGATATGTTGAGGCGTCGCACCGTCGGGATTCCCCATCCCGAGGTCGATGATGTCCTCGCCCGCGCGGCGTGCTGTCTGCTTCAACTCCCCGATGATGTCGAAGACATAGGGTGGAAGCCGCTTGATTCGTGGAAATTCCATCATGGCCAGGGCCATCTCACGCTGCCGTGAACGTCTCCTCTGCGTGGTAGGAGCTCCGTACGAACGGGCCCGACGCTACGTGCCGGAAGCCGAGCGATCTTCCTAGCGCACTATAAGCACTGAAAACAGTGGGTGGGACGTACTCCACCACCGGAAGATGATGCCTGGTCGGCTGCAAGTACTGCCCGATCGTGAGGAGATTACACTCGACCGCGCGGAGATCGCGCATCGCATCCCCGATCTCGGCCTCGGTCTCCCCGAGTCCCACCATGAGGCCCGATTTACTCAGGACGGCGGGCGCGAGACGCTTGGCTTCGGCCAGCACGCCGAGCGAGCGCTCGTACCCCGACTGCGGACGCACCTCACGACTCAGGCGGCGCACCGTTTCTATGTTGTGATTGAACACGTCCGGCCGCGCCTCGAGCACGGTACGCAGCGCATCGACGTCTCCTTTGAAGTCCGGCGTGAGCACCTCGATACGTGCACTGGGCGCCTCGGCTCGGACAGCCCGAATCGTCGCCGCAAAATGCGCCGCCCCGCCGTCGGCGAGGTCGTCGCGAGCAACCGCGGTAATGACGACATGCGTGAGGCCCATCGCGCGGGTCGCCGCCGCGAGCCGGCGCGGCTCGTCCGAATCGAGCGGCATCGGACGGCCGGTATCGACCGCGCAGAAACCACACGCGCGCGTGCAGTCGGTGCCCGCGATCATGAAGGTGGCCGTCGGACGGGAAAAGCACTCACCGATGTTCGGGCACCGCGCGGACTCACAGACGGTATTCAACCCGAACTCACGCAACATCCGGCGGAGCGGGCGCGCCTCACGCAGGATGCCGCGCTTCTTGGCCGCCCACGCGGGGAGGCGCGACCCCGGAGTAGGCGGAGTCACGGTACGATCAGAAACGTACGCCGAGCGAGGCCATGGTCGTAATCATGTCCCGGTCTGGGCTATTCGAGAGGAAGGCGCGGTGGAACGACGCGTGCACGCCGACGGTCATCTCGACCATCGGAATTTCGTCGCCATGACGCTCGTAGATCTGGAGCACGGTACCATCGATACCGAGACCGCCCTGAATCCCGACGGCGTCGCGATCGTTGTCGTCGAGCAACGTCTCGCCGAATGCCTCGATCTCGTTCGACTGCGCGAAATGGTACCAGCCCACCTGAAACAACATGAACGGACGCACGCGCGAACTCGACGGCATGAAGTTGATACGCGGGCCCGTACTCGTGATGAACGTCTGGTGTGTCTCATCCGAGACGAAGCTGACCCCGTTGCGGCGCGCGCGAAAATTGTCGTTGTCGGTGAATGCGTGCGTGTATTCGATCAACCAATCAAAGAAGGGCAGAAACTCGTAGCCCGCAGCGATGCTATACGCGCCGCCCACGTGGTCGCGATTCGCGAAGTTCCCGAGGGGGATGAGTACCCCGCCGCGACCCTCGATGAATGCCGCGCCTGGCTGCGCCGAGGCCGGCGTAGCGACTCCCACGGATGCGAGCGCAACGGCACACACTACCATCAACAACTGCGAGCGGACCTTCATAACCCCACCCCTTTGGTTCCTCATCAACCGCGGCTCCCACCTACACGCTATAGCGTTTGACGATAGCGAGGAGCCTTCCGGAAGGCAAGGCATGGAATTTACGGGCGTTCAGCCGACACGGGCCAGCTCGAGCCGCCCCTTCCAGCGCGCGTCGAGCGCCTCGCGCAAGGTCGCCGCCTCCGCTGACGCCAGCATCGGATCGCCCGCGAGCCAGGCCTCGGCGTCCGCGCGCGATGCTCGCAGAAGATCGCCATCCCGGATCAGATTCGCGGCTCGGAAATCCGGCAGGCCTGACTGGCGCGTGCCGAGAAACTCCCCCGGGCCCCGAAGCTCCAGATCTTTCTCCGCGATGCGAAACCCATCGGTCGTCTGCTCCATCACGCGCAGGCGCTCGCGCGCTTGATCCCCCCGCGCGTACGCGGCGACCAGGAAGCAGTGCGAGCGGTGCGCTCCGCGCCCGACTCGGCCGCGCAGCTGATGCAGCTGCGCCAGGCCGAAGCGCTCGGCATGCTCGATGACCATCACCGTGGCGTTGGGCACATCGATCCCGACCTCGACGATGGTCGTACACACCAGCACCTGATGCTCGCCCTCGCGAAAGCGGCGCATCACCTCGTCCTTCTCGTCCGAACGCATCTGCCCATGCGCCAGCGCCACACGGTAACCGGCAAGCGGCCCCTCGGCGAGTTCGCGGGCGGTGGTCGTCGCATCGCGGAGATCGCTCTTCTCGGACTCGTCGACGAGCGGGCACACGATGTAGGCCTGGCGACCCGCGTCGAGCTCACGCCGGACGGCAGCCAACACTCGGGAGCGCTGGCGCTCGTGAAAAGTGCGCGTACCAATCGACTGCCGCCCCGGTGGCAACTCGTCGAGCACCGAGACGTCGAGATCCCCGTAGTATGTGAGCGCCAGGGTCCGCGGGATAGGCGTGGCCGTCATGAGCAGGATATCCGGATTGGTATCGTGCCGTTTGAGCGCGGCGCGCTGGCGCACGCCGAACCGGTGCTGCTCGTCGATGATGCCCAGACCGAGTCGATGGAACGCCACGCCCTCCTGGATCAACGCGTGCGTGCCCACGGCGATGTCGATGTCGCCGCGCGCGAGCGCGCGGGATGTCCGACCCCGGAGCGCCCCCTGCACGGTGCCGGTGAGGAGCGCGACGCGCAGCCCGATCGGGGCGCCGAGCGTGCGCAGCGTCTGACAATGCTGCTCGGCAAGCAGCTCGGTCGGTGCCATCATCGCGACCTGGTAGCCCGCGTCGACGGCGATTGCCGCCGCGTGAAGCGCCACCACGGTCTTGCCGCTCCCGACGTCGCCCTGGAGTAGTCGGTGCATCGGGTGCGGCACCGACATGTCGCGCTCGATCTCCTGCACGACGCGTTCCTGCGCACCCGTCAGGGCAAAGGGCAGCTCGGCGGCGAGCGCCCGCGCACGCTCCGCGGGCACCGGAAACGCGATGCCCGACTCGCGCGCCACGTTCGCCCGCCGGAGCGTCATGCCAAGCTGGAGATAGAACAGCTCGTCATACACGATGGCGCAATGACCGGCCGACGTCCCGGCGTTCAGGATGTCCACGTCCGCCTCTGGCTCGGGCTGATGGACGCGGCGGAGCGCGGTCGCCAGATCACACAGACCCCGCTCCTCCACCACCGATGCCGGGAGCGCGCTCGGCACCCGCCCGGCGTAGTGCTCGACGGCACTGTGCACCAGTCGGCGCATCGCCCCCGCCGCGATGCCAGCCGGCTTGGTGTAGATCGGTACCACCCGACCGATCTCGGCATCGTCATCGCCCTCGAGCAGCACGATCTCGGGATGGGTCATCCGCAATCCGCCGGAACGGGCCTGGTCGACCTTCCCGTGCAGGAGGACCTGCTGGCCGGCGCGAAACCGCATGCGGAAGAAGTGCAGCTGGTGGAACCACGCGAGTTCGATGGTTCCGGTCTCATCGCGAGCGGTCGCCTGCAGCGCTTTCCGGCGGCCGCGGCCCATCCATCGCTCTCGGACCTCCGCGATCTCGGCGAGCACACTCCCGACGACTCCGGCCTGTAGCTGATCGATGGTCTCGACGTGACGGCGATCCTCGTAGCGAAACGGGAAATGAAACAGGAGGTCCTCGACCGTCGCGAGTCCAAACTCGGCAAGCTGTTCTGCACGGCGCGGCCCGACCCCTTTGACGTACTGAATCGGGACCGTGAGCGCGTCGAGATGAGGCCGGAGCGGACCAGCGGTGCGGACATACCGGGTGTCGACGGCGGCTGGGGACGGACGCTGTTTCGATATCGTGGCGCGTGCACGCGGGGCGCGGACGGATGGCGCCGGTCGCGCCTTGGCCGGTCGCGTCTTGGCGGAAGGCCTGGGGAAACCAACCGCGACCGTCCCGTCCGCCGCCTCTCGATCAATCGTGGTCCTGGGAGTGCCCTCCGGAGACGGCAGCTCGGCGAGAAGCATCCGCGCACGCTGCACGTCGGCGGCGTAGGCAGCAGCGCCCCCGGATTCATCACCGCTGAGACGAGCAAGCACCTCGCGAAGCTCGGTCAGCGTCGCGCCGACAGTCTCATCCACGGCATCGAGCGCGCGCGCGATCTTCATCTCGAGCGCGGCAAGAGGCAACGCACCTCGGGCCCGCGCGCGGGGAACACTCGCCAGGTGGACAAGTGGCCGCTCCAGCGCGTTCCGAAGATCGTCGACTGGATGGTTGCGGCTAGGCACCGCCCGTGAGGTGGTAGGCCTGAAGGGGCTTCACGCCGAGTGCCCCACCGCGTTGCGCGGCGATCGCTTCCGCGGCGGCAACGGCGCCGGCAATCGTCGTGAAGTACGGGATGCGTCGCTCGAGAGCGGTGCGGCGGATCGAAAATGAGTCGCGAAGATCCTGCGGCTCGGCGCGGGGAGTATGAATGACGAGTGCGACCGCACCTGCCTCGAGCGCGTCGACCGCGTGCGGACTGCCTTCGAACACCTTGTTGACGGTCTCGGCCGGAATCCCCTCCGCCCGGAGGTGCTCCGCGGTCCCGCGTGTGGCCAGCAGCTGAAACCCGAGGTCGCGCAAGCGCCGGGCCGTCGGCGCCACCGCCTCGCGGTCCGCCGGTCTGACGCTCACGAACACCGTACCCGCGTCGGGCAGCAACGTCCCCGCGGCGAGCTCCGCCTTGGCGAACGCAGCGCCGAACGTATCGGCAATACCCATGACCTCACCGGTGGACTTCATCTCGGGGCCGAGCATCGTGTCCACACCCGGAAACTTCAGAAAAGGAAACACCGCTTCCTTCACGCTCACATGGGCAGGCACGATCTCCTTGGTGAATCCCACCTCGGCCAGCGTCTTTCCCGCCATGACACGTGCCGCGATCTTGGCGAGAGGAACGCCGATCGCCTTGCTGACGAACGGAACGGTGCGCGACGCGCGGGGATTCACCTCGAGGATGTAGACCTGTCGCCCCTGGACCGCGTACTGCATGTTCATCAGGCCCCGCACGCCGAGTTCGCGCGCCATCGCAATGGTCTGACGACGAATCTCGTCCTGGACATCGGCGGGAATCGAGGTCGGCGGCAACGAACAGGCGCTGTCACCAGAATGGACGCCCGCGCGCTCGATGTGCTCCATGATGCCACCGATGACGACGTCGCGGCCGTCACTCACCGCATCAACATCCACCTCGATGGCGTCTTCGAGAAAGCGGTCGATCAGCAGCGGGCGATCCGGCGAGGCGACGAAGGCGAGCCGGACGTAGCGCTCGAGCTCGCTCGCTTCGTAGATGATCTCCATCGCGCGCCCACCGAGGACGTAGGACGGCCGCACGAGGATCGGGTACCCGATGCGCGCGGCGATGGCGACGGCCTCGGCCTCGGTGCGGGCGATCCCGTTGTCGGGACGCAACAACTCGAGCTTGTTCAAGACCTCGTCGAAACGCTCTCGATCTTCGGCACGATCGATCGAGTCGGGGCTGGTCCCGATGATGGGAACGCCCGCACGCTCGAGCGGCACCGCAAGCTTGAGCGGCGTCTGGCCGCCGAACTGGACGATGACGCCGTCGGGGCGCTCGCGATCCACGATCGCGAGCAAGTCCTCGAGCGTCAGCGGCTCGAAGTACAAACGATCCGAGGTATCGTAGTCGGTCGAGACGGTCTCGGGGTTGCAGTTGACCATGATGGTCTCGACGCCATCCTCCTTGAGTGCGAAGGCCGCATGCACGCAACAGTAGTCGAACTCGATCCCCTGCCCGATGCGGTTTGGGCCGCCGCCGAGGATCATGATCTTCTTGCGGTCCGACACGCCGCTCTCGTCCTCCTGGTCGAAGCTGGAGTACAGATACGGCGTGTGCGCCTCGAACTCGGCGCCGCAGGTGTCGACCCGCTTGTACACGCAGGCGATCCCAGCCGCGGTCCGCGCGGCGCGGATGGCATCCTCGGTCATCCCTGAAAGCGCCGCCAGACGGACATCGGCGAAGCCCATCGCCTTGGCAGCGGCAAGCCGCGCGCGTTGCTCGGGAGTGTCGAGATCTCCGAATCGCTCCGGCGTGACCTCGTGCTTCTCGAAGTCGAGAATCTCCTCGATGTTCCGCAGGAACCACGGATCGATGCGGGTGACATCGTGAATCTCCTCGAGGGACATGCCAAGTCGAAAGGCCTGGCCGACGACCCAGAGCCGCCCCGCATTCGGCTCCCGCAACCTCCCGATCACGGCGTCACGATCGACGCCCGTCTCGGCGTCGAAGCCGAAGCTCCCGATCTCGAGCGAGCGCATCGCCTTCTGCAGCGATTCTTTGAAGGTCCGTCCAATGGCCATCGCCTCGCCAACGGACTTCATCTGGGGTCCGAGGACGTCGTGCGCGGCCGGGAACTTCTCGAACGTGAACCGCGGAATCTTGGTGACGACATAGTCGATCGTCGGCTCGAAGCACGCCGGCGTCGAGCGCGTGATGTCGTTCGGCAGCTCGTCGAGTGTGTACCCGATCGCAAGCTTGGCGGCGATCTTGGCGATCGGGAAGCCCGTGGCCTTGCTCGCAAGCGCCGAGCTGCGCGACACACGCGGGTTCATCTCAATGACGACCAGGCGCCCATCACCAGGATGGACACCGAACTGAATGTTCGACCCGCCGGTGTCGACGCCAATCTCGCGGATGATGCGGACCGCGGCATCGCGCATCATCTGGTATTCCTTGTCCGTCAGGGTCTGAGCCGGGGCCACCGTCACCGAGTCACCGGTATGGACGCCCATCGGGTCGAGGTTCTCGATGGAGCACACGATGACGACATTGTCCTTGGCGTCCCGCATCACCTCGAGCTCGAACTCTTTCCAACCGGCGATGGACTCCTCGACTAGCACCTCGTGAGTGGGGGAGGCCTCGAGACCCCGGCGAATCTGGCTCGCGTAGTCACGCTCGGTCAGCGCAACGCTCCCACCCGTACCACCGAGCGTCCGGGACGGGCGGATGATGAGCGGCAACGGCAGCTCCGCGCGCAGGCGCTCGGCCTCCTCGACACTCCGCACGCAACCGCTCCGGGGTAGATCGAGCCCGAGCGACTGCATGGCCTGCTTGAAGAGGTCGCGATCCTCCGCCTTTTTGATGGCCGGCAACTTCGCACCGATGAGTTCGACGCCGTAGCGCTCGAGGACACCGGCCTCGGCGATCTCGATGGCGAGATTGAGCGCGGTCTGGCCCCCGATCGTGGGCAGCACGGCCTGGGGTTTCTCGGCGGCAATGATGCGCTCGAGCACGTCGGCGGTCATCGGCTCGATGTACGTCCGGTCCGCGAACTCCGGATCGGTCATGATCGTCGCGGGATTCGAGTTCACCAGCACGACCCGGTAGCCCTCCTCGCGGAGCGCCTTGCAGGCCTGGACGCCGGAGTAGTCGAACTCACACGCCTGTCCAATCACGATCGGACCGGAACCGATGAGCAGAATGGTCTCGAGGTCGGTACGTTTCGGCACGTTATCCTCGCTCCCGCGCGATCATGTCGACGAAGCGGCGGAAGAGATAGTCCGCGTCGTGGGGTCCAGGGGATGCTTCGGGATGGTACTGCACCGAGAACACTGGCGCCCGCGTATGCGTCAGGCCCTCGACAGTCCGATCGTTCAGATTCACGTGCGTGAGCTCCGCGTCCCCTCGGAGCGAGTCGACGTCGACGGCGAAACCATGATTCTGCGACGTGATCTCGACCTTCTGCGTCGTCAGATCCAACACTGGATGATTCGCCCCGTGATGCCCGAACTTCAACTTGAACGTCCGGCCGCCGAGCGCGAGACCCAGAATCTGGTGGCCGAGACAGATGCCGAAGATCGGGACCTCTCCAACGAGTGCGGCCACCTGCTCGCGCGCATAGGGCACGGCATCGGGATCACCCGGGCCGTTCGAGAGAAAAACGCCGTCGGGACGTGCCGCCAGCACGTCGGCCGCGGACGTCGACGCCGGCACCACGCGCACGCGACACCCGGCACCCACCAGGCTTCGCAAGATGTTGTACTTGATGCCAAAGTCGTAGGCGACGATGAACGGACCGTCGGCCGCCGGAGGCGTCCCGGGCGCCTGTCCAAGCTGCCACGGAGGCTCGGTCCAGCCGTACGGCTCGGCGCACGTCACGTCGGCGACGAGATCCCGACCGACGAGCCCGGGACGTGCGCGCGCCTGCTCGATGAGTCGCGACGGGTCGAGGTCGACCGTCGAGATGACGCCCTCCTGTGCGCCATGGCTACGAAGATGCCGCACGAGCGCGCGCGTATCGATGCCGGTAATCCCGACCAAGCCGTGGGCGGCCATGTAGTCCCCGAGGCTCTGCGCCGCGCGCCAGTTACTCGGCGGATCCCAGTACTCCTTGACGATGAAACCGGAGACGAATGGGCGACGTGACTCGACGTCCTCGGCGTTGACCCCTACGTTGCCGATCTCGGGATACGTCATCGCCACGAGCTGCCCGTGGTACGACGGATCGGTCAGGATCTCCTGATAGCCGGTCATCGCGGTGTTGAAGACGACCTCACCGCCGGTTTCGCCGTCGGCGCCAAAGGCCGTCCCGTGAAAGACCGTGCCGTCGGCCAGGGCCAAAATCGCGGGCCGCGCTGGATGCACTTGATGCGTGGAGCTGCTCATGAGGTCACTCGCTCTCCGAGACCACCGTAAAGTCGGCCACCGAGACAGACCCCGACCGCGCGCCCGCGGAGAGGGGTCCCTTCGAAGGGTGTATTGTGGCTGCGCGAGAGTAAGGACGTTGCGTCGACTGTCCATGTGGCATCCGGATCGATCACCGTCACGTCCGCCACAGCGCCGCGCGCGAGTTGCCCGGCGCCGATGCCGAGCACACGCGCCGGCCCGATGGTCAGCGCGGCGATGGCGACCGCAGGCGAAAGGACCCCCGCATGAACGAGCGCGAGGGTCAGCCCGACGGTGGTCTCGAGTCCGACGATGCCGAATGGCGCACCACACATTCCGCGCGCCTTCTCGTCGACGTGATGCGGTGCGTGGTCCGAGGCGATGACCTGCAGCGTCCCGTCGGCGAGCCCCGCGCGGACAGCCGCGACATCAGCCGGTGTCCGCAACGGTGGATTCATCTTCGCATTGGAACCGTGCGCCAGGACCGCCCCGTGATCGAGGGTGAAGTGATGCGGTGCCGCCTCCGCGCTTATGATCCGCCCACCGCCGGCGGCACGTGCCCGCCGCACGATCTCGATGCCGGCCGCCGTACTGATGTGGGCGACGTGCAATCGACCACCGGTCTCGGCGGCAAGGGCGCAGTCGCGTGCGATCATGCTCTCTTCCGCCTGCGGTGGAATACCCGGAACCTCGAGCTGCTCGGCGACAGGCCCGGCGTTCATGACTCCGCCCGCGGCAATGGCCCGATCCTCGGCGTGGGTGATGACGGCCGCCTGCAGCGCCGCCGCCGCGCGGAGCGCGCGTCCCATGAGGACATTGTCCGCGACCGGCATGCCGTCGTCGTAAAAAGCGACCGCACCAGCCTCACGCAGCGCCGTAAAATCCGTGAGTTCCTCACCCGCGAGACCCTTCGTCACCGCGGCGACCGGCAACACGCGCGCCAGGGCCGCCTCGTCCGCACGCGCCAGGATCCAGCGAGTGATCTCTGCGGAATCGTTCACGGGATCGGTGTTCGCCATCGCGGCAACGGTCGTGAACCCTCCAGCGATGGCCGCCGCGGCTCCGCTCGCGATCGTCTCCTTGTGCTCGCCCCCCGGCTCCCGAAGGTGCACGTGCATGTCGACGAGGCCCGGAGTCACCCACAACCCCGCGACGTCGACGCGGCAGCGCACGTGCGGCCCTTCCCCAGGACGCGCCACACCGATGATCCGGCCGTCGTCGATCAGGAGATCGCCCACCGTATCGAGCGTCCGCGCCGGATCGATCACCCGCCCACCCGTCAATGCGACGTCGATCACGCGGCGACTTTCGGATCGACGTACGAGTAGATGACGACGGTGTCCCGATGCTGTTTGTCGAGCTCGCGCAACCGGACCCGGACCCGCTCATGCGGCGCCGTCGGCAGATGCTTTCCGACATACGTCGGCTTGATCGGCAGCTGACGGTGCCCGCGATCGATCAGGACCGCCAGGCGAGCGGCGCGTGGACGCCCGGCCCGCCAGACGATCGATAGCGCATCCTTGGCGGTCCAACCACTGTTGATGACGTCGTCCACCAAGACCACGAGCCGACCGTCCACCTGTAGAGGGGGCTCGTCGTTCGCCGCCCCCCAGCGTTGAACGCCCTCGCGCCCACCGTGAACGTCGACCACCCCGACATCGACCGTCGCGCCCCGTGCCGCCTGAATGCGATCCGCCATACGGCGGGCGATGAACGCACCAGCGGTCTTCACACCGACGATCACCAGTTCGTTCAGCTCCGTAATCTCCTGGAGCATGGCTTCGGTCAGCTCGTCGATGCTGGCCGCAATCTCCTCGGCCGTCATGATCGCCTTTTGCGGACCCAGCTTGTACGGGCGGAAGCCTGCCTCCTCGGCCTGCTTCACGGAATCGAAGATGACGAGCGTATCGCCACGGAGCCAGTTCTCGAGGTACCCGTGCATCGGTTCGGCAAACACGTTGTAGTGCTTCGACTTCCGATTGCCGATGACCTCGAGCGGCGTCTCGTGATCGCAGTAGACGCAGACCAGATGCGCGCCGCCGCTCGGCTCGCGGTGCACACGAAAGCGACGCTCGCTCGTTACATCCTCGCGCCGGGTAATACAGTTGGGATTGGCACACCGCGCGCCCGTCAACGGAGCGATCGGACGAGGCCGGCTCGGCTGGGCCGGTGCCGACCGTGCGCGCTGTGAAAGCAAGAAGTTCACCAGCGCCATCCGCACCGGTACCCCATTGGCCGCTTGGCGAAAGTAGACGCTGCGCGGATCACGGTCGAGCGCGGAGGAGATCTCCCCCGTCCGGGGCAACGGATGCATCAGCAGCGTGTGGCGCATGGCAGGATCTTGGAAGGTATCGGCATCGACGCGTAGGTAATCCGTGTTTTCCTCGACGGCATCGTCGCCCCGCTCACGCTGTGGCCGCGTCATGTAGAGCGCGTCGAGCGTGATCGGCTCGGCCTCCCGGAGGCGCCCCTCGAGATCGAATTCAGTATCTGTAAACAACGTGAGTTGGTGCGGCTTCGCCGGTGCCAAGTACAACGCATGCACGTCGCGCGCTAGCGCGCGCAGGTCGTCCGGCCGTGCGATCGTCGGCTGATACCCGTAGTCCTCGGCGATGCGCCGCAAGAACCACTCCGGCAGCTCCATCCCCCGGGCTGGCACGATGACGATGTTGACCTTGAAACGCGCCAGCGCCCGAACCAGAGAATGCACCGTCCGTCCCCGTTTCAGGTCGCCGCCGATGGCCACGGTGAGGCCTGCCAGCGTCCCTTTGGAGCGGCGGAGCGTGTACAGGTCGCAGAGCGTCTGGGTCGGATGCTCGTGGCTTCCATCTCCGGCGTTGATGACCGGCACATCGGAATGCTCGGCGGCAATCCGAGCCGCACCGTCCCAGATATGTCGCAATACCAGCAGGTCGGCATAGCTCGAGACCACCTTTGCGGTGTCGGCCAGCGTTTCGCCCTTGGCCGCCGACGAACTCTGCATCTCCGCCGCGCTGATGACCGAGCCCCCGAGACGCCACATCGCGGCCTCGAACGACAACCTGGTCCGCGTGCTCGGCTCGTAGAAAAGCGTCGCCATGATCGACCCATCGGCGAGCCGCGGCACCGAGCGCTGCTCGAGCGCCAGCTCCAATTCCTCCGCCTGCCGGAAGATTTCCTCGATCTCCTCGTCAGACAGGTCTGAAATGGCCAGAACGTGCCGATTCACCGCAGCGCGACCTCATCGGCGCCGTCGAGCTCGCGAACCCGCACGTGCACCCGCCGCTCCTCGCCCTCGTCGACGTTGTAGCCAACGTAGTCAGCCCGAATGGGCACTTCCCGCTTGCCGCGATCGACGAGGACGGCCACCTGAACCGCCCGCAGCCGCCCGAGCCCGCTGAGCACGTCGAGGGCGACGCGCAGGGTCCGGCCGGTCGCAAGCACATCGTCGACCAGACAAACCACACGCTGGTCGATCGAGAATGGAACGTCCGCCGATGTCGCCTCGATCCGCTCACTTGGGCGATCGACATCGTCTCGATACAGTGAAATGTCGATGGAGCCGACCGGGATCTCCCGGCCGCCGAGCTCCCGCACCTTCGCCGCGAGTCGATTCGCGAAAGGGACGCCCCGGGAGCGGATGCCGACGAACACGTACGACTCGAGATCTGGGTTGCGCTCGATGATCTCGTGCGCCAATCTCGAAACCGCCCGTTTGATGGAGGGCTCATCCAACAAAATCGTTGGATTCTCAGGCACTTGCAACCAGAAAAAAGCCCCCTCGACAAACGCCGAGAGGGCTTTCGAACGAGTGAAACCCGAACGTGGAGAGGGTCACCGGACCGACCTTTCCTGACCTCGCAGAGTCAGATTAAAAGGTACAAACACTAAGTACGCCGGCATGCCTAGCATGTCAAGCAGAGTTACGCCAACCAATGCGACCGTCGTGAGCCCAATATGAACCCAGACGAGAGCCAAACCCGCCTCGACAAATGGCTCTGGGCCGCCCGGTTCTTCAAAACCCGCGGCCTCGCGACGGACGCTGTCACCGGAGGCAAGGTGCAGGTCAATGGAGGCCGCGCCAAGCCGGCGCGCCCGATCCGGATCGGCGACGAGATCGTCATCCGCCGCGGCCCGTCGACCGTGATCGTCACCGTCCGCGCCCTGAGCGACCGGCGTGGACCGGCTGCGGAGGCCGTGCTGCTCTACGAGGAGACCGAAGCGAGCCGCAGCGCTCGTGAGGATGCCCGCAAAGCCCGCGCCGAAGCCCTACCGGCGCCAAGGATCGACTATGGCGGTCGCCCGACAAAACGGGACCGCCGCGCCAGCATCAGGTCGCGCCGCAGCTGAACCGAACTGGACGCGATTCCACCCGGAAAGTCGCCACCGCCGCCGAGGCATCGCGCGGAACGTCAATCGTCGTCTGCCATCGACATCCACCAGGGGAGCATCTCGTCAAGCGCCGGCAAGGCAGGGTCGCGAGCCATGTCCCAATTCCCCGCCGACCAGATATCGATGAGGGTGTGCCCCGGGGCGAAACGGAATCAGTGCAGCTCGAAACGCTCCCGCAGCATCCGGAGGAGGGCGATGTTCTCGCTGTGCCCGGTCTTTCGCGCGGTCACGCGGCCACGCAGTGGTCGGCCGAGGAGGTAGAAGTCGCCGAAGATGTCGAGGATCTTGTGGCGGACGAACTCGTCCTCGAACCGGAGGGGCGTGTTCACAACGCCGTTCTCGCCGATGAGGATGAAGTTGTGGAGCCGCCCGCCACTCGCGAGCCCCTGCTTCTCGAGGTACTCGATCTCCTGGATGAAGCCGAAGGTCCGCGCCGGTGCGATCTCCCGCTTGAAGCTCTCGGTGTCGGTGAAGTTGAAGGTAAACTCCTGGTCTCCCACTGGCGGCGGGTAGGAGAGCTGGTAGTTGACGGCGAAATTGTCGGCCGGCTCGATCGCGAGATACTTGCCGTCGCCCTCGCGATCGCCGATCTCGTAGCGGCGATCGATCACGATCTCATCAACCGGCCCGCCGTGATCGACCGTCCCGGCGCTGTCGATCAGCGTGCAGAACTCGCTCGCCGACCCGTCGAGGATGGGCACCTCACCCTGCATCTTCACCAGGAGATCGGTGATCCGGTAGCCGTGGAGCGTCGCGAGCAAATGCTCCACGGTCTGGGCCGAAATTCCGTCGTGGTACAGCCGCGTGGCGTAGCCGGTCGAGTCGACGTACTCGACCCGCGCGGGAATCGTCGCGGGCGCGGAGATACTTCCGAACACGACGCCACTCCCCGGAGGCAACGGCTGCAGGATGAGCCCCGTCCGAATGCCGGAGTGCAATCCTTGACCGTTGACGACGACGCTCCGCGCGATCGTCCGCTGCGTCCAGACCTCGTGGCGGAGCGCGAGTTGATCGCCGACGACCGCCAGTTTGGCGCTCCCGAGTTCCGTCCCCGTACCGACGCCCGTGAGCGGCGGCTGCGCCTCGAGTGCCCGATCCACGACCTGGAGCAGACCGTCGAGCGAAAAGGGCTTCTCGATGAAGTCGAACGCGCCGAGCTTGGTCGCGGTCACGGCCGTCTCGATGTTTCCGTGTCCCGAAATGACGATCACCGGCATACCAGGATAGGAGTCACGGATGCGGCGCAGGAGCTCGATGCCATCCATCTCTGGCATCCAGATATCGAGGATGACCAGCCCGGGCTGCTCCGCGGTGATGAGCTGAAGTGCGCCCCGTCCGTCCTCGGCCTCGAGGACACGAAAGCCCTCGTCGGCGAGCACGCCGCGGACGCTCTGCCGCACTCCGGCTTCATCGTCGACCACCAGAATCGTGCGCTCGTTGACCGTGTTCTGTGTCTCCATTGATCCCTCCAAACTCTAGATCCGACCCGATAATGTCCGCCGCTTCCCGCGGCGCAGGGGCTCAGTGCAACAACACCTGCTCGGCCGGCCCCTGCACCGGCAACTCGACTACGAAACGGCTGCCCCGCGGCTCGTTGTCTTTCACCCGCACGAATCCCCGATGGTCGGCGACGATCGTCGACACGATCGCCAGACCGAGCCCGGTCCCGCCCTGCTTGGTCGAAAAGTACGGCTCGAACAATCGCGCGCGAACCGCCGGTGACATTCCACAACCGGTGTCGGCGATCTCGAGCGCGACGAGACCGTGCTCACGATGGTAGCGGGTCCGCATTTCGATCCGCGGCTCGACCCCATTGTTATCCGACAGCGCGGCCACCGCGTTGTCCAGCATGTTGATGATCGCGCGCTTGAATCCTTCGCGATCGAGCGGCAGCAGTGGCACGGCGGGGTCGCCATCAAACGCGAAGCGAATGTCGCGATGCCCCTCGCGGAACAACACGACCGCCTCTTCAACCAACGCGTTCAGGTCCTCGGGCGTATGCTCTCCGGCGGGGAGTCGGGCGAAGGTCGCAAACTCGTTCACCAGCGCCTTCAGCCCGTCCACTTGGGTGACGATCGTCCGTGTACACTCATCGAAGGTCGGATCGTCGCGGAGCAGGTGCGCGTAACGCTTGCGCATGCGCTGCGCCGAAAGCTGAATCGGCGTCAGCGGATTCTTGATCTCGTGCGCGATCCGACGAGCCACCTCGCGCCAGGCCTCCATCCGCTGCACCTTGACGATGCCGGTAACGTTCTCGAAGAACAGAAACGCACCCAGGGGCGCGCCGTCCGCGTCCCTCAGTGACGTCGCCGTCGCCACGACGGTCAGGGCGACGCCCCCCGCCATGAGCTTCATCTGGCGCTCCACGCGCGCCGGCGCGTCCCCTTGGTGAAGCTCGGCCAGGAGCTCGCGTGCCGGCGCGAGCTCGGCACGCGTAAACACATCGTGCACGTTGGCGCCCAGTGCGGCCTGCCCGTCGATACTGAGCAGGCGCTCGGCCTCGTCGTTGATAGTCGTCACCCGACCGCCACGGTCCACCGCAACGACACCACCCGCCATGTTGGCGAGAATCGTTTCCATGTAGCGCCCCCGGCGCTCGAGCTCGCGATTGCTGGCCTCGAGGTCCTCGGTCATCTGGTTGAACGAGGCCACGAGCGTCCCGAACTCGTCATCGGGCGCGACCTGTGCAACGTCGGTAAGCCCGATCCGGTACTGCCAATTCCCCTGGGCAACCTCACGGGTTCCCTCGGCGAGTTTCTGAATGGGCACCGTAATGCCCTTCGCCGTATAGAGCCCGACCCAGATGGCCGAGAAGATGACCAGCAGTGTCACCAGGAACAAGGTGATCGTGTAGTTCGTCGTGATGGGACGCTTCAGGATCGCCAGCTGGCGATACTCCTGGAACGATCGCGCGATGTCCGCACCACGATCGGCGATGCTCTTCGGGACGAACGTATCGACCACTACGACACCGATCACACCGTGGGCGCCAAAGATCGGCGCGGCGCCGCGAATCACGTCCCCCTCACCCACGGACTCGACCCGCGTCGAGGCTTGCCCACCGAACGCCGCCGTCAGGACGGACGAGCCCGCGCCCCGTGCGCCGACGACCGCGTCATCCACCCGGGCGGCCGCGCGTGACCGGCGATCGACACCGAAAACCTCGATCGCCCCGATCGCGTACTCCCGCCGCTTCGCGGCGACGAACACGTCGAGTTCGCGCTCCCGCCCGGCCCCGAGCAACTCGTCGGCACGCAGACGCGCGGCGAGTTCCTCGGCGTGGGTCAGCGCCCGGTCCGCGGCACCCGAATAGTAGGCTTGTGCGATCTCGAGCGACCCCTCCAGGGACTGCTCGACCTGGTGATTGAACCAACTCTTGATCGAGCTGTTCATGAAACCAAACGAAAACAAGAAGATCAGCACCGCCGGGAGAATCGACACGGCGACGAACGCGGTCACCAGCCGGGTACGCAGATGCGAACCCAACATCCGGCGTCGGCGCTCGAACACGAGCTTCGTCAGGTTCCGTGCGACCAGGAAGACCAGCAGGATGAGCAGGATGATGTTGAGGTTGATGAGGAGGAAGAACACGACGTTGTTCGAGAGCGACTGGTTGCTCACGAATCGGGGCAGGCTCGTCTCGAAGACGGCGAACAGGAGCACCGCAAGCGCCGTCCAGAGGATAATCACGCCCTCTCGGCGGCGCTGCGCCTCTGCTGGCGAGCGAGTGGATGGCTCGCGTTTCATAGATGACGATTCGGTCATGCGTTCCGTACCGCTGGATCTACTGCTGCAGCGTCGGCTGGTGGGCCGGCGGCCCTGCGACGGTCAGTAGTCGTGTAACCCCTCCACGGAGGCCCCCACGCGGAGAATGCGGAAGTCTAGGGTCGCCCCGCAGGTTTGTCTAGACCGACACGGTGCGTCATTTCGCTCACAACAGTCGAGGTTGACCCGGGAGATCGCTCCGTAACTTACCGAAATGATTGAGTGCAATGTCAGTTGCCACCCTTCCCTTCGGGGTCCGTGTCAGGAATCCCTCTTTGATGAGATACGGCTCGTAAACGTCCTCTATGGTGTCCCGCTCCTCACCCACCGCCGCTGAGAGCGTGTCCAGGCCAACCGGCCCGCCGCCGAACTTCTCGATGATCGCGAGCAGGATGGCTCGGTCCATCTTGTCGAAACCACGGGCATCGACCTCGAGCATCGACAGTGCGTCGGCGGCGACCGGGGCCGTGATCTTGCCGTCGGCCCGCACCTGCGCGTAGTCGCGCACCCGGCGGAGCAGCCGATTCCCTATCCTGGGGGTGCCCCGGGAACGGCGGGCCATTTCGCGGGCACCGTCGGCGTCGAGCGGTACATTCAGAATGGAAGCCGATCGGCGTAAAATCGCGCATAGTTCATCCTCGTCATAGAAATCCAGACGAAAGTGGGCCCCGAACCTGTCGCGGAGCGGCGACGTCAGCAGGCCTGTACGCGTCGTCGCGCCAATCAGGGTGAAGGGCTTCAACTCGAGCTTCAGGGTCCGGGCCGTAGGGCCCTGGCCGACGATGATGTCGAGCTGAAAATCCTCCATCGCGGGATAGAGCACCTCTTCGACGACGCGGTTCAGCCGGTGGATCTCGTCGATGAACAACACATCGCCGCGCTCCAGATTGGTAAGGATCGCCGCGACGTCTCCCGCGCGCTCGAGTACCGGCCCGGCGGTGCACCGGATGTCGACGCCCATCTCCTTGGCCACGATGTACGCGAGCGACGTCTTGCCGAGCCCAGGAGGCCCAGCCAACAGCACGTGATCGAGCACATCGCCGCGACCACGCGCCGCCTCGATGGCCACTGTGAGATTGTCGCATACCGCCGCCTGACCAACGTATTCGCTGAGGGCCGTCGGCCGTAGGGAAGCTTCGAAGGTTCCATCTTCGTCGGCCAGGGCGCCCTGCACGACGCGTTCGTCGGGTACATTCATTGGGGGTCTGCTTTCACGACGCCAGCCTTCGAAGCGCCTCGCGGATCACATCTTCGATGGGACTCGCGCCGGCCTTCTCGGCACTGGACACGGCTCGCTCGGCCTCGATCTGCTTGTAGCCGAGATTCACCAACGCGGACACCGCCTCCGCCCCGTCTCCGCCCGAGCGCACCACCGTCGTCGTACTGCGCGCGGCACGGAGAATACGAACCTTCTCGCGTAGCTGGAACACCAAAAGCTCGGCCTTTTTCTTGCCGATACCGGGCACCGTTGTGAGCTTCCGAGTATCGCCCTCGTCGATCGCCTCCTCGAGCGCGGCGGCCTCCATGCCGGAGAGAACCGCGACCGCCGCACGCGGTCCGATACCCGAGACCTGGATCAGCAACAGAAACAACTCCCGCTCGGCCTCGTCGAGGAATCCGAATAGCTGAATCGCGTCCTCGCGCACGTGCGTGTGCACGTGCACCGCGACGTCATCGCCTGTCGCAGGCAGCCGATAGAACCCGTTCAACGATATGAAGAGTTGATAGCCGACGCCGCCGACATCGACGACGACGTGATCGGGCGCCTTCTGACGCAGCTTGCCGTGGATCCACGCAATCATCCGACCTTCACCCGTGCCGGTTTCCCCCGTGACGGCGGCGGCACCGCCAGCGCCTGCCGGAGCCCGGCCGACTGCACATGGCTCAGCGCAACGGCGAGCGCATCGGCCGCATCGGGCGCGATCTCGGCGGTGAGTCCGAACTCACGGGCGATCATGCGCTGCACCTGCGGCTTCTCGGCCCGCCCGTGACCCGTCACCGCAAGCTTGACGGCGGCTGGACTGTACTCGGCGACCTCGCACCCTGCGGCGGCGGCGACCAACATCGCCACACCACGCACCTCACCCAGGCGAAAGGCGCTCTGCACGTTGCGGCCAACGAACGGGGTCTCAAGGGCGACGGCGGTGGGATTCCACTCGGCACAGCATGTCTCGAGCGCGGCATGGATCGCGGCGAGCTTCATGGACAGCGGCAGTCCCACGCGGGTCTTCACCGTACCGTGCGCGACGTAGGTGAACGCGCCGCGATTCCGATCGACGATGCCCCAGCCCGTGACGGCAGTACCGGGATCGATCCCGAGCACTCTCAGGCGTCCACCCCCGCTCATCCGTCTCCCCTCCGGATCCCTCCGGTCTGTCCTCATCCGGGAAGCCCACGGCTTCCCCACACCCACCAACGGGTAGCGAACCCTCACCCGCCAGCGGGCAACCTACCGGCACCCGCCAGCAGGCAACTTACCCAGCGCCCGCTATTAGGCGCTCAGTCGCTCGACCTCGTCGGCCGGAATATCAACATTCGCCGAAACCGTCTGGACGTCGTCATGATCTTCGAGCGCCTCGAGCAGCTTCAGCACCTGCTCGGCCTCGCGACCGCGCAATGTCACCGTGGTCTGCGGCACCATCGCGATTTCGGCCGAGACGACCTTCATCGAGGCACTCTCGAGCCCTGTTTTCACATCCTCGAGAACGTCCGGCGGCGTCGCGATCTCGAAGACATCGTCGCCCGTGCTCACGTCGTCGGCACCGGCCTCGACCGCCGCCTCGAACACTTTGTCCTCGGCCAGCCCCTCACCCTCTACCGTGATGACGCCCTGCTTGGTGAACATCCAACCAACGCAGCCGTTCTCCCCCAAGTTGCCGTTGTTCTTACCAAAGAGGTTGCGAATCTCGGCGACCGTACGATTGCGATTGTCGGTGAGGACCGAAACCATGATCGCGACGCCTGCGGGACCGTACCCCTCGTAGGTCGCTTCCTCGTAGGACACGCCTTCGAGCTCGCCTGTTCCCTTTTTGATCGCCCGCTCTATGTTGTCGGAGGGCATGCTCTGTCCGCGGGCGTTTGACACCGCGGTTCGCAGGCGTGGATTGGCGTTGATGTCCCCCCCGCCGAGGCGAGCGGCCACCGTAATTTCCTTGATTACCTTGGTAAAAAGCTTGCCGCGCCTGGCGTCCTTGGCGGCCTTCTTGTGCTTGATCGTGCTCCACTTCGAATGGCCTGACATCGTACCCTGGAATTATCATAGCGCCGGACGCGAAGTAAACGGCGGATGGGCCCGAACTTGTGTGATGACCGGCCCGCACGATAGAGTCCCGTGCGATGGGGCGGCGACGTGAGGGGTCTAGGTGGGGTGGCCGACGGACGACCGATTGGAGCGCCCGCCCCTTGGCCGTGGCGTTGGCGGTTGCGATGCTGGCCAGCACCGCATGCACCCGCGCGCTCGTTACCCCCGAGCCTGGCAAGCCACAAACCGGCATCGCCTCGTGGTACGGCCCCGGCTTTCACGGACGCCTGACGAGCAACGGCGAACGGTACAATCAGCACGGAACGACGGCCGCGCATCGAACTCTGCCGTTCGGCACCCGCGTCCTGGTCACCAATCTCGCGAACGGCTCCTCAGTCGAGGTCCGCATCAACGACCGCGGCCCATTCGTCGACGATCGGGTCATTGATCTCTCGCGTTGGGCAGCCGAGCGGATCGACATGGTCGGCTCGGGAACCGCGCCAGTACGACTCGACATCGTGGCCCGCCCGCCCGGTGGGCACACCCATGTCGTCCACGTCGTTCAGGTCGGAGCCTTCCGCCACCGCGAACGCGCGGAGGCGCTGCGGAGAACCCTCGCGACGCGCTACGGCGATGTCTACATGATCTCCGCCGGCACGGCCCCCGATCCTCTCTACCGTGTCCGGGTCGGGCCGTTCCTCGAGCGGCGGTACGCGGAGTCACGCGCCGTCGATCTCGCCAGCTTCGGCTACCCAGCGGTCGTCACCGAAGAGCCGCATCCGTGAGCCGCTCGGCAGCGCTGTTGTTGCTGCCGGCCCTCATGGTCTCGTGCAGCAACTACCGCGTCATCCACGAGGGCCAGGTGCAGCCCACGGTCGTCGACGCCGTCAAACGGAGGGTGGCTCGCGTGCGCCAGCTCCCGTTTGTGGCGCCGGTACCAGTCGTTGCGGTCAGCGCCTCCGAGGCCCAGGGGATGCTCGAAACCGAGTTGGAACGTGAATACGAAGCCGGGGAGCTGGGCGAGCTTTCGCGGGTCTACCGCGCGTTCGGCCTCCTGCCGCCGGGAGCCGACCTCGAGGAATCATTCCTCGATCTGTACGGACAAGAGGTCGCTGGCTTCTACGACCCGATTCAACGTCGCATGGTGCTCGTCACCGACGTGCTCGGCACCAGTCCGGCGACCCGTGTCATCGAAACCCTGTTTCGCCGCGACCTCGTCGGCGAGCTCGTGCTGGCCCACGAGCTGACGCACGCCCTTCAGGATCAGCACTTCGGCCTCGACGTCGGCCGTGGCGACCTCGGTGAGGACGACGCCCAGCTCGCACGCCGCGCCGTCTACGAGGGTGACGCCCTCCTTGCCGGGTACGGTGTGACGATCGGGCGCCTCACGCGTCGACGCGCGGTCCGGCTCGCTGCCAGGCTCGAGCAAGCGCCCGCGCAGATGGCAGCCGCCTACCCTGATATCCCTGACCTCATTCGGGAGACCACGCTCTTCCAATACGTCGCCGGAAGCAATTTCGTGTCGTGGGCGTACAAGCAAGCTGGCTGGGACGGCGTAGACGCGCTCCTGGCAGAACCGCCGCGATCGACCGAGCAGGTGCTGCATCCCGAGAAGTATTTCGTCACGCCCGAGTACCCACTCTCCATCCATCTCGGCGGGCTCACACCCTACCTGAAGGACGACTGGACACGCGTCGAAGAGACGACCCTCGGAGAGCTGGTCGTTCGTATTCTCGGTGAGCAATTCGTGCCGCCCGAGCGCGCCGCCCAGGTCGCAGCCGGCTGGAACGGTGACAGGCTCGTCGCGCTCACCCGCGACGACGACATCGCCCTCGCGTGGTTGACCGCATGGGACCACGAGGACGATGCCCGCGAGTTCTTCGACACCTACGCGAGCATCCTCACCGCGCGTCTCGAGAGCACCCCGGCGCAGGTCGATGACACCATCGTTGCCGGCGTCGGAATCCGCCCCTATCGACTCGAGCGACGCGGCACGAAATGCCTCGCCATCGAGGGCAACCTCGACCCCGATCTCGAGGCCCTCGCGGCCCGCGTCTGGCGCCGCAGCCGCTACGAAGCCTCCGTCCCCTGGATCCCGCTCGATTTGGCAGCACGGTAGGCCGGCATCGCACCGAGCCGAGTGTCGAGATTCGCGGCCAATTGGCGCTACGCCCCAGCGCGTGACAGCGAGCGTCGGGTGGGTAGGACCGGCCGCTGGAGCCCCCACCAATAGTCGGGCGTTGTTGTGCGCCAACGCCCGAAGACCCGGTGACCGCGTACGACGCAGCAGACCGCCCGGCATCGCTCCGCACCGCACCGGCGCAAGCCGTTCATCGGTTCACGCCAGCGCCTGAATCCGACACCGGTCGCGATCCAATGAACGCCGAGCCACTGCGTTTCGCGACCGGACCGTGCCAACGACATCATCCTCTGGCCCGAGACGCGGCGTGCGCAAGCCCCTGGGATATCGTCCGGACCGATCACGCGACCGTCCGGCGCTGAGCCCCCTGCCCCCGCCAACCGTCTCTCGTTCGCAAGCGATTCCGTCAGACTTCCGTGAACGACGAGCATGAATCGAAATCGCGGCGCACGCCCACGGAAGGATCGTCGGGCAGATCCGACGCCTCGTCGAAGACGTGTCGTA
This sequence comes from Deltaproteobacteria bacterium, assembly GCA_029262315.1. Taxonomy (GTDB): domain Bacteria; phylum Desulfobacterota; class Binatia; order UTPRO1; family UTPRO1; genus JAJCZP01. The sequence continues at coordinate 245 of JAJCZP010000070.1, read as the reverse complement.
AATCACGACCAACGACGGCTTCCTGGCGCCGCTGCAAGAGCCCCGCCCACACCCCTAGCCCGCGCCGACCCTCAATGCTTGACAGAGGCCCGCGCTTGCCATAAGGTAGCCCTTTCAAGATGCGAAAGCAAAAGCAAGGCACACTGCATCTTCCCGACCCGCCGCGCTGGGGGGGACGACGCGTCGGCGCCGGCCGAAAGCCCGGCGCGAATCCCGGCCTCGCGCATCACAGTCGCCCGAGCTTC
>JAJCZP010000069.1 GCA_029262315.1 Deltaproteobacteria bacterium | reverse complement strand
TCCGCAGGTCGCGATCGAAGTCGCGGAAGACTTCGGGTCCAAGGCCGAGGTCCTGACTTACGAGCAAGAGGCGCAAGAAGGCTCGTCGCAGGTGTTCGACGACGACGTGGACATCCCGACGACCGTTGGTGAGAACCAGATCCCGCGCCCCCCCGTCGTCACCGTGATGGGCCACGTCGACCACGGCAAGACGTCGCTGCTCGATGCGATACGCAAGACCAACGTGACGGCTGGCGAGGCTGGTGGCATTACGCAGCACATCGGTGCGTACTCCGTCCAGGTTGGAGATCGCCGGGTCGCGTTCCTCGACACACCGGGCCACGAGGCTTTCACATCGATGCGCGCGCGCGGAGCGCAGGTCACCGATATGGTCGTGCTGGTGGTGGCCGCGGACGATGGCATCATGCCGCAGACGCAGGAAGCCATCGATCATGCGCGCGCCGCTTCGGTGCCGATCATCGTGGCGGTGAACAAAATCGATCGTCCGGACGCGAACGTCGAGAAGGTGACGCAGGAGCTCGCCAATCACGGGTTGGCGCCTGAGTCCTGGGGCGGCGACACCATCGTGGTGCCGGTATCCGCGAAAACGCAGGAAGGCATTCCGCAACTGCTCGAGATGTTGTTGCTGCAAGCCGATATCCTCGAGCTGTCAGCGTCGGTCGATCGGTTGGCGCGGGGCGCGATTGTCGAGGCCAAGCTCGACCGCGGGCGTGGCCCGGTGGCTACGGTGCTGGTCCAGGCGGGTACCCTCCGTGTGGGCGATGCGTTCGTGTGCGGTAGCGAGTACGGGCGCATCCGCGCCATGCTCGATGATCAGGGTCGCAAGACCAAAGAGGCAGGCCCCTCCACGCCTGTCGAGATCCTCGGCCTCACCGGTGTGCCGGCCTCCGGCGACAACTTCGTGGCTGTCGCCGACGAAGCCAAGGCGCGTCAGGTCGCCGAGATGCGCCGTGACAAGCAACGCGAGAGCGATCTCGCCACCACGAGCAAGGTTTCTCTCGAGGACCTGTACCAACAGATTCAGACCGGCGGCGTGAAGGAGCTGAAGCTCGTTCTGAAGGCCGACGTGCAGGGGTCCGCTGAGGCGGTGCGTGATGCGTTGACCCGGCTGGCGACCGACGAGGTCAAGTTGAACGTGATCCACGTCTCGGTGGGTGGAGTCAACGAATCGGACGTACTGCTGGCCACGGCCTCCAACGCCATCATCATTGGATTCGGTGTGCGTCCCGAGACCAAGGCGGCCGAGCTTGCGGCGCGCGAGGGCGTGGACATCCGGCTGTACGGGATCATCTACGACGTCGTGAACGACATCCACGATGCGCTCGAGGGCTTGCTCGATCCGACGCTGCGCGAACGCTCGATCGGGAAGGCCGAGGTCCGCGAGGTGTTCAGTACGCCGAGCGCCGGCAAGGTCGCGGGTTGCTACGTGACCGACGGCAAGATCACGCGTGGCACGCGCGCGCGGCTGGTGCGCGACCACGTGGTCGTGCACGAGGGACGGATCGGAAGTCTCCGGCGGTTCAAGGACGACGCGCGTGAAGTGGCCTCAGGCTATGAGTGCGGCATGTCGTTCGAGAGCTTCCAGGACGTCAAGGAAGGCGATGTCATCGAGGCGTTCGATGTCGAAGAGGTCGCGCGGCAGCTCGGGACGGCGCCCCGTCCCGGGGCTGGTGGCGGGCCGGCGCAAGTCGAACGAGGGATGTAAGCCCGCGCCCGCGGCTCGATCCCTCCACTCAACGCCCGTGGTGCCTTCGTGACGGTTGGCGTTCTGCGACTCACGCTCTACATTCGGGACAATCACTCGCTCAAACAGAAGCGTAGCGTGCTGCGGAGAATCAAGAGCCGCGTGGCCGACAAGTTCAACGTGTCGATCGCGGAGTGTGCCGACCACGACATGTGGCAGCGTGCCGTGCTGGGCGTCAGCCAAGTCGGTACCGACCAGGCATTCGTCGATGGTGCGTTGCGCGAGGTGATCCGCTTCATCGACGATATGGAGGTTGCAGAACTCGGCGAGGAGCAGGTCGAGTTTCTGCACTACTGATCGTGGGATCAGCGCGCCGGGCACGTGTGGGGAATCTACTCCAGTCCGCGATCGCGGAGCTATTGCTGCGTGAGGTGAAGGACCCCCGGATCGGCATGGTGACCGTGACCGGTGTCGATGTCTCGCCCGATCTGAAGCAGGCGCGCGTGTTCGTGTCGGTTCATGGCGACGAGGAAACCCGAGCACGGGCGCTGGCCGGACTCGGCAGCGCGCGTAGTTTTCTGCAATCGCACGCAGGGCGGCGTTTGGGGCTTCGTTTCACGCCCGCACTTCGCTTCGAGATCGACGACTCGCTCGATCGAGCCGAGCGGGTGGATCAACTGCTGCGTGGAGTCGACAGGGATGAGTCGGACCCGACCTGACCCGAGTACCGTGCCGCACGGGATCGTCGTCGTCGACAAGCCGGCCGGGGTGACGTCGGCCGCCGTCGTGGCTCGGATCAAGCGGGCACTTCGTGGGGCGAAGGTTGGTCACCTCGGTACCCTGGATCCGTTCGCGACCGGGGTGCTTCCGATCTGCATCGGCGAGGGGACCAAGCTGGCGCCTTTCGTCGACGATGCCGTCAAGCGCTACGTCGGCGAGATCGTGCTCGGTGCGGAGACGGATACGCTCGACGGGACGGGGACGGTCGTGGCGGAAGCGCCGGTGCCGACCCTGACCCCGGCCAGCGTCGGCGCCGCACTGGTTGGGCTGCGGGGCGATATCCTGCAGACGCCGCCGATGTACTCGGCCCTGAAACGTGGGGGGGTGCCGCTCTACAAGCTCGCGCGCAAGGGGGAAGAGGTCGCGCGGGAGCGGCGTCCTATTCGGGTCAGCCGTTTCGACGTGGCGGTGCTCGACGGCGGTCGATTGGCATTCGCGGTCTCGTGCTCGAAGGGTACGTATGTGCGGGTCCTGGCGCAGGATCTGGGCCGGGCACTCGGGACGGCCGCGCACTTGGTGACGCTCCGCCGGACGGCCTCGGGTCCGTTGAGCCTCCAGCACGCAATGTCGCTCGAGGCGCTCGAGGCGCGGGTGGCGGCCGGAGGTCGGCCGGATGTGCTCGCGCCGTCCGAGGCCCTGGAGCACTTGCGGGCTGTGGTGGTCGATCCGGCGACCGTGGTGGCTATCAGGCGCGGGCAGCAACGCGCGTTGTCGCGTCTCGGCCCGCCGCGGACCGCGAGCGAGCAGGTGCGCGTCCAGAACGACGATGGGACGCTCGTGGCGATTGCCGAAAGTGGTCCCGACTCGGCGTGGCATCTGGCGCGGGTTCTGGTCCATGCTGCCTCCTGAGAGGGAGGATCCGGGTCCGTGCGCTTTACAAGGAGGCAAAGGGCATGCTAATCCTGCCGTTTGAGCGAGAACGAGATGAGTGAAGGACAGAGCAGCGCAGCAATCCGAACCCAGGAGATCATAGGCTCCTACCGCCGGCACGAGAGCGACACAGGCTCGTCGGAGGTGCAAATCGCGTTGCTGAGTGAACGCATCGGCTATCTGACCGAGCACTTCAAGACCCACGCCAAAGACCATCATTCGCGGCGAGGTCTGCTCAAGCTGGTGGGACAGAGGCGGCGGCTGCTAGACTATCTGAAGCGGTCTGAGTTTCCCCGTTACAAGTCTGTCATCGAGCGCCTCGGCATTCGCAAGTAGCTGCGCAAGTAGTTAGGCGATAGCTTTTTGCGATTTCGTAGTAGCCGCAGCGTAGCTCCCATCCTTTCCTCATTTCCGTCCTCGAAGTTCGTATAAATTTCGAGAGGGTCCCCAAGGGGGGACGGGAGTGACGTAGATGAAAAAGATCGAGATAGATTTTCACGGTCGGCAGCTGTCCATCGAGACGGGCCGGTTGGCGAAGCAGGCTGGCGGAGCGGCCCTCGTGCAATACGGGGAAACTGTTGTGCTGGTCACAGCCACGGCGGCGCGCGAAGGGCGCGAGGGGATCGATTTCTTCCCCCTGACTGTCGATTACCAGGAGAAGACGTTCGCAGCAGGGAAGATCCCCGGTGGGTTCTTCAAGCGCGAGGGGCGTCTTGGCGCGCATGAGGTGCTGACCTCACGGTTGATCGACCGGCCGTTGCGCCCATTGTTTCCCGCGGGGTTCAAGTGTGAGACGCAGATCGTCGCAACGCTGCTCTCCTACGACAAGGAGAACGACGGCGACGTTCTGGCATTGATTGGTGCGTCCGCTGCCCTCGAGATTTCCGATATTCCGTTCGACGGCCCGATCGCGGGTGTGCGCGTGGGCCGCGTCGACGGCAAGTTGCTCGTCAATCCGACCCTCAGCCAGCTGGCGGAGAGCGATCTGCAGCTCATTCTGGCTGGATCGCGCGATGCCATCGTCATGGTCGAGGGGGGTGCGAACGTCGTTCCTGAAGACGTCGTCCTCGATGCGCTCTATCTGGGCCACGAGGCGATGGGGCCAATTTTCGACATGCAGACCGAACTGCGCAAGGCGGTCGGCAAGCCGAAGCGGTCCGTCACGGCGCCAGTCGTCGATGACGCATTGGTGGCACGGGTGCGCGAGGCCGCGAAGGGCAAACTCGTCGCGGCGCAAGCGACCAGTGGCAAGTTCGAGCGTGGCGACGCCGTCCGCGAGGTGCGGGCGGGCGTGCTCGAGGCCCTCGCCGCCGATTTCCCGGATCGCGAGCGCGAGATCAAGAGCGCGTTCGAGGGCTACAACGCCGAAGTGCTGCGTCAGACGATCGTATCGGAGAAGAAGCGTATCGACGGTCGAGGCCTGACCGATGTGCGCCCGATCACGTGTGAGGTGCAACTCCTCCCGCGCGTGCATGGCTCGGCGGTGTTCACGCGTGGGGAGACCCAGGCGCTCGTCGCGGCGACGCTTGGGACGTCCTCGGACGAGCAGAAGATCGATGCGCTCGGCGGCGAGTACTACAAGCGCTTCATGCTGCACTACAACTTCCCGCCTTACAGCGTCGGCGAGACCAAGTTCCTGCGTGGTCCCAGTCGCCGCGAGATCGGACATGGCAACCTTGCCGAGCGCGCGGTCACGGCGGTGCTGCCCGACCAGGCCGACTTTCCCTACACGATTCGGTTGGTCTCCGAGGTGCTCGAGTCGAACGGTTCGTCGTCGATGGCCACGGTGTGCGGGAGTATCCTTGCGCTGATGGATGCCGGCGTTCCGATCAAGGCCCCGGTCGCGGGCATCGCGATGGGGCTGATCCGCGAGGGGGACGACGTTCGGGTGCTCTCCGATATCCTCGGTGACGAGGACCATCTCGGCGATATGGATTTCAAGGTCGCTGGGACCGCCGAGGGTGTGACGGCTGTTCAGATGGACATCAAGATCGGCGGCGTCACGCGCGAGATCATGCGCGACGCCTTGTACCAGGCGCGTGAGGGACGTCTGCACATCCTCGAGTGCATGGGGAAGGCGCTACCGCAGGCGCGCCCCGACATGTCGGCGCACGCGCCGCGGATCACGACGCTGAAGATCAGCGTCGATCGCATTCGCGACGTCATCGGACCAGGTGGCAAAGTGATCCGTGCCATCACCGCGGACACCGGCGCCAAGGTCGACGTGCAGGACGACGGCACGATCTTCGTGGCCTCGTCCGACGGCGAGTCCATGCAAAAGGCGATCGACTGGATCCAGAGCGTCACCGCCGAGGCCGAAGTTGGGAAGATCTACAAGGGCGTCGTGAAGAAGGTCATGGATTTCGGCGCCTTCGTGGAGATTCTGCCCGGCACCGATGGCCTGGTGCACATCTCGCAGCTCGCCGCGGAACGCGTCGAGAAGGTGCGTGACGTACTCAGCGAGGGCGACGAGGTCATGGTCAAGGTGCTCGAGGTCGATCGCAGTGGCAAGATTCGCCTGTCACGCAAAGAGGCGTTGGGCGCGAGCGCGGCCCCGGCCTGACACATTGGTGCCGTTGGGAACGCTCACGGCCGATCACGATGTCCAGCGGCAGGAGCTCACGAACGGCGTCCGCGTCGTCACGGAGCACGTGCCCTGGGCGTCGTCGGTCTCGATAGGGTTCTGGATCGAAAGTGGATCCCGTCACGACGGGCCCGCGACCGGCGGGCTCGCGCATTTCGTGGAGCACCTGCTTTTCAAGGGCACGGATCGGCGTACGGCCCTCGAAATCTCGCAGGAGATCGAGGCCGTCGGCGGCATGCTCAATGCGGAAACCGACCGTGAGCACACCTGCTACTACGCGAAAGTTCTGGCCGAGGATGTCGCGCTTGCCGTCGACCTGCTCAGTGACATGATGCTGGCATCGCGTTTCGATCCGGTCGAGATCGAGCGCGAGCGCAACGTCGTCCTGGAAGAGATCGCCGCGATCGACGACACTCCGGACGACCTCGTTTCGGATCTCTTTCATGCGTCGTACTGGCCCGAGCATCCGCTGGGCCAGCCGATTTGTGGGACCCGGGCGTCGGTCGAGGGACTGAGCCGCGAGGCATGCCTGGACTTGTTGGCACGCCGGTATCGCCCCAATCGGATCATCATCACGGCGGCAGGGTGCTTGGATCACGAGCCGTTGCAGGCCGAGATCGCGCGTCGCTTCGGCGATCTGACGGGTGGGGCGGATCTCGAGGCCGAGGCGCCCCGCGTGACCGGCGGCGGCGTCACCGTGCACGAACGTGACCTGGAGCAAGTGCAAATTCACTTCGGCACGCGCGGCCTGCCGGCTGGGGATGCTGATCGCGCGGTTGCCGTCGTCCTGAATACGGCCCTCGGAGATGGTTCGAGTTCACGGCTGTTTCAAGAGATTCGCGAGCGTCAGGGACACGCGTATGCCATCGAGTCGTTTCTGGCGTCGTTCCGAGGCGCGGGGTACCTCGGGGTGGCGGCGGGGACGCGGCCACAGAGGGTGCGGCAGGTCGTCGCGAGTATGCTCGGGGAGCTTCGGCGCGTCCGTCATGAGGGATTCACTGACGACGAACTCGCGCGCGCCAAAGGCAATCTCAAGGGCTCGCTTCGGCTTGGCCAGGAGGCCACCGATCAGCGCATGGAGCATCTGGCCCTCGAGGAAATGTACGTCGGGCGACCACGGACGGTCGACGAGTTGGCACGCCGTATCGACGCCGTGACCAACGACCAGATCACCGCGCTTGCGGAGCGACTGCTCGTCCCCGACGCGAGTTCGCTGGTGCTGCTCGGTCCGATAGAAGGTCCACCGCTCGACAACGATGTTCTCGCGCAGCTCGGATGAAGCGCACAGCGTAAGGAAGAAGCCGATGATCGCGCGTTACACACGCCCCGAAATGGGGAGCATCTGGACTGACGAGGGTCGCTATGCCCGTTGGCTCGAGGTCGAGCTGCTGGCATGCGAGGCCCTGGCCAAGCAGGGGGCGGTGCCCAAAAGCGCCGTGCGGAAGATGCGCAAGCGCGCCAAGGTGGATGTGGCGCGCGTGGACGCGCTCGAGGCCGAGGTGCGGCACGACATCATCGCGTTCGTGACGCAGGTCGCGGAGACGATCGGTCCGGAGGGCCGGTTCCTGCACATGGGGCTGACGTCGTCCGACGTGCTCGATACGGGATTTGCGACACAGCTCCGCGACGCGGCGGCGCTGCTCCTACGCAGCCAGGACGCGCTGATCCGGGTACTCGCCAAGCTGGCGCGCCGGCACAAACGCACGCTGATGATCGGACGCACGCATGGCATGCACGCCGAGCCCACGACATTCGGGCTGAAGGTCGCCAGTTGGCATGCCGAAGCCGTTCGCAATCTCGCGCGTCTCGAGCACGCGGCGGAAGAGATCGCCGTCGGCACGATTTCGGGCGCGGTGGGTGTCTTTGGCAACATCGGGCCCGAGGTGGAAGCCTACGTGTGCAAGCATCTCGGGCTCACGCCCGAACCCGTGGCCACCCAGGTTGTGGCTCGCGATAGGCACGCGCAGTTCTTCTCGACGCTGGCCGTTCTCGGCGCTTCGATCGAGCGCATTGCCGTCGAGATCCGCCACCTGCAGCGGACCGAGGTCGGCGAGGTCGAGGAGCCGTTCACTGCCACGCAGAAGGGCTCGTCTGCGATGCCGCACAAGCGCAATCCCATCCTCTCCGAGAACGTCACGGGGTTGGCGCGGCTGCTGCGCTCGTACGCGATGGCGGCACTCGAGAACGTGGCGCTGTGGCACGAGCGTGACATCAGTCACTCGTCGGTCGAGCGTGTCATCGCGCCCGACGCGACGATCGCGCTGGACTTCATGCTGGCGCGGCTCACCGGCGTGCTCGATCAACTCGTGGTGCATCCGGAGCGCATGCGCGAGAATCTCGACCGTACGGGTGGGGTCATCTTGTCCGAGGATGTGCTGCTCGCTCTGGTCCGGGCCGGCGCGGTCCGACAAGACGCCTATCGGTGGGTGCAGCGGGCGGCCAAGAGCGCCCTGGCCGGTACGGCCACGTTTGGCGATGCGCTCGCGGCCGAGCCGGAGATCCGCAAGCGCTTGCGCGTCAAGGAGATTACCGCGTTGCTCGATCCGGCGCACCATTTAACTCATGTCGACTTGCTCTTTCAGCGGAGCTTGGGTAGCAGTGTGCGCACGCGGCGCCGGAAGACGTCACGCCCACCAGGAACGGTTCGAGCGACACGCAAGGGGCGTAGGTGATGGAGATCGTCGGGGTATGAGTGCCGAGGGCAACGGCGCGACCGGATGGCTGGCCCGTGTTTACGTGACACCCAAGCAGGGTGTGCTCGATCCGCAGGGCAAGGCCGTGCAGCAGTCGCTACATGCACTCGGCTATCCCGAGGTGCTCGATCTCAGGTTGGGCAAGTACGTCGAGGTGACGCTCGCGGAGATCAGTCGTGAGAGCGCCGAGACCCGTGTGCGCGAGATGTGCGAGCGCTTGCTGGCCAACGGTGTGATCGAGGACTTCCGCTTCGATCTCGAGGCGTCGAGGTAGCGGCGATGCGGTGGGGCGTCGTCACCTTCCCCGGCTCGAACGACGATGCGCAGACGGCCTTCGTGTTGGAGGGCCTGCTCGGCGAGAAGGTCGCGCGGCTCTGGCACAAAGACACGACGCTTGGCGCGCTCGATGCTGTGGTCCTGCCCGGCGGGTTCTCGTACGGCGACTACCTTCGCTGCGGAGCGATGGCGCGTTTCTCGCCCATCATGAGCGCGGTCGAGGGCTTTGCGGCCGACGGGGGCCTCGTCATCGGCGTGTGCAATGGTTTCCAGATTCTCTGCGAGGCGGGGCTGCTCCCAGGCGCACTGGTGCGGAACCGCGATCTCAGGTTTTTGTGCCAGCGCACGCACGTGCGCGTGGAAGACACCGACACTGCCTTCACCAACCGGTGCCGACGCGGTGAGGTGCTCGACATTCCCATCAAGCACGGCGAGGGCTGCTATGTTGCCGATGCGGCGACACTCGATGCGCTCGAGACCGGACGGCAGATTGTCCTCCGCTACTGCGATGCCGAGGGACGAGTGACCGCGGGATCGAACCCGAACGGATCGCTCGGCTCCATCGCCGGTGTCCGGAATGCGCGGGGCAACGTGTTCGGCATGATGCCGCACCCCGAGTACGCCGCGGAATGGCTCGTTGGCGGGGAGGATGGGCGCAAGATCTTCCTGTCGATGGTCGCCAGCGGCGGCGTGTCCAGCGACGCGGTGGTATCGGCGACGCGCTCCAAGGTCGTGTCGGGACCGTGACGGCGCCCCAGGTGACGCTTGCGACCGCGCACGAGCACGGTCTGACCACGGACGAGTTTGCCCAGATCGAGACCATTCTCGGGCGGACGCCGACCTTCGAGGAACTCGGCGTCTTTTCGGTGATGTGGTCGGAGCACTGCAGCTACAAGAGTTCGCGCGTCCATCTCAAGACGCTGCCGACGACCGGACCACGTGTGCTGCAGGGGCCGGGCGAGAATGCCGGTGCGCTCGATGTCGGCGACGGCGTGGCTGTGGTCTTCAAGATCGAGAGTCACAACCATCCATCGTTCGTCGAGCCGTTTCAGGGGGCGGCGACCGGGGTCGGTGGCATTTTGCGTGACATCTTCACGATGGGCGCGCGCCCGATCGCGAACCTGAACTCGCTGCACTTCGGTCGACCCGAGCATGCGCGAACACCGTTCTTGGTGCGCGGGGTCGTGGCGGGCATCGGGCACTATGGCAATTGCATCGGCGTGCCGACCGTCGGTGGTGAGGTGCACTTCGATCCCGGCTACGACCACAACATCCTGGTCAATGCGTTTACGCTCGGTGTCGTCGCGTCCGATCGTATCTTTCGCGCCGCGGCGGACGGTCCGGGTAACTCGGTCCTCTACGTCGGTTCCAAGACGGGGCGGGACGGCATCCACGGCGCAAGCCTGCTCGCCTCCGCCGAGTTCGACGCCGAGTCCGAAACCAAACGCCCGACGGTGCAGGTGGGCGATCCGTTCACTGAGAAGCTGCTGCTCGAGGCGTGCTTGGAGCTGATGTCGCCCGCGTACAGCGAACATCTGGTCGGCATCCAGGATATGGGTGCGGCGGGTCTGACGAGTTCGTCGACCGAGATGGCGAGCCGGAGTGGTACGGGGATCGATCTCGACCTGTCCCGCGTCCCGCTCCGCGAGCGGGTCGTGACTCCATACGAGATGTTGCTGTCCGAGTCGCAAGAGCGGATGTTGCTGGTTGTCCATCGGGGCTCCGAGGAGATCGTCCAGGAACTGTTCCGGAAGTGGGACCTGGACGCCGAGGTGATCGGGACGGTCACCGACTCACAGCGGTTGCGGGCGACCTTTGAAGGTCGTCTCGTGGTCGACATTCCGATCGATCCGTTGACCGACGGCGCACCGGCGTTGAATCGTCCGGCCGCCGAAGCGGCAGAGCAGGAGACGCCGCGGCTGGTGCTGGCCGATCTTCCCGAGCCGGTCGACTATGGCGAGGCGCTGCTCCAGCTCCTGGCGTCACCCAATCTCTGCTCGCGCGAGTGGGTCTACCGGCAGTACGACGCCTACGTCGGGGGCGGGACGATCGTGCGGCCAGGCTCGGACGCGGCCGTCGTGCGGCTCCCCGGGACGGAAAAGGCCATTGCGATCAGCGTCGACTCGATGGCGCGCTTCTGTGCCATCGACCCTTACGTCGGGATGGTGAGCGCGGTTGCGGAATCGGCGCGGAATCTCGCGGCGAGTGGGGCCGAGCCGATTGGCGTCACCAACTGCCTCAACTTCGGCAATCCCGAGAAGCCCGAGGTGATGTGGCAGTTCCAGCAGGCGGTGCAGGGATTGCACGACGCGTGCGTGGCCTTCGGGACGCCCGTGGTCAGCGGCAACGTCAGTTTTTACAACGAGACGGAGGGTTCGAGCATTCCCCCATCGCCGGTCATCGGGATGGTGGGGCTCTTGGAGGATGCCAGCCAGCACGTGACGCAGTGGTTCAAGGGTGATGGCGACGCCATCGTGCTCCTCGGGAGGAATCACGAAGAGCTCGGCGGCAGCGAGTATGTTGCCACCGCCCACCATCAAGTACGCGGGACACTTCCGTGGATCGATCTCGATGTCGAGCGCCGCCTGATCGATGTCCTGCGGGCAGGCGCGCGCGAAGGGCTTCTGCGTTCCGCGCACGACGTCTCGGCGGGCGGATTGGCGATTGCGCTGGCCGAGTGTTGCATCACGTCCGAGTCGTCGGCGCGCCACGGCGCACGAATCGATCTGGAAGACGGCTTGCGGCCGGACGCGCTCCTGTTCGGAGAGAGTCACGGTCGGGCGGTGGTCTCCGCGCGTCGCCGCCACCTGACCCGTCTCCGTGAGCTCGCGGACCGGGCCGAGGTGCCGATCGCCGTCATCGGCGAGGTCCGGGGGCAGCGGCTGGAGATCGGTGAGCTGGTGGCGCTCGGGGTCGACGAAATGCACACGCGATGGAGCGAGGCCTTTGCGGGGCTCCTGGGAGAAGAGTGAAGGCCTTTCGCGAAAAGTGTGGGATCGTTGGCGTCTACGGCCATCCGGAGGCGGCCAACCTCGCCTATCTCGGGCTGTCGGCGTTGCAGCATCGTGGTCAGGAGGCCGCGGGCATCGTCTCGTCGGACGGGCAGGTGCTGGTGTCGCACCGTGGGGTGGGGTTGGTTCACGACGTCTTCCCCGAGGAGATCGTACGTCGACTGACGGGCCACGCGTCGATCGGTCACAATCGCTATTCGACGACCGGGGCCTCGCAACTGAAGAACGCCCAGCCGTTGGTGGTGGAGTACGGGCACGGCGGGCTTGCCGTCGCCCACAACGGGAACTTGGTCAACGCCGAGACCCTGCGTGCGGAGCTCGAGGCCTCCGGGTCGATCTTCCAGTCGAGTGTCGACACCGAGGTCCTGGTGCATCTGATCGCCGCGTCGCGCGCCGAGACGATCGAAGACCGGGTGGTCGAAGCGCTCCGCGCGGTGCGGGGCGCGTACGCGTTGGTGTTCTTGTCGCCCGAGAAGCTCATCGCCGCTCGCGATCCCTACGGGTTTCGGCCCCTGGTGCTGGGGCGCGTGAAGGGCGCGTGGGTCGTCGCCTCCGAGACCTGTGCGCTCGATCTCGTCGATGCGACCTACGAGCGCGAGATCGAGCCCGGTGAGATCGTCGTGATCTCGGATGCGGGCCTTGCGTCCTACCGGGTGTCTCCCTCGACCGTGAACACGCCGTGCATCTTCGAGTACGTCTACTTCGCGCGTCCGGATTCGACGGTCTTCGGGCGGAATGTGTATCAGGTCCGCAAAGAGCTTGGACGGCAATTGTCGGCGGAGTCGGGCGTCCCGGCTGACATCGTCGTGCCGGTGCCAGACTCCGGCGTGCCCGCGGCGATCGGCTACGCCGAGGCGTCCGGGTTGCCGTTCGAGATGGGGCTCATCCGCAACCATTACGTCGGGCGCACGTTCATCGAGCCACGCGATGCGATCCGCCACTTCGGTGTGAAAGTGAAGCTGAACGCGCAGCGATCCGTCCTTGAGGGGAAGCGGGTCGTGGTCGTCGACGACTCGATTGTCCGCGGAACGACGAGCCGAAAGATCGTGAAGATGATCCGCGACGCCGGCGCCTTGGAAGTCCACATGCGGATCAGCTCACCACCGACGACGAATCCCTGTTACTACGGCATCGACACGCCCACGCGCGACGAGCTCATCGCCTCCGCGCACTCGGTAGAGGAGATCGGGGAATACATCACCGCAGATTCGCTGGCGTATCTGAGCGAGGCGGGGCTGTATGCGTTCCTCGGCGGCCAGCGCGGCGGTCACTGTGACGCGTGCTTTACCGGCAACTATCCTGTCCAGGTCGAAGACCAGGGCGTCCGCCAGTTGGTGCTGTTCGACGCCAAGGATCCGCGGTAGCGCTGCTCTAGGTTCGCATGTCCACGGCGCCGCCATGCTGGGACTACCTCGTGATCGGCAGCGGGATCGCCGGTCTCAGCTTCGCGCTCGAGGTCGCGGACCATGGTCAGGTGGCCATCGTCACGAAAGGCCGCACCGAGCAGAGTAACTCTTGGCATGCGCAGGGCGGGGTGGCGACGGTCATCAGTCCGGAAGACTCGTTCGAGTTCCATGCGGCCGACACCATCGCCGCGGGCGCCAGCCTGTGCCACGAGGACATCGTCGAGATGGTGGTGCGGGAGGGGCCGGCTCGGGTCCAAGCCCTGATCGCGCTCGGGACCAAGTTCGACCAACAGCGGAACGGTGACGCCGTCGAGTACGATCTCGGCCGCGAAGGCGGCCACTCGCGGCGACGCGTGTTGCACGCGGGCGACCTGACCGGGCAGGAGATCGTGCGCGCGCTGTCGGCGGCCGTGCTTGCGCACCCGAATGTCACGGTGCTCGAGAATACCCTCGCGGTCGATCTGATCACGGATCGTACCGTTGGCGACGGTCGCCGTCCCCACACGTGTTGGGGCGCCTACGTCCTCAACCGGGATACGGGCGTGGTCGAGACGATGCCGGCGCGCGTGACGGTACTCTGCACGGGTGGGGCCGGAAAAGTGTATCTGTATACGACCAATCCCGATGTCGCGACGGGCGATGGGGTGGCGATCGCGTATCGCGCGGGTGCGGCCGTCGGGAACATGGAGTTCTTTCAGTTCCACCCAACGTGTCTCTTTCATCCGCAAGCCAAGTCGTTTCTTGTTTCTGAAGCGCTGCGGGGCGAGGGGGCGTTGCTGCGGCGCCCGGACGGTACGAAGTTCATGGCCGACTATCATGGAGACGCCGAGTTGGCGCCGCGCGATGTGGTCGCGCGTGCGATCGATCATGAGATGAAGCTGCACGGGTACGAGCACGTGTACCTCGACATCACGCATCAGTCCGAAGCATTCTTGGCGGAGCGCTTCCCGAACATCGGTGCGCGCTGCCAGTCGTTCGGTATCGATATCGCGCGCCAGTGGATCCCGGTCGTGCCCGCGGCGCACTATATGTGCGGGGGCGTGGTAACCGACCGCGATGGCCGGACGAGTCTGCAGCGCCTGTACGCGTGTGGCGAGGTGGCGATGACCGGCCTGCATGGCGCCAACCGGCTGGCCTCGAATTCGCTCCTCGAGGGGCTGGTCTTCGGTCACCGTGCGGGTTGTCACGCGCGTGCGATGCTGGCCGACTCCGCGCCGCCGGTGCCCGAGGTGCCCGATTGGAATCCTGGGACGGCCGTCGACAGCGACGAGTCGGTCGTGGTGACGCAGAATTGGGACGAGGTGCGCCGTACGATGTGGAATTTCGTCGGCATCGTGCGTTCGACGCGCCGTCTCGAGCGGGCACAGAAGCGAATCGCCATGCTGAATGAGGAGATCCGGCAGTACTATTGGGACTTTCTCGTCACCGACGATCTCCTCGAACTCCGGAACATCGCGGTCGTCGCCGATCTCATCGTCCGCTCGGCGCTGGCACGGCGAGAGAGCCGGGGCCTGCACTACACGCTGGATTACCCTGACCGCGTCCCGGCCCAGGACGGCCGAGACACGCTCATTGCCCCGTCAGAATCTTGACTTCGCGGACGGCGAGGCTTGCAGGGCTCCCGGTACGTGTCTCGGGCCCGATTCGACTCGGAGGATTTCCTCCGTTGACGGCCCGTAGACCTGTGACTATCGTGACCGCCAATGATGGGGGTGGGGGTCAGGCGTTGGGCGGCCGCGGCCATTGCGTGCGGCTTTGTGGTGGCAAGTGGGAGCACTCCCGCTGCCGCGGACATCTATCAGTGGCGCGACCGGTACGGGACACTGCACTTTACCAACGTCCCGACCAACAGCCGGTACCGGGTCGTGATGAAGGATTCGGGAGCCCGAGCGCGGGCCACGGCCAAGGCACGGCGGTCCCAGTCGCGAGGTGTGCACCGAGATTCGCACCGATTCGATCCGATCATCACTGCGATGGCGCGTCGGTACCAGGTGGATCAGTCGTTGGTGAAGGCGGTCATTCACGCCGAATCGAGCTATCAGCCGAACGCGATTTCGCCGGCGGGGGCCCGCGGCCTGATGCAGCTCATGCCGGCGACGGCGGCCCGTCACGGCGTCCGGAATATTCATTCGCCCGCCGAGAACATCCGAGGCGGTGTCGAGCATCTGCGCACGCTTCTCGACCGCTACGAGAACAACGTCGTCCTTGCCCTGGCCGCGTACAATGCCGGTGCTGGCGCCGTCGATCGCCATCGCGGTATTCCGCCGTATCGCGAGACGCAGAACTACGTGCAGCGCGTGCTGCGATTCCGACAGCAGTACCTGCAGCAACGACTCGTCCGGCGGTGAGCGCCGCCGGCGCGCGTCCGGAGTCGTAAGCGCGTGGCGTCGACACGAGGCTCGCTGTGGACCGTGCCCAACGCGTTGACGTTGTCGCGGATCGCCGTCGTCCCGGTCGTGGTCATCCTGCTCGTCGATGCGGGGCCGGTGGCCAGTGTGGCGGCAGCCGCGCTGTTCATCGTGGCGTCGATCACCGACTATCTCGACGGGTATCTGGCTCGGAAGCATGGCATCGTTACGACCCTCGGGAAGTTTCTGGATCCCTTGGCCGACAAGCTGCTGGTGCTGTCCGCCCTCATCATGCTGGCGGGGATGCCCTGTGTGATGCACGCCGCGAGTGGTGCGTGCGATCCCCGCGTTCCGGCGTGGGTGGTCGTGCTGATCGTCGCGCGTGAGCTGACGGTGACGGCACTTCGTAGCTTGGCGGCGAGTGAGGGGATCACCATCGGTGCGGAGGAACTCGGAAAGTACAAGACCATCTTCCAGATTTTCGCGATCGTTGGGCTGATCGTGCACCATCCCTATGCGTACGTCGACTTCTACGCGCTTGGGATGTTCTTCCTGTGGGTCTCACTGGCGCTGGGGTTCTGGTCCGCGATTGACTACGGCATGCGGTTCCGGCGCTCGTTGGCTGAGCAGGGAGAGTGATTGACAGCCTACCGTCGCCCTCATATTCTTATGGGCTACGCGGGTGTAGCTCAGTTGGCTAGAGCACGACCTTGCCAAGGTCGGGGTCGAGGGTTCGAAGCCCTTCACCCGCTCTCACATGTGACGCGGCCTCGGTATCGTCCGGGGCCGCGTTTCTTTTTGTGACGCGACCGCCACCGATCAGCCGGAGCCGCGCAGCCCGCGACGCACTCGCGGCGGTCATCATCGAGGCGTTCGAGGCGCCCGCGTCGACGGCGCCACTCGAGGATCTGACCGCAGTGCTCGTCGGCGACGGAGTCGTGTTGGCTCCCGAGCGCGCGGCTCGTCTGACGCCTTTCGTGAGCCTCGTGCGTGGCGGGGAGGGAGGCGCCTTGCTGCCAGCGTGCGACGTGGAGCACGGCCCGCTCGTGCAGCGGTTACGGTGTGCCAGGACCGCGCTCACGACCGCTCACGTCCACCCGCGGGCGCTGCCGGGTGCGCTCGGGATTGCGGCCGTGCTGCTCGCCGCTGGGCTCTTCTTCGAGGTGCACGAGGTGCTGGAGCGGGAATGGCGGACCCTGGCCGGCGCCCGACGCCGGTGTCATCAGGGACTGATTCAGATTGCCGTCGGGCTGCACCATCTTGCCCACCGGAATCCGAAATCGGCCGTTCGGTTGTTCGCGACCGCACGCGAAAAGCTGGCGCCGCTCGGCCCGTCGTATGCGCAGGTGGATATCGCGGGTCTTCTGGCCGGCTGCGAGGGGTGGGAGCGGGTGGCGAGTGAGGGGCTGGAGTGGCCCGACACTCTGCCCTTGCCGGTGCTGCGCGCCGCGACCTGAGTGCGTGGTGTGGGCTGCTTTCGGCGGCTCAGAGGCTGCGGCGGAGATCTTCGACGCGGGCGCGCACGACCGCACAGCCGCCATCCCAAAAGGCCGGTGAGGTCAGATCGAAGCCGAAACGCGCCGCCAGATCGGTCGGTGCCACGCTGCCGCCGCTCGCCAGCAGGGCGCGGTACTCCGCGACGAAGGCGGGTCCTTGCTCGCGATGACGCTGGAACAGCGCCAACGCGAACAGCTCACCGAATGCGTACGAGTAGCAGTAGAAGCGACTGTGGACGAAGTGGGGGATGTACATCCAGCCCCAGCAGTAGCTCTCGGTCAGGGCAACGGCGTCGCCCAGTAGCCGGGTCTGCTCCCGGGTCCAGAGCGTGGACAGCTCGTCGGTGGTCACCCGATGCGTTTTTCGCGCGGCGTGCGCGGCGAGTTCGTAGCGCGTGAGTGCATGCTGGCGAAAGACCGTGCCGTAGATTTCGTCCAGTGTCTCGACGAGAATCTGGCGGCGGGTGGCGTCGTCGGGCGCCTCGGCCAGCAGATGATCCGTGACCAGCATCTCAGCAAAGACCGACGCGGTCTCGGCGAGGACCAGGGGCGGACTGTAGCTCAGCAGCGTTTGTCCCTGCGCCAAGGTGTCGTGGACGCCGTGGCCGAGCTCGTGGGCGATCGTGGCGACGTCGCGCGTCGTGTCGGCATAGCTCGCAAGCACCCAGGCGTCGTCGGTGGGACCGAGCGCCGCACAGAAAGCGCCGGGGCGCTTGCCGGGTCGAATCTCGGCATCGATACGCGCGTCGGTAAAAAACGCCGTGGCGTGCGCCGCGAACTCGGGATCGAAGCGCGCGAACGCGTCGAGCACGATCGTGCGCGCCTCGTTGAACCGGACCGGCGCCGTGGTTCCGGTCGGGGCGTAGACATCGGCGATGGTCAGGCGCTCTATGTTGAGCAGGCGTGCCTTCAGGCGGAAAAACTCCTGCATGACCGGGTAGTGGCGCTCCACCGAGTGCATCATCGCCGCGACGACCGCGGGCGCGACCTCGTTGGCGAGGTGCGTTGGTGCGATGGCGTCGGGGTAGGCGCGGAGCTCGGACTCGAGTCGGTGATCGAGAAGGATGGCGTTGGTCAGAGCCGTCAGTGGTAGACGTTCGCGCGCGAACGTCGTCACCAGGCTCTCGAGGGCGGCGGCGCGGCGTTCCCGTTCTGGGTGGTGGAGCAGCGCGATCACCTCGCCCTCGGTCATCTCGGGACCGTCCGCGGTCAGGCGGAAGCGGAGCGACGCGCAGATCTCGTCATAGAGCTGGACGAACGCGTCCCGACCGCTGACGTCCTTCATGGCGAGCACGCGTTCTTCGGCCTCGGACAGCCGGTGCGGGCGCGAGCGCCGGAGCGTCGTCAAGAAGTGGCGGTAGGGTTGGAGCACGGGATCGGCCACCAGGGCCTGGAACCGACGTTCGTCGAGAGTGGCGAGGCCGAGTTCGAAGAACACGAGCTGATTGCCGAGGGCCGTCTCCGCTTCGGCCGTGCGTTGCTCGAGGGCCAGTGCGTCCGCATTCTCGCCATCGGCCGCGGCCAGGAGCGAGCCGTAGAACGCCGGCCGTCGGCCGAGCGCCAGGATGGCCTCGTATTCGCCGAGCGCATCGCGGAGTGCGGTGGGGGAGGTGTGCGCGTCTCCCGCGCGCTGCGCCGCGGCAAAGGTCTCTGCCTGGCTGCGGGCGTCTGCGATGTCGGCGTCCAGTCGCGGATCGTCGGGCCCAGAATACAAGCGCGTGAGGTCCCAGCGAACACCCTGCGCCTTGTCCTTGGCTGCGTCGGCCATTGCGGCTCGTGTAGCAGCCCGCTGGCAATCTCGCGAGCCCTGTGCTTGGTGAGCTTTCGTGCGAATCGAACTGAAGGGTCGAGTGATGAGTGCGGCGATGTGCCTTGTCGCGGTGTGGGGATCGGCGGCCAGCGCGGCGACGTCCTGCGTGATGCCGGACGCGTATCCCGTCGCCCTCGAGGCACGAAGCGCGCTCTTGGGAGCGGGCCGTGGGGTGGTTGCCGTCGAGCAGCCGAGTGCGGCATCGCCGTTGACGTCGGGTGACGTGGTTCGTCAAGCGAACGGCCACGGCGTCGAGACCTGCGATGATATCGAGGGCGCGGCTGCCGAGGCGTTCGCACGAGGCTTGCCGCTGTTGTTGGCCGTCGAGCGCCCGACTGGGCTCGTGCCCGTGTTGGTGTCCGTGCGCGAGCCGGGCGCGGACGACCCTCCGGGGACGCCCGCCGTCGTTGCGGTCGAGTCGCCTCGCGCC
>JAJCZP010000068.1 GCA_029262315.1 Deltaproteobacteria bacterium | reverse complement strand
GACGCCCTCGTGGCGACCGGCTTCCTTGAGTACGGGGACAGTCCCGACGCACTCCGCATCCACGATTGGAAAGACGGTACGGGCGGCGGACTTAGCCTGCGTGCATACGAGCGCGAGAAGAAGCGCAACCAACGAAAAGGGAAGGGCAAAAAGCCAGGGGACAGTCCCGGGGCAGGAAAGGGACATGTCCCGGTAGACGGGGACGGGGACGGGGACGGGGACTGGACTGGACTGGATAGCGGGAACGCAGAGTCGGCAGAGCCGACCGCGCCACTCAGGCTTGAACTCGAACTCTCGAAAGCCGCCGAGCGCCCAAGCTGTGAACCATCTCGGATCCTGGCGGGCGACTTCGACCACCTGAAGCCGAGCACTGCATCTGGCAGCCAGCACCTGCTCGAAGGCCTATGCCGTCACCACCAGGAGGTCTGGGCGTCTCCACGGCTACGCAGCCCAGACGCTGACGATGCCAAGCACCTCAAGCGGCTCCTCAATGCCGAGAAGCGAAAGCCGAGCGACGTTGCGAAGGCGATCGTCGGCATGAGCCGAGACCCTCCTCAAACCGACTTCGATCGCCGCGACCACAACGGCTGGGCCTACCTGCGTCGTCATTTCGAAAAGTGGCTTGGCTACTTCGACAGCCCGCCCGGCGGCAGTTCCCCGCCCCCGCTCAACACCTCGACCACCAGGATGCTGACGCCGTGAACTACGACCCGTCCCGATGCCCGAACCCGGCGTGCCTCGCGCTGATGGTCGACGTCGATGAGCACCACCGGCATTGCTCGAACTGCACCTACGCGACCGTGACCATCGGCCATCTCGAAGACCAGCTAAGGGCCCAACGTCGAGCGACGCAAGGCTTGATCGCGAAACGACGCGCTGAGGTGCTCTGTGAGCTTTGATCCAACCGCACCCAACGAGTACGAGCGCGGGCTCGCCTACGCGCTGCTGTGCTCCAAAGACGCGCGGAGGGAGTACTCCGAAGGCCCCTGGGACGTGAAGCACGTCGGGCAGAAGCCGCTGCGGGATCTGCTCCGCATCGTCATGGACCTGCACGACGATGGGCTCGAGGTCACTCACCCCGACCTGATGGCTCGTGGCGGCAACCCGACGCTCATCGCCGAGCTCTACGCACTGCGCGCCGAGGCGGGCCCTGACGCGTACCCGGTCAGCCATCATGCGCCGATCGTGCACGAGGGCGCGATCGGGCGAGCGGTGCGCGAGGCCGGTGCCATCGCCTCGGCTCAGATGGCGGGGGGCGAGAAACCGTCCCGTGTTGCTGACGAGCTCATGGACCTGGTTGGCGCGATCCAGCTGCGGACAGCGGTCGTCGATGACGCAGCCGACATGCAGGAGGCGACCGAACGCTTCATCGACGACGTTACCGGGCAGTCGACTCCCGCGCTTTCCTCTCGATGGAAGAACGTCAACAAGGCGCTCAACGGCGGTCTACGCCCCAAGAAGTTCTACATCGTCGCAGCGAGGCCTGGCATGGGCAAAACCGCGCTCGCCGTTCAGTGGGCCGCCGATTACTGGCGGAAGTCGATGCGGGCTCCGTTCTTCTCATTCGAGATGCCGGCCGACGAGATCGCTGGGCGCATCATCCAGGACGAGACCGGGCTGAGCTTCCAGGCGGACCTCGACCACCCCTACAACGAGGTCCAACACTTCTCGGGGTCCAGCGAGCACCGACGCAAGCTCCAGCGCGCAGCCACCGAGCTCGTCGCCTCGTCGCACCGCGTGTTTGTCGGCGGTGACCGGACCATTGAGCGAGTCGTCGCCAAATGTCGAAAACTCGCGCGCACCGGCGGCATCGACGCGGTCTTCATCGACTACCTCCAGCTGATGGACGTTGCTCGGCCGAGCGGAAACAAGGCCATCGATGTCGGCGAGATCTCCAAGAAGCTGAAGGCGTTGGCGATGGACCTCGACATTCCCGTCGTTGCCCTCTCCCAGCTCAACCGAGACCTCGAGAAGCGGCCAAACCGCCGCCCGATTCTGAGCGACCTCAGAGATAGCGGCTCCCTCGAGCAGGACGCTGACGCGGTCATGTTCCTCTACCGCGAGGAGTACTACCTCGAGCTCGCAGGAGCCGCCGTCCCCGACGACAAAGTCGGCTTGACCGAAGCCATCGTCGCGAAGCATCGCGGCGGCTGGACCGGCACGACGCTCCTCGACTTCTGCCGACCGCTCACACGTTTCACCGATCGTCAAAGTGTCGACCGGCGGGCTGCCTGATGCGCTGCATGGGTCTCATCGGACGAGTCGCATGTCCCCACGACGCTTTGGCGGGCGCCCGGCTCTGCGTCGAGCACGCCAAAACAGGAGGCACCAAGCTGCCACCGCCAGCGGTGAAGCCCGAGGACCCCAACCAACGCTGGAGGACACCGCCCACCCTCGGTAGAGCGCTCATCACCGAAGCCGCGCTCAACCACGATGCAGCTGCCGACGCGACCAACCACCTCTGCCCGACCTGGTGGTCGCGCGAGCGCAGCGCCCTCGACCGACGCTGGCCCGCGAAGCTCCGCATCTGGAACAACCCCGCCTTCGGCATTGCCGAAAAGTTCGCGCCGCTTCAGCTGCAGCACATGGCCGATGGCGGAGTGAGCCGCATGCTCGTTCTCGACCGCGGGGCGCAGTGGCTTGAGGACGCTCTCCAGCAGGTCCGTTGGTGGCGCTTCACCGGCCGCGTCGAGTACGTGTGGCCACCGGAGGTGCCGCGGGAGAAGCCGAGCGGCGTGACCTTCGGCTCGGTCCTCCTGCACTTCGACCGCGACCAGCCACCGGGCTTCATGGGCTGGCGCAACCCGGCGACCGGAGCGTGGACCCGCGATCGACGTGGGCGGTCGCTATGACCGAGCTCTTCACAGGCGAGGGTCCGGTGCTCCCCAGCAGGCTCGCGCTCAGGCGCTCGGCCGGGCTCACCTGGAGCCTCGTCGTCCCTTACAAGCCGACCTCGAAGAAGAACAGTTCGCAGCGGATGAAGCGCGGGAAGTTCATCAAGCAGGAGCCCAGCGAAGCGGCGAAGGCGGCTGAGGCCTTCGTCCGTGGGTTCGCGCTGAGCAAGCGACCCCGCCGGCTCCTCGGCTTCCACCTCATCATCGAGGTCGAGCACCGCTTCCGAATTCCAAAGACCGGAGACAACCGCCGGCGCCGCATCGGCGAATACCGCCTCCCCACCCCCGACACCGGCAACTGCGATTCGCTCATCCACGACGCGCTGAAGGGGGTCGTCTACGCCGACGACGCCGTCCTCGTCGAAACGCCAAGCCGCAAGGTCTGGTGGACCAACGACGAGACGCTCGTCGTCGTCACCGAAATCGAACCGTTCCCGGCTATGACGACGGACGTCATCGCCATCAACCAGGAGAGCACATGAAAACCCGTGAAATCCCCCTCGACTGCGTCCTCACCCAGGAGGAGCGCCTCGAACGGGGCAAAGAGCTCGCTGCCTACGGCGGCAAAGTCGACGAACTCAAAGACGAGAAGAAGGTCGCCGGCAGCGAGTACACCCAGGCCATCAAGAACACCGAAGCAAAGGTGCGCGAGCTCCGGCGCGCGGTGAAGGATGGCGAAGAGGAGCGCATGGTCCCGTGCGAGTTCCAGCCCGACACAGAAAAGTGGGAGATCGTCACCGTTCGCCTCGACACGAACGAGGAGGTTGACCGTCGCGCGATGTCGCCGGGCGAGCGCGAGGCCAACAGCCAAGGCCAGCTGTTCGACGAGGACGGCAACGCCATCAACGCCGAAGACGTCGAGGCCGAGGAGGCGAAGGCCGACCAGGACGAGCTCGACGGTGAGCTCGCGATCGACAAGAGCAACCGGAAGCCGGTCACCAAGGGCGACGACCTGCTCGGCGAAGTCGAGAATCTCACCACCGGTGTTTGGCTGGCCTGGGTCGACGACGGGCTCCTCGGCTCCGACGATGACGACGAGTGGTTCCGCACCTCTGCGGTGAAGGAAGCGCTCGAGGACCCGGCCGCGATGAACGTCGCCTTCAAGACGAAGAAGGCCGCCATGGCCGCCATCACCGAGTGGACCGCCAGCGAAGCCGAGGCCGAGGCCTCCGAGGAAGTCGAAGGCGCCGGCGAGGGCCCCGAGGTCGAGCCCGCACAGGCCGGAGCCCACTGATGGACCCGAGGACGGCCCGCATTGAGAAGATCGAGCAGCGACGCGCCAAGAAGAAGCAGCGCGCCGCTGATCTCAGGCGGGCCGCCCTCGCCCAAACCACGGCGGACCCCGAGCGGCTCGCCAAGCGCTTCGGCCTGCACATCCGCAACGTCACATCCGAACTGAAGGACCACGGAATCGTCATCGATGGCGACCGTTGGGTGGAGACCTGATGAAGAGCGTTCCCGCTTTCACCGATACCGAGCTCGCAGAGAAGCGACTTCAAGCCGAATGCACGGACGCTGTGCTCGAAGCGAAGCCCGAGCTTCGGCTCCTGATCGATGAGATTGACGCGCAGGAGCAGGTCGACGAGCCCAAGCGCTGGTTCGCCACCCTTGCCGTTCGCGAGCAAGCGCTGACCGAGCTCGGCTTCCAGTTCGACGCCAGCGAGAAGAACTGCGCCGCCCTACGTGTGGAACTGGAAGACGCGAGGGCGAACGAGGGCGAGGAGAAGGCAGCTGCGAAGAAGTGGTTCGGCGCAGCAAAGACGGCGGCGCATGAAAGAGATCGGGTTCGTCAAGAGCTCGGCGCCACGCAGACCGCCCTCGTCAATCTGAGCAACGGCGTGATGGCCGCGATCGTTGGCGGCGCACCGAAGCCGCTGAACATCGACTACATCATCGACCACGTGAAGAACGTCGTCAGCCAACTTGCTGCAGCGCAAGCACGCGAGGAGGCGAGAAATGAGGAAATGAGGGTCTGGAGGGAGAATTGCGGCGCGACCACAGGCACCCCAACTTGGAAATCCGACGAGAGCGGGCGCGTGGTCACAGTCAAGCTGTCGACGTGCGAGCACGGGTTCAGCTTCCCCAAGGAGTGCGAGGCGTGTGCCGACACGGCCGAGCGGATGCTCCTCATCGCGGCCGGCAGCTACAGAGAGGCGTCTGAAGCCTGGCGCGCATCCGGTCGAAAGGGTCGCACCCCGCACGTCAGCGACCCGAACCAGGCGATGGGGTTTGACGGTCGCAGAGTGATGCTGTGCCGCGTGGGCCGCTACCACTTGGGCAGCTTCTACAACTCCGAGGCTTGGGAGCGGCTGTTGTTGCGAGGCGCTGTCGTCGTTGATGGCGTCCCCCCGTCCGACCCGCTCCAAGACGTGAAGACCTTTCACCCGCTGCCGGACACGACCTTCGACGACATCACCGGCCGCGAACGAGCGGCCACCAACGAGGAGAACGACAATGCAGGAACAGCGATACGACGGCAGCAGCAAGTTCACCGAGCTCGGCGACGACTGGGAGGAGCAGCTGAAGAAGGCAGCGGAGGACCCGGCGAACGAGCGCGTGACGCTGCACAAGACGGAGGACTCCTACCGGGAAGCGAAGGCGACGGCCGAGAGGAAGGGGGTCCGGAAGCGGAAGAAGGACAAGCGTCGTCGACAGCGCGCGGCGCGGAAGGCGAATCGTCGGTAGAGCACCCTGGTGCGTTCGCGATCGAGCCCGGAGCGACCGAGGCGCTCACCTTCCCGCTTCAGATTCGCTCCGGGATGATGAAGCACCTCCGCATCCCGAAGGGCCTGCTGGATGTCGACCCGTTCATCGTTTGGGCGCACGCAATGGAACTGCAGCGCGCTGCTTCGGAGCAGTGGGGGTGTCCGAGTGAGGTGGTCGAGGTCGACGCCACGATGCGGCTTGCGATGATGGTCGACGGCCCCACATGGTCCGGGCTCCTCCACGCGACCCGCCAGACCTGATCCGTTCGAATCCGGCGGCTTACGAGGCCAAACGCAACATCGGCCTGCGAGATCCGGATCCCTATTAGGAGGGCAGGTCCATGCGCATCGTTCTGAGGTCAGTCGCCATCGACTTCGAAGTGGAAATCGACACCGGGCTCTGGGGGAGGGCGCGCTACCTGGCGCGCCAACACGGCTGGAGGCCAGCGGAAACCGAGCCGCCCACCGGGGCCGCCGGCATCGGCTGGATCGGAACCTACGACCGCCCCATCGGCCAGGTCGTCTCCGGCTCCGACGCACGAGCGCTCGCCAAGTCGCTCGGTGCCGTCAACGGCGGAGAGTTCACGCTCGGCGAGGTGGACACGCTGCTTCAGCTGCGCTGGCTCTGCGACGAGGGCGCCTTCAGCATCGAAGACCCTCTCGCTGATAGGCTGGCGTCATGAAGGAGCGCGAGTTGTGATACGGGGCCGAGGGCGCGGGACGTGATCTCGCCATCACCAAAGGAACCCCGATGAACGAGCCCACCAAGACCATGCTCTCCTCAACCCTCGGCCTCGACAATGTTGAGGCCATCACAGTCTGGCTCCACAATGGTGCCCTCCACTTCGCCGTCCAAATGGCGGGGCCGTACTCCGACGAAGAGATGGACCACCTGGCTGAGACGATGCAGCGCCGTGCGGCGGTGGCGAACCTCCCGATATGGTCCTTCGGGTGGTTCAACGACCTGTCACAGGCATAGGGAGCAGGCCGATGCTACCCAGAGGGTTTCACAGCGCCTGGAGCGTTCTCGAGCAGGCCAAGGCCGCTGGTGACGCCGGGCGTTCATGGCGGACAAGACTTCTCAACAAATGGCGGTTCACTGAGGCACTGCGGTGCGAGGCGCTCGATGACTACCGATAGCGAGGACACCAACCCCGACGAAGAGCCGCACTCGTATGCCCCCGAGCTCGCAGGCCTCGCCGTCATTGTCGCGGTCATGACCTTGGTGCTGTTGTTCGTTGGCGAAGGCGAGTTCGGCGATCGGTTCGGCGTGGCGAATGCAGTCTTTACCGGTCTCGCCGTCGTGGGGGCGCTCGCCGCGTTCCGCATCCAACGCAAGGAGCTCCAGCTTCAACGCCAGGAACTACGGGCGCAGCGCAAGGAGTTTGCGTCGCTCGCCGACTCCGCCAAAGAGCAGGCAGAACTGCAGGCCATCACCGTTCTCTACGCAGAGTCGGCTGCCGACACCCGCGTCTTGGTCGAGGCGACCACGCGGCGTCGTGAACTTGCCCTCGACGTGGAAGCGAGGAACTGGAGTGACGGACCGTCGAACATGCTGGAAATGCTTGCCGAAAAGCTGAATGGCCAGGCCGATGCCATCGGCGATGAGATGAGGACCCAAAGAAAGCAGTCGGACGCTCTACGAGACCACCTCGTCGATCGAATGAAGGCGATGGACATCGAGCTCCCAGCCAAGGAGCGGAGCCCGCCCTCGGAGAAGCTCGAGGTGGTCCCTTCCGCGGCCAACAAGACTTCGGCACCGTAGGATCACATGCAGATTCAAGACGCGGAAAGCGCCTGGGCGGCAGGGTTCATGGACGGCGACGGGTGCATCTCGCTCGCGAGAAGGAACCGGTTCAAGCGTCCCGAAATCGTTGCGGACTCGACTGATAGGGAGCTTCTGGAAGAGATGAAGAGGCTTTTCGGTGGCACCATTGTCATCAAGAAGAAGTACAAGGAGCACCACCGTCAGGCTTGGCACTGGCGATTGCACGGCTCCGACAGAGTGCGGGCGATGCTCACGGCGGTCCTTCCCCACATGCGCTGCCAGGTGAAGAAGCAGAGAGGGCAGCTCCTGCTCGATGAATGGAGGGAGGTCACACCCAGGAACGGCCACTACACAGAAGAGGCTGCCAGCAGGAAGCTCGATTTCGAGGCGAGGTTCGCTGCGATTGGTGCAGGCCGTGGGAGCCAGCGGACTCCTTCTGCAACCGTCCTCTAGGCCATCCCCACGATGACGATGCTGGAGACGGTCTGCGTGTTCAACAAGACTTGGCTCCCGACTACCTGGTCAGCCCCGCTCGGGTGACTGCCGTCCTCACCCCATAGGCCTTGGACTGGGCTTAGGATGATGAAGCGTTCGGTCGCATCCTTGATCACGCCCTGGATCTGTTTGACGCGGATCAAGGGCAGCGGCTTGGGCTTGCCATCAACCAGCGTAATGCCTCCGAGTTCAAGAAGGGGGCTCAGGCTCAGAAGGGCGCTTTCACCAACGAGGTCTTTCATAGGGCAAGGGTGGCCCAGCGAGCTTTGCGGAGTCAAATACCCAACGTCTAGGCCGCAGGATCGTCGTCCTTTTGGTGGTCGAGCTGAGCCTGAATGTCCTTTATGCAATGCTCGTACGTTCCACCGGCTGAGCTCTCTGATTTCAGCCGTTGGAAGATCGCAAATGCGCAGGCCACGACGCCGAGAACCACCAAACCAGCAAGGAAAACGATGTCGAACACCTTGGCGTCTTTCACGGTGGTGTCCGAGCTGATTGAAGAAGACTGATAGACGCCGATGGCCCCCACTAGGAGAGAGACCGCTATCCCGATGAGACCATGGAAGTGGGCACGCGCCTCACGCTTCCTACTGCCATCTTTCAGCGCCAGGAACTGCACCTCTGTCACCATCGCAGTGGGGATTTTGATCTCTCCCTTGCGCGTCAGGGTTCCCGCCTTGATTCGCTCCCTCACCGCCATCACTCATTGAGCCCTGCGTGAAAGGCGACAAACCCACAGTTGGTGCAAACGACAGCAGCCAAAGGAAAATAGTCCTTAACCTCCCCCAGGAGGTTGGTTGGCGGCTCATCACCGACGGTGACCCATAGGTGCATCGGTTGCGCATTCCACTCCGTCTGCGCACAACGAGGGCACTCTTCTTTGACGCCCGCCTCGTCGAGGTCGTCGCTGAGGCGATTCACCCACTTCTCACTCATCCCAACCAACTACCCCACCAGCGTGCCAGACCAAGGGGGGTACACCCTTTTGAACCAGGACCACCTGGCAGGCCGCGTCAGAGGTACCCTGGAGCGTTTCTCAATCCATGTGTGAGGCCGGTTGCGCGGAGGCGCTCCCGCACTCGGACGGAAACCGTTCGTAGCGTGTGGAGCAGACCGTCGTTGCTGACGCTGTGTTTCGGAGTGCTGGAGGGTCGAAGTCCTGACCCACAAGCACGCCCTCCTCCGCCGAGTTACCACGCGCCGCCAGGAACCGTCTATCGAGGGAGCCGAACCCCGCGGAATCAAAAACAGTTCGGAGATCGCGAAGGTGATCGCTCCGCGCTGAAGGATTCTCTTCGGCCGATCGTCAGAGGCGCATGCTTTACGCGAACAATCGCCGACGAAATCGCAGCGCGCGCGCCCCGTCACGACGTTGACGACGAGGAGCGCGCGCTGCCTGTCTGCGCGTGAAGCTCAATCGGATGAGCACCCGGCTACGAACCGGACGGTTGGAGGTTCGAATCCTCTCGCGCGCACCATGATGCTTCGTAGCTCAGCGGTAGAGCGGCGCCCTGTTAAGGCGACGGCCGCAGGTTCGATCCCTGCCGAAGCAGCCAGCTATCGCTCGACCAATCCGAGGGACGCTGTCGCGGCCCGCCGACATTGCGCACCCTCGAGGTAGTGGGTGACCATGCCGAACGGCCGGCTGCACCGCGGACACGGGATCGCTGCGTCGAGCTCGGTTCGGTGAATGGCTGCGCGCCAGGTCGTTTCGCAGTCGGTGCACACGACGATGCTCGCGTGCCAGACCGACTGGTAGTCCACGATGTTGACGACGCCACTCATCGGCTTGCCCGGTCGGTGGCTCCCTTGGTGCACTCACGAGTGTGCCCGCAGTCGGCACAGGATTCGGTTTCGACGGTCTCCGCCTCGTCACCCGCGAAACGCTCGACCGCGCGGTCCCACAGCCAGTCGGCGGCGCGCAGGCCGAACTGAGCGGCCGCGCCCATCGCCGCCCCCATCGCGAGGTCGCGCTTCCAGGTCACGCCACCTCCGGCCGGCCCGATCGCATGACCAGGACGTTCGCGCGGCTCACCGCCTCCGCGATCTCGGCGATGTCTCGGTCGCTGACGTCCACCAGCCGACGTCCCTTTGCGGCCAGGCCGATCAGCTGGCGGAACCGCGCGTTGGTGACGGTGACGCGCACTGTCACCAAGCCTTGCTTGGCCTTCCGCTTCCTGGCTCGCGGCTTCAGCGCGCGGAGCAGCTTGCCGGTCAGCTTGAAATCGGGTTGAGCTGCCCCGCCCTTCTTCGCCTTTCGCTTGGCGTACTCGGGGCTCAGCGGAGGCAACGGCTTATCGTCGCCGCCACGGCCCGAAGCCGCGTCAGCCTTCATGTCGCGGACCAGCCACTTCTCGACGACGGCCGCGAACTTCTCCATATCGATGCCGACGTTTTTGTTCTGCCAGACGACCAAGGGGTCGCGCCGGCGCCCCCTGCCGCTTGAGCGGGGGCGCGGCAGGTGGTTGGTGGGCACCGGCTCAGTCCTCCAGCTTGAGCGCTTCCATGCGCAGGCCCTGCGCGA
The DNA here is from genome assembly GCA_029262315.1 of Deltaproteobacteria bacterium. Lineage (GTDB taxonomy): Bacteria > Desulfobacterota > Binatia > UTPRO1 > UTPRO1 > JAJCZP01. The sequence goes on along the minus strand of JAJCZP010000068.1, from coordinate 2,128 downwards.
TGGTGGAGAGCTCGTAGCTGTCGTAGGACTCGCGCCGCTTGGCCTCGAGGTACTTCTTGTCGAAGTAGTCGGCGATCTCCCTCAGCGTCTCGACATTCGGGGTTCCATCCTCATCCATCTGAGCCTCCTTCGCGGCCTTCGCCGTCTTTGTTGAGCGCGCCGCCGTCTTGGACGTCCGGCGCAGGATCGGAGCCCGGGACCCGCGCTCGGCTCGCCGGCGCTTTGGCCTGGGGCGGCGGCGGCACATCGGACAGCCCCTTGTCGATGGCCGCCTGCTTGTTCGCGTAGACCTCGGGGAAGGCACGGTGCGCGTACTCGGCGAGAGAGAGCGCTCCGTCGCGCATGCCGCTCGAGTAGCGCGTCCGCGTGGTCTCGGTGTCCTCGTACTTCCGAGGCGGGGGGAGCTTGGCGCGGATGCGGACTTCGACGTCATCGCCCTCGTCGATCTCCCGCTCGATGATCTCGCCGGCCCGAGCGATGCGCGCCAGTTTCGGTAGGAGCTCGTCCGCCTCGTTCATCTCGAACAGCTTCACGAAGCGGCGCCGCTTCCGGTCGCTCATCTCGTTCCGAATCTCGCGCGACACTCCGCTCAGCGGCGGGCCCGGTTCCGACATCCAGCTGTCGGGGTTCTGCTGGTTCGCGTTGCCCTGCATCTTGAGCATGGCCTCGGCGCCCTCGATCGGCGTCTTGTCGAGGACGGCAGGGATCGGGACGACCTTGGTCTCCGGCTTCGGCAGCACCGGCCACTCGCCAGGCCCGGCCGTGAGGTCGACGCCTTCGAGGTCGCCACCGCCGATGATGAAGACCTGCTGGTGCGCCTGGAAGTCCTCGCGGTAGCGCCATGAGCTCAGCGTGAAGTTGTTCTCGATGTTCACCCGAGCCGCGTCGATGTTCGGCTCGTGCCAGAGGCTTCCCTGCGGGTCGACCCCATGCATCGAGAACCACGGGTTGAGTTCAAACGGCCAGTCGAAGGTGCGCTTTCTCTTTCCGTCTTTACTCAGGTGGGTGCCGAACCACATCGTCCTTGCCCGGCCGGTCGTGTTGTCGACGACGACCCGCTTGAACCAGAACTCGTGGTAGCTGGGAAGCCTCGCGATGATCGCGTGCGCTTGGTCGATGCGGCCGGGGTGGTCCTCGTCCTGGATGACCCAGATGTTGTGGGGCCAGAACAGACGTGCCTCGAGGCGGCCCCTTCGCGGAACAATGCGCGCGAAATGGTCGACGCTGGCCATCGTCTTCTCTTCCCAATCGGTCATCAGCACGTCGAGACGCGCCTTCTCGACGACGACGTCGAGCGCTCGCTGCCGCCAACCGTGCTCCTCGACCAAGTCGTCGAGGTCAGCCCTGCGCCAAACCTCGTCGACCTTCACCTCTACGTATCGGTCTGGCGGGTCGAGGTACGCCTGAGCGTCGAGCACAGCCGAGTGCTTCAGGGTGTTGAGCGTGTAGACCGGACGCCGCGTGTGGGTCTTGGGATAGCGCGTCACCATCGCGGCCGCCGTCACCTCGTGCTGTCGCTTCGTGAACAACTTGGCGACGATCTCCTGATCGGCGTCGTAGCCATCCGGCTTCGCCTTCTTGGCGACCGCTAGGATCGCGTCGAACTCCGACTTGCCGAGGGCGGCCACGTCGCTGTGGATGTGTTTGATCGCGTCCTGGGTGGCGTCACCGCCAGAGAGAAAGGGTCGCAAGAACCCGAGCATGGGAGCCTCCTAGTGAGTTTGAAGAATGCGTGTCTCGCCGACGCTGATCGGCCACTCGTACTCGACGAAGTAGCCAAGCCCATCATTTCCGTGGTCGAAGCCCTTCTTGCCGTCGCGTGGACGGCCCTTCTCCGGCTTGCCGTCGTCGGCGTAGCCTTGAAGTCGAAGGCAGCGCGAGATGTACGGAGCCGCATCCTCGTCGATGAGGATCTCGCGCTTGTAGAGCTTGTGCTGGAGGCTGTTGACGCGATGCTTGATGGGCGGGTGCCGCGTGTGGTGCTCGACTTTGCGAAAGCCGATGTCCTCGAGGATGCGAACGTCTGAGGCCGTGCCCTTGAAGAGCTTGCCGCCGGCGGGATCGCAGTAGACCGTCGTCATGGCGGCGGCCTCGAGCGCGGTGAACGGCCTGCCGTAGATGAGCTCGT
>JAJCZP010000067.1 GCA_029262315.1 Deltaproteobacteria bacterium | reverse complement strand
CTGCCCGAACTGCACGCTACCAGACGCTACTGCACGCATAGCCGCCCGCGCTACGTCGCCGTTCGTTCAGCGTCCACTCCGTTCCAGTAGCGCCGAGTGCCCCACCACACAGGATCGCGTCCGTTCGGTTGACGATCGTGGACCGGGGACTCTATTGATCGGTCGTGCTCCCCGAAACGCACTACGCGCGCAGCGGCGACCTCAGCATCGCCTACCAGGTGATCGGTGCGGGGCCGCGCGACCTGGTCTTCGTGCCTGGCGTCATCTCGCACGTCGAGTTCTTCCACGAGTGGCCAGGCTACACCGAGTTCCTGGACGGCCTCGGTGCGTTCGCGCGTGTCATCGTCTTCGACAAGCGCGGAAATGGACTCTCCGATCGGATCGTGGGTGCGCCGAGCCTTGAGGAGCGAATGGACGACATCCGCGCGGTGATGGATGCGGTCGGGAGCAAACGAGCAGCGCTGCTGGGTGTGTCCGAGGGCGGACCACTGAGTCTGCTCTTTGCAGCCACGCATCCCGACCGCGTGGACGCGGTCGTCCTGTACGATACCTTCGTTCGCTTCGGCGGTCCTCCCGACGATCCGTCTGGACTCGGTCGCGATGCTCACAGCGAGATGACCAACGCACTGGCTGCCGCAGTGTTCGAGTTGTGGGGCACGGGGGCCTCCCTGCGATTCATGTCCGCTTCGCACGCGGACGACCCGCAGCTACTGGCCCTCTGTGCCCGTGCCGAACGATTCTCGGCCACCCCCGCCACCATGCGCGCGCTCTACGAAATGGTGGGCGACATCGACGTCAGTGCCGCCTTACCGAGCGTACGGATGCCATGTCTCGTCATGTGCGGCGGCTCCGACTCGATGTTCGTTGAGCACAGTCGCTATATGGCCCGGCACCTGTCGGATGCGCGTCTCGTGATGATCGACGGCGCGGATCACTACCCCTGGTTCGCGAAAGGCGAGCGGGTGGTCGCCGAAGTGGAGGAGTTCCTCACTGGCGTGCGTACCGCGGTCGTTGACGACCGGATGCTCTCCACCGTGCTCTTCACCGACATCGTGGGATCCACCGAGCAGGCCGCCGAGCTGGGCGACCGGCACTGGCACGAAGTGCTTCGCAAACACCACGGGCTCGTGCGACGGCATCTCGAACGCTTCCGCGGTCGCGAAGTCGACATGGCCGGGGACGGTGTCTTCGCGTGCTTCGACGGCCCGGCACGCGCGGTGTCCTGTGCCTGCGCCATTCGTGACGGGGTGCGAAGCCTCGGACTCGAAATCCGTGCGGGCGTGCACACCGGGGAGATCGAGCGCCGCGACGACGCCGTCGCCGGGCTTGCCGTCCACATCGGTGCCCGCGTCGCCGCCCTGGCCGCAGCAGGCGAAGTGCTCGTCACGCGAACGGTGAAAGACCTGGTTGTCGGCTCACGCCTCGCCTTCGACGATCGCGGGACGCACGAGCTCAAAGGTGTGCCCGAGGTCTGGCAACTCTACGCGGCAGCCGAACCGGCCCAGTAGCCGTTGCTCGGGCGAGGCTCAGCATCCTGCCGACCGCGGACGACGCAACCGCAAACTCGACGCTCGACTCGCCCGCACAGACTGTGGCGCTTCTGTAGCGGAACTCAACGCTACGGGACGCCACTCATGAGACTGCGACGCTCGGAAAGTGCCCGGTTTGTGGCGCATGAATAGCGTCCAGTGTCGCTGAGTTCCCCCGGTCCCCGAACTCAAAATCCCGTGGGGGCAACCTCGTGTCGGTTCGAGTCCGACCTCCGGCATCACGGCCTCACGCAGCGACGAGCCGCTTGACCTTGGGACGCTTGCGCCGCTGCGCGACCTGCCAAAGATCGTACTGGGCCTGCTGGTTCAGCCAGCTTTCCGCCGTCGTATCCAGAGCGATCGACAAACGTACCGCCATTTCGGGGCTGATCCCCGTCCGACCGTTCAGGATTGCCGAGAGGGTCTTGCGGCTTACTCCCAACGCCTTGGCCGCGTCCGTGACGCTCAGCTCGAGCGGGTCGAGGCATAGTTCCCGAAGTACCTCCCCAGGATGTGGCGGGTTGTGCATCTGCATGGTCTCACCTCTCTAATGATAGTCCTCGTAGTCGATGTCCCGGACGTCTTTACCGTCGAATCGGAACGTCACTCTCCAGTTCCCGCTCACGGTCACCGTCCACGTTCCCTTGCGCCGACCTTTCAGCGCGTGCAGCCGAAGACCGGGAAGTGCCATATCGCGCGGCTCCGCAGCAGCGCTCAACCGAGCGAGCACGAGCCGAAGTCGGCTCGCATGTGGCGTCTGGATCCCGGACTTCGCCCCCCTGGTGAAGAACCTCTCCAGACCTCGATGGCGGAAGGATCGGATTGCCACGACACGAGTGTAACCTATGGCGTTACGGGTTACAATCCATTCTCTGCGCCGATCAGTAGCGCCGAGTTCACCTCCCCGACGAGCGTAGTCGCCGTGCAGCGCCGCCGCACCTCAGCCGCAGCGCCATACATCGTGGTCACGCTGCGTCTGCAAACTCGACGCTCGAATCGCCCGTGCGCACCCTCGCAGAGACTGGGGCGGTTCTCTAGCGGTTCGCGACCAGAAACATGCTCGGACAACGCAGCGCTCGCGCTTCGCAGGTCGGTCTCAGTGACGATGTTGAAGCGATCAAAGATCGCCCGCGTCTTGTGACGCGTCACCTCCACGTCGTTGCCGCCCTCGCGGAATGTGCACTCCCGTACGTTTCGGCCTACCCAGCTGACGGGCAGCGCCAGACACTCGCCAGCTCGCTCGCGTTGACCCGTCCGTTGCTCGAACGGTAGGACGCTACCAACCGAGTCACTCGGCCCACGCTTGACCGGGGACACGAAAGCGCCTCCGACTGAACACGAGGGAGAGGGCTATGGAAATCGCAAACGTCAACGGAGTCCGGATCCGGTATGATCTGAGCGGTGACGGTGACGTCCCACTCGTTCTGGTGCACGGATCTTGGGGATCCCATCACGTCTGGGATCTCGCCGTCGCCCGATTGGTGCAGTCGTTTCGAGTGCTCACCTACGATCGGCGTGGACACGGCGAGAGCGAGCGCGTGGACGGACAGGGCAGTGTCCACGAGGACGTCGACGACGTCGCGGCGCTAATCGAGCATCTCGGACTCGCGCCCGCCTATGTGGCTGGCAACTCTTTCGGCGCGTCGATCACGCTTCGGCTGGCCAGTGCGCGCCCGGACCTCCTGCGCGGGATCATGGCGCACGAACCCCCATTGCTCTCGCTCCTCGCCAACGACCCGCCCCTAGCACCGATGCTGGAAGACGTGCTCCAGCGAAACGCAGCCGTGGTCGAGCGAATTCGATCCGGCGACCATGCCGGTGCCGCAGAGCAGTTCTGCGAGACCGTCGCGCTCGGTCCTGGAACCTGGGTGCAGGTGCCACCGGAGGATCAGCAGGCATGGATCGAACACGCGCCCACGTTCCTGGACGAGGAGAACGATCCGGAGTCACGCGCATTCGATGCCGGTTCGATCACAAGCTTCCCGCACCCGACGCTGCTCACGCTTGGCAACCAGAGTCCCCCGATGTTCGCGGCGATCATCCAACAGCTCGCGCCGGCGCTCCCCCATGCCGAGACGCTGACGCTCTCGGGCACCGGACATATCCCGCACCAGACACACCCCGACACCTACGTCGAAACGATCACCGCCTTCGTCCGCAAGCAGCAGGAGCACGGACACGACGCTACGTGATGGCTCACGTACGTCTGCCCGTTCTCTGCTCGAGAAACGCCGGGCTGTCAGGCCGTTGGCGACCCAGGTGACCGGCAACGCCGGACACCCGCCAACTCGCTCGCGTTGCCCCCTCGGTTGCTCGAACGGCAGGACGCTACCGCGCGAGTCGAGGACGGCGCGGGAGCTTGGCTCCTCGAACACGGGATGCGTCCCGCTTCTCGTGAACCTTCGGCGCAGCCTTCCAAGCCGACGAGTTGATCTCGAACTTCGATCAGCCTATCGAACCTCGGCTCAGAGCGATTGCGCCCGGCTGGGGC
>JAJCZP010000066.1 GCA_029262315.1 Deltaproteobacteria bacterium | reverse complement strand
GCCCGACGAGGGACTGCCGTACTTCTCGCCCGGCCCTCCGCCGCAGCTTGGTGGCGTGGACGACGCAGGTTTCAAAGAGGGGGCGCGGAAGGTTCTCGAGTATTCGAGCCAGCTCGATCCGAGCGACGGCGTGATGCTCGATATCTCGCCGGGCGCGTATGGCAACAACTCCCTCGGGACCAACGATGGTGCGGGGCACGCGCTCAATCCCGCGACGAACCAGCCGTACGTTCCCAATGTCGTCCCGCGTGCCGACTTCTATCGTGTGTTGGCTGAGTTCTGGGCGGACGGTCCCGAGTCGGAGACCCCGCCCGGGCATTGGAACGTGCTTGCCAACGAGGTGTCCGACGTCCTGCCGTCGCTGCGGATCGGTGGGGCGGGCCCGGTCGTCGACCGACTCGAATGGGACGTCAAGCTCTACTTCGCGCTGAACGGCGCTGTCCACGACGCCGCCATCGTGTCGTGGGGCCTGAAGCGCGAGCACGACTACGTCCGGCCGATCTCGATGATCCGGTACATGTCGCAGAATGGGCAGTCCACCGATCCGAACGACCCCTCGTATCATCCCGACGGGATGCCGCTCGAGCCGGGGTTGGTCGAGATCATCACCGCCGCGACGACGGTTCCGGGTCAACGCCATGAGGCCCTGGCGGGCTTCGAGGGGGAGATCGCCGTCCGGGCGTACGGCGGCCCCCCGGAAGATCCGACCAGCGGTCCTGTCGGCGTGACCTGGATTCGTGGTGTCGAATGGGTGACGTATCAGAAGACGTCGTTCGTGACCCCGGCGTTTCCCGCCTACACATCCGGCCACAGCACGTTCAGCCGGGCCGCGGCCGAGGTGATGACGGCGTTTACGGGCGACGCGTTCTTCCCTGGAGGCTTCGGCCAGCACGTGGTCCCGGCCACGACGGGTCTCGCGTTCGAGTCGGGGCCGAGTGTGCCCGTCACCCTTCAATGGGGCACGTATTTCGACGCCGCCGACCAGGCTGGCCTGTCGCGACTCCCCGGTGGCATTCACGTCGAGGCCGATGATTTCGATGGGCGCGTGACCGGATCGCAGATCGGTATCGACGCCTACAATCTCGCGCAGCAATACTTCGTGGGGTTCTGACGCGCGCTCGCTCCTAGTCACTGGTGGCGCTGGTTTTATCGGGTCCCGCTTCGTCGCACAGCACCTCCGAGCGCAGCCCGCGGACCGTATCGTCGTCCTCGATGCGCTCACCTATGCCGGGAGCCTGGACAATCTGATGCGGGCGACCGGTGGCAGCGAATCGGTCCGTTTCGTGCACGGGAACGTGCGGAGCCCACAGATTTTGCAGTCGGTACTTGCCGAGTGCGATACGGTCGTCCACTTCGCCGCCGAGACCCACGTGCCGCGAAGTATCAGCGATAGTCTGATCTTCTTCGAGACCGACGTCCTCGGCACGCAGACCCTCGCCGCGCAGGCGGTCGCACGCCTGCAGCACATCGAGCGCTTTGTGCACGTGTCCTCCTCGGAAGTGTACGGGACCGCCGTCGTTGATCCGATGCCGGAGAGTCATCCGCTCGATCCGTGCACCCCCTACGCGGCGGCGAAATGCGCCGCGGATCGTCTAGTGCACTCCTTCGTGACCACGTACGAGCTCCCCGCGGTGATCGTTCGGCCGTTCAACAACTACGGTCCCGGCCAGCATCTCGAAAAGGTCGTGCCGCGGTTCGTGACGGGCGCCCTCCGCGGCGACGCGCTTGCGGTGCACGGTGACGGGCGCGCGGCGCGCGATTGGATCTTCGTCGACGATACCTGCGATGCCATCGAGCGCATTCTCGCGGCGCCGCTGGAGACCGTGCGCGGCGAGGTATTCAACATCGGGACTGGGGATGCCACCGACATCCGGACCCTCGCCGACGAGATCGTACGGATCACCGGAGCGTCGCCGCGGTTGATCGAGCAGGTGGCGGCTCGGCCCGGTCAGCTCCAGCGGCATTGTGCGGACACCCGGAAGGCGGCCAAGACGCTCGGCTTCGAAGCGCGCACGAGCCTCGCCGATGGTCTGGCCGCGACGGTTGCCTGGTACGATGCGAATCGCGACTGGTGGGAGCGACAGCTATGGATGCGGTCGGTGCCGGTCGTGGGCGCCGACGGCACGATCACGTACTGGTAGGTAGCGCCGCCAGCACTTGCGTGAGGCGGGCCACGACCGCGTCGACGTGGTCGTCGGGCATGGAGCCGTAGAGTGGAAGCGAGATGGTCGCTCCGCCGATGCGCTCGGCATGTGGGAACTGGCCCGGGGCCCCATCGAAGTTGTCGCGGAAGTAGCGGGTGAGGTGGACCGGGCGGTAGTTGATCGTCACGCCAACGCCCTCACGCTCCAGGCCGCGGATCACGGCGTCGCGGTTCGCGGCGTCGATCCAGATCGCGAACACGTGCCATGCATGGTCCACCTTGGCGACGACCGACGGCATCGAGACGCGGGGGACGTTTGCCAACAGCTCGCGATACCGATGTGCGAGTCGCGTTCGGCGCTCGTGATGCGCGGCGAGTCGTGTGATCTGCGGTAGCAGGATGGCCGCCTGCAGATTGTCCATGTTGTACTTCCAGCCCATGGCGACCATGTCCCAGTGTTCGTAGCCTTCGCGCTCGCGCTCGGCGGCGCTCGATGTCATGCCGTGCAAGCGCAGCAGGCGGAGCTGATCTGCGAGGGCCCCGTCGCGGGTGATGAGGGCCCCGCCTTCTCCCGAGGTGAGACTCTTCGTGGCGTAGAACGAGAAACAGGCGGCCTCCGACAGCATGCCGGGGCGAATGCCGTCGCGCGTGCCCTCGACGCAGTGAGCGGCGTCCTCGATGACGACGAGCGCATGCCGATCCGCGACGGTACGGATCGCACGCATGTCGCACATCTGCCCGAACAGGTGCACCGGCATGATCGCCTTCGTGCGCGGTGTGATCGAGCCTTCGATTCGCGTGACATCGAGGTTTCCTGTCGCCGGCTCGACGTCGACAAACACCGGGCTGGCGCCCGCCTGCAGGATGGCGGTCGCGGTCGCGATGAAGGTCATGGGCGTCGTGAGGACTTCGTCCCCAGGGCCAATGCCGTGTGCCAGGAGGGCGAGGTGGAGGGCGCCCGTGCAGCTGGTCGTTGCGACGGCGTGCGGAATGGCCAGCGTGTGGGCGAAGCGACGCTCGAACTCCGCGACCGCGCGGCCCGTGGTGAGGATCGGGTCGCGCAATGCGGCGGCGAACGCTGCGACCTCCGCGTCGCCGAGATCGTGCGCGAAGAACGGGATCCTGGTCATTCGTGATCCTCGGAGTTGCCCGAGCCTTCGCGTCCGTCCGTCGCGAGGACGTTCTGGTACCCGCTGCCGTCGGCC
>JAJCZP010000065.1 GCA_029262315.1 Deltaproteobacteria bacterium | reverse complement strand
CTCGTACCGCTGTACGAGCGAGAGCCGGTCGGTGAGGCCGTAGACCCCCTGAAGATATGTGCCCCACTGGCCGTTGCCCGCGCCTTCGCTGACGACGAACTCCCCCATGATCTCGAAGCGGTCGTGACTCCAGAGCAGATCCAATCCGCCGAGATGGTTCCACCCATCGTCGCGACGGCTGGCGAGATAGCTCGCCCCGACGGACCAGCCCGCGTCGGCGTCATACTCGAGCCGGCCGCCGAGGCTGTGCTCGGCGGCCTCGAACTCGGGGTTGCCCTCGATCGGGTCGGCGAACTGATCGTAGAGCGCGTATCGCAGAACGCCACCGGTGGGGAAGATCGCGCCGTGAATCATAACGCCCGTCAGGTTCGGGTCGAACGGCAGTTCCGTGAGGATCGGCTGTTCGGTGGTCCAGACGAGCGGGGCGATGTGGATGACGTTCCAGCGACCGACGGGGGTCAGGAACACGCCGGCTCGGACGTTCAGATAGTCGGAGAGTGCGAAGTCGGCGTAGAGGCGCTCGACGGTGAGATCATCGTTTGCCGAACTTGCGCGCCCGCGCTCGTCGATCTCGTACAGGTCCGCGTACTGAAGCTCTGTCATGAGATGGAACCGGGGGGTTGGATCCCAGACGACGAAGATGCTCACAGGGTCGATCTCGAGCTTTGCCGGCTCGTCTTCCGGATGGGCCAGAATGACGGTCGTGTAGCCGCCGATCGTGAAGCCCGTTCTGCCGACGCGAAGGCCCCGGCCGGGTGTGTAGGCGAGGTCGCCCCAGGGGGTATGGTGCTCGAAGATGGGTTCGTCGCGCACGGAGACCGGTGCCAGAGGCTCCACCGCCCCACTGGCGGTGGATGACGCCGCACCGAGGACGAGCGCTACGAGCAGATGGGAGAGTCTCCGCATGGAGGCCGCGCGGCGGGCGCGACAGGACGATTGAGTCGCCTCCCGGCCACCGCCGCCGGATGGAGCGAACGGCGGTGACCGGGAAGCCTGGGCGCGACACGTTCCGTCGACCTGTGGGGACACGTCGACGGATCGCCCCTCAACCGTGGCCAGCTCCTAGGGAGCCGGCAGTGTGTCGCATTTCGGATCGACGTTGCACTCGACCAGTTGGTTGATGTCGCCACCATCGAGGTCGACTTCGAGAAACAGCCCGATGTCGCGCGCATAGAACTTGTGCTCGAGCGCTTCGGGATCGAGCGGGCTGAAGTCGAACGTCACCACGCAGTCGTGGTCGCAGAGATGGTCGGCGAGCGCCTCCGGGACGTAGGTGTCCAGCTCCGCATCGTCTCCGTAGTGGTAGGTGGTGGAGATGACCGTTGCCGCGTCTTCGGCGTTTCCCGGAGACCACTCTTGCCGGTACGTCACGCCCACCTCGGGGCTGGCGAGGAAGAGCGTGCCGGGGCGATCGCCGTCGCGGCCGACTTTGAACGATCCATCGATCGAGACGAGCTCGGGATCCATCGGCGCGTCGCCCGCGAAGGTTTCGAAGTCCTTCACTTCCTCGCCACAGTACTCGACGGTCCCATCTTTGCGCTGCGCGAACCAGTCGTCGGTGTCTTCCAGATCTACACCATCGACTTTGACGAGGTCGCGTTGCACGACGCAGGTGACGCCCTCGATCAGCTTCGTCTCGGGAAGGATCTCCGTCGTGTTGGTCTCGCCATCGGCCTCGTACGCCCAGAAATTCCCGACCTTGATCGGGAGATACGGGTTTGAGTTCGGCGGTGTGACGAAGTCGGTATCGAAATTGGCTGGATCGAAATCAGGATCGTAACGATCCTCGCCGATCAGGTCGCAGAGGTCGCGACGAGCCTCGCGTTGCTCGGCGCACTCCTCGTTGCCGCTTGCGCGGGCTTCCTTGACTTCGTCGAGACATTCCGCGCGCTCCTCGTCGTCTTCCGTATTGATGCAGACGGCTTTGATCTCGAGTCGGTCGTCCTTGACCTCGCTCTGGCACGCGACAAACTGCGCGCGCGCCGTAGCAGAGCAGAACTGGTTCCGGCGCGCCTCGCTGGCTTCCGGTAGCGCGAGCAAGAACACGAGCGCGGCGATCAGGTACCCGATGGTCGGGTACGTTCCGTTCGAGTGGTACGGACATCTTCCAGTCAAGTTCGTCATTCTCTCTCTCCTTGTGAGATCGGCGCCAGGAGCGGCGCTCTTGCGTGAGAGAGAGCAGGGCGCGTGCCATCGACCGGGGTGCCGGGCGGCAGCGTTTGTGTGGTCGATCGTCGAGCGGAGCCGACGAAGACTGCAATATCTTGCAGTCAGTGCGAATCGTCTTGCGCGGTCGTTGTCAGCCCGCTGCGGGGCCCTACGGTCCGGCGATCTCGGGTGCGCCAAGGCGGAGCGCGACGTGCACGGACCCGTCGACCGAGCGGGTATCGACGTAGCCAATCGCGTTCTCTTTTGCGGCGACGTAGCGGAGGACAGCCTCATCCGAGTCGAGGGTGATCGGCGGAAACAGGCCCTCGAAGTAACGCTGGTTCCAATAGGCGGGAAGGGTTGCCGCGTCACGACCAAAGATCAGGCGTTCGAACGCGGTACGGACCGGTGTTGCCGCCGTCTGGTTGACGGCGATGACCGGTGTGCCGTCGGACCAGAAGCGTCTCTGCTTCATGAAGAAGCGCCGGAGGTCGCCCGAGGACAGCGAGGTGGCGCGCGAGGGATGGGTAATGACCACGAGGGCGTGCTCCTCGGCGCTCGTCGGTATGGCCCATGCCAGCATGAATGCGAGGGTTACCAGGAGCGCGCGTGATCTAACCGATCTGGCCATGGCTCAGAACAGGGTCGCAATCGAGGCGTGGAATCCGGCCTCGGCTTCTTCGGATCTGCGATCGGCGATGAGATACTCGGCCTTCAGGACGACGGCCGGGATCGGCCGGAATCCCAGGCCGAGGGTGATGGTGTTGACCTCTGGCTCCTCGGGATCCTGGAAGTCATAATGTTCGAAGCGACCGACCAGGTACGTACGGTCGGTCAGCTGGTATGCGCTCTGGAGATAGACGCCCCACTGGCTGTGGTCGCCCTTGCCATCTTCGATGGCGAACTCGCCCATGAGTTCGACGGGCCCGAGATTCCAGAGCAAATCCAGCCCCCCGAGATGGCGCCAATTGCTCTCCCGTCGGGCGGCCAGGTAGCTGGCACCAACCGACCACCCGGCATCGGCGTCGTACTCGAGCCGAGCGCCGACACTGTGGTCGGCGGGCTCGAACTCCGGGTCGCCCTCGATGGGATCGGCGAATTGATCATAGAGCGAGTACGTGATGAGGCCGCCTTCCGGGAAGAAGGAGCCGAACACCATCACGCCGGTGAGATTGAGATCGAAAGGCAGCTCGGTGACCAAGGGTTGTTCCGTGGTCCACTGGAGCGGCGGGGCGTGAATGACATTCCACCTTCCGACAGGCGTGAGGAAGATGCCCGTGCGGACGTTCAAGTGATCGGAGAAGGCCACGTCGGCGTACAGGCGCTCCACCGTAAGTCTATCGTCGGGGCTGCCGGCATCGCCGCGATCGTTGACCTCGAAGGCGTCCTTGTAGTTGAGCTCGAAGAAGTAGTGCAGGCGGGGGAGGGGATCGTACGCGGCCAGCAGGCTCAGACTGTCGAACTCGAGCTCCCAGGCCTCGCCCTCTGGCCACCCGACGGCGAGGTTCGCGAATCCGCCGACCGTCAGACCCGTGTTGCCAAAGCGAAGGCCCCGTCCGGGCGTGTAGGTGATGTCGCCGATCGCCGACGGTCGTTCGAAGATGGGGGCCTCGCCTACTTGGACCGGAGACAGCGGCTCTGCGCCCGCCGGGACGGCGACGCAGGTGAAGATCGCCAGCAGTGCCAGCGCCCGGGCGAGGCCGAGGGTCCCGTGGAAATGGGTCTCGACGGGACGGCCCGGTGTTTGCAATGACTGGGGCGAAGCCATGACCCAGCCTGCAGGAATACTAGGCCCCGGAGGCGGCGACAATCGGAAGGGATTTTGGCCGTTCCGATCGGTGCGGGGGAAGCTCGTGGGGCTCTCGCTGGCCTTGATCGTCGTGCCGGGGGCCGTGCTCGCCTTCTTGGCCTCGACCAACGCAACCACCGCGCTCGAGCGTGCCGTGGGTCGCCAGCTCGCGACGATCGCGGGCGGGGCAGCTCAGGAGGTGGCGAGCGTCATTGCGGATGAGCAAGCACGGCTAGCGAGCTGGGCCGATCAGGAGCTGATGCGGGAAGTGCTGGTCGGGGACGTTGACAAGCGTATCAGTCGGTTTCTTGTCGGACAGCAGATCCGCACGCTCACGTTGCTGGACGTGATCGCGACGGATGCCTCCGGGGCAGCCGTGGCCGGCACCGATCCGGCAGTGCTCGGCACGCTACCGGAAAGCCAGAGCACCCCGTCGGATACGGGCGTGTCGATGACTGGACCGTACCCGTCGACGCGGTATGGGCGTTCCGTGCTGGAGTTCGCGGTGGCGATTCCCGATCCGGAGGAGGCCGCGTCGCGTATCGGTACGCTACGCGCACTCTACGACTGGCGGGCGGTCACCGCGGCCTTGGCCGACGTGCAGGCCGACGTCGCGACCCAGGGGATCGGGGTCGAGCTGCTCGTTCTGGATGTGGACGGCGTCCTGATCGGCGGTGCGTGGACGGCGCGCGCCGGGCTCGAAGCGGGAGCGGATCTCCGCGCGGCGGGGTGGGGCGCCGCGGAGGACGATCCAATCTTCTTCGGCGTGGATGCACCAGCCGATGCTCTGATCGGGCATGCGGCGGTCGGGCTGCCGGTCGCGGCCTGGTCGGTCGTCGCGCTGCAACCGCGGGCAGCTGCGTTGGCCCCGGTCCGGGAGATGAACCAGCGACTGGCGGCGATGCTCGGGGTGGTGATTGTCGTCGGACTGACGATCGCCGTCCTGCTCGCGCATCGCATTACGCAGCCGATTCGGACGCTCACGAAGGCGACGACGGAGCTGGCGCGAGTGGGCGTCGCGTTGGTTGCCATTCCGGTGCGCTCGCATGACGAGATCGGCGAACTGACGACGGCATTCAACCGGATGGCGAGCGATTTGCGCCGAGCGCACGACGACCTCGTAGCGACGGCGCGTCTGGCGACCGTCGGGGAGATTGCCGCTGGGATCGCACACGAGGTCCGGACCCCGCTCGGGATTCTCCGAGGCTCCGCGCAAATGCTCGGGCGGTCGCTCGTCGGCGTGGACGCACAGCAGCGTGAGCTCGTCGATATGATCGTCGGCGAGGTCGATCGCATCGAGCGCGTCGTCAGCGGGCTCACCGAGCTTGCCAAGCCACGTCCTCCCGCAATGGCCGATACGCCCCTCGAGCCGTTGCTCGAGCATGCGGCCGAGTTCGTGGCAGGGCAGGCGGAGGCATCGGGCGTCGGCCTCCGATTCGAGCGCACGGGTTCCGAGAGCGCCGCGCGCTGCGATCGGGAGCAGATCTACCAGGTGCTCTTGAATCTCCTCGTGAACGCGTTGCAGGTGCAGCCCGGCGGCGGAGAGATCCGACTTCGCGTGTTGCCAGGCTCGAATGGCAGCGTGGGCTTCGAGGTCAGTGACGATGGCCCTGGGATGACGCCGGAGACCCAGGCGCGTATCTTCTCCCCCTTCTACACGAAGCGTGAGGGAGGGACCGGGCTCGGGCTCGCATTGGTCGAGCGCATCGTGCGCGCACACGAGGGCACCGTGAAGGTCGACAGCGTTCCTGGGCACGGCGCGACGTTCCGGATCGAGCTACCAAAAGGGAGAACAGCGTGAAGCGGGTCCTGGTGGTCGATGACGAGCGCAAGATGCGCCGCGTCTTGCAGATGATGCTCGAGCAGATGGATGTGGAGTCGCTGGCCGCCGAGAGTGGCGAGCAGGCGCTCGAGATCTTCCAGGCGGAAAAGGTCGACGCCGTGATCACCGATCTCCGCATGCCCGGCATGGGGGGCATGGCGTGGTTCAAGCGTCTCCGAGCCATGGACGCTGACGTGCCGGTGATCGTGCTGACGGCCTACGGCACTGTCGAGACCGCGGTCGAGGCAATGAAACAGGGCGCCTACGATTTCGTGCTGAAGCCCTTCGACGTCGAGGCGCTGGAGATTGTCGTTCGGCACGCGCTCCAGCTGCAACAGTATCGGACGGAGAACCGCTACCTCCGGGAGCGCTACGACGGGCCCGCCGGACTCGACGAGTTGATCGGTCGATCCCCGGCGATGCAGGAAATCTTCGAGCTCGTCCAACGCGTCGCGCCGACCAAGAGTGCCGTGCTGATCACCGGCGAGACGGGTACGGGGAAGGAACTCATCGCACACGCCATCCACAATCTCGGATCGCGGCGCTCGCGGCTGTTCGTGCCCCTGAACTGTGCCGCGATTCCCGGGGAGCTTCTCGAAAGCGAGCTGTTCGGGCATGCACGCGGCGCATTCACCGGTGCGCAAGCCGCGCGGATCGGCAAGTTCGAAGTCGCCAACGGGGGATCGCTGTTCCTCGACGAGATCGGCGACATGGATTTTCCATTGCAGGCGAAGCTCCTGCGCGTGCTGCAAGAGGGGGTTGTCGAGCCGGTGGGCAGCAACCGACGTGTGTCGGTCGATGTGCGCGTGATCTCTTCGACGAATCGTGATCTCGCCACCAGGATCCGCGATGGCGCGTTTCGAGAAGATCTCTTGTATCGCCTGAACGTGTTCGAGATTCACGTCCCGCCGCTGCGCGAGCGGACACCCGACATCGCGCCGCTCGCACGGGCCTTTCTCGATCGGTACGCGGCCGAGCTCGGGCACGAGCCGCTTCCGTTGACCGCGGAGGCGCTCGCTCCCCTCGAGAGCTACCCCTGGCCGGGAAACGTCCGTGAGTTGCAGAATGCGATGGAGCGAGCGGCCGTGCTCGGCGCGGGGGGCGAGGTCGACGCCCAGCTGGTCCGCATCGTGCTGCCCGGTGTCCCGGTGGAGCCGGACCTGACGGGCGACACCGCGATGGATCATCAGCTCGAGCCAGCACTGGCTGGGGTCGAGCGCAAGGTGATTCTACGAGCGTTGCAGGCCAGCGGCGACAACAAGGCGGAGGCGGCTCGCCTGCTTGGCATCAGCGAGCGCTCGCTCTGGTACAAGCTGAAGCGCCACCGCTTGTAGTTCGCGTGGGCGCTAGGATTGCGCGGTCTTCATCTGATCGAGCATCCCGCCCATCAGCCGATGCAGCAAGTTGATGGCTTTGAGCGGTCGTACGAGCACCTTGAAGTCGTCGATCTGGCCGTCGGCGTTCCAGTGGATCATGTCGACGCCATTGACGTGGACGCCCTCGATCTCCGCAGTGAACTCGAGCACGGCGTCGCGTTCGCCGATGACCTCGCGCACGTAGCGGAAGTCACTCTCGAGCAGGACGTGCCCCGCGGCGGTCAGATAGAAGATGGTGATCGCTTTGCCCTCTTGAGGGGTGTGGACCACCGGTGAGTGGAAGGTCGCGTCCTCGGCGATCAGGCCGTCGAGGGTCGTAAAGTCGCGTGATCGGAGGACCGCATGCCATCGGTCTATAGTCAAAGCGCGCATGGGGACAGCCTAGCGCGCACGCGCCGGCAGGGGAAACGTCGCTACGGGAGTGCCTTGCCGAGATAGGGTCGACCCAGGCAAAATATGGCGCATGCCGCGACTCCGCAGTTCCAGGCTTGCCGCCGCTGTTGCCGGCCTCCTGTCTCTGAGCATTCCGGGACTGGCGCACGCTTTGCCCGACCTACGACCGGAGGTCTTCAACGTGGCCGAGGTCATCCAGGATGTGCCGTCGGCCGAGGTGTTGGAGGGGTGTGCCGGCGGAACCAGCAATCGGCGCCTGGTCCGTTTCGCGCTCCGTACCCACAACGACGGTCCCGACGAATGGAATCTCGGGGACCCCGAGTGTCCAGACTGTGCGACCAATCCGGGCGTGGCATGTACGAATCCGCTGTTCGTGTGCGGGACGGGGCATGTCCGGCCGCTGGTGGCCAGCTTCGCCCGTCCCGAGCTGGTCGATCTCGAAGGAAACGTCGTCGCGCAAGGGTACAAGCCGGGCTTCTGCCTGGTCGACTCGACCTGCGTCGGTGGGTTCACGAATTGTAATCCCATGGGTATCTCGGCGGGTTGCGCTGATCTCTACCGGGAGACGTTCGCGTGCATGTACGTCGACTTTACCGATGACGCAGTGCCGCCCGGCGACTACATTCTGCGCCTCACCACCGATCCGGAGAACCGCGTCGCGGAGGACGACGAGACGAACAACATCGCGGAGGTTCCGATCACGATCAGCCCGCCGCCGAATCCGTGTGGGAACGAGACCCTCGATGCGGGAGAGACCTGCGACGATGGCGGGACGAGCGCTGGGGATGGCTGTGATGCGAGTTGCCAGGTCGAGGCCTGCTATGAGTGCACCGGCGAGTCGTCGACCTGTATCCTCGATCGCCAGTGCGTGCGGTGTCGCCGGGCTGTCAGCAAGGAGGCCGCCAAGCTTGCCCTGAGCCGTGCGAAGATCCTGTCCTCGTGCGAACTCGGGAGGCTCAAAGGCCGGCACGACGACACGTGCCCCGATCTGGCGGGCACCGGGGCTGGGCTGAAGGCGGTCGCCAAGCTTGCGAAGGCGGAGTCCAAGTTTCAGGCGAAAGTCGCACGCGCCTGCGGCGGTGAGGATCGGGTATGCGGGGGAGACCTCACGGGGGAGGTGCCGCCTTGGTTGATGCAGTTCCCCGCGGCGTGTCCAGGGATGATGGGCGGGAGCGATCCGCTGTGTGTGCAGACCATCAACGATTGCGGCGAACTCGCGAGCTGCGTCGAGTGCCTGCAGCGGACCGCCGTCGATCGCACGATGGCCCTCGTTTTCGGCGATCTCCTCCCCTCAGACCCACGGCTCGAGCGTACGCTGAACCGTTGCCAGCGCGCGATCGGCACGGAGTCGTATCGGTTCTTCGGGAAGGGGCTCGCCGAACGCACGAAATGCTGGGACGCCCGTCGGAAGGGTAAGCATACAGACGGGTGTCCGGATGAGACCGCGTCGCCCGCGAGTGCCGCCTACAAAGCGGCAACGAAGATCGCGAACGCAACGACACGCCACGACCAGCGGCTCTGCAGGAGTTGTGGTGGCCCGGATAGTGTCTGTGGCCTTGCGCCCGACGATCTCGATCCGCAGACCGAGATCGGGTTTCCAACGACCTGCGACGATGTCACGATTCCGGGCGGGACGAGTTGCGCCGGAGCCGTGACGTCGCTTCAGGATCTGGTTGATTGCACGGCGTGTGTCTCTGCGTACTACGCGACCTGTATCAATGACGCGCTGGTTCCGGAGTACGTCTCGTATCCGACCGAATGCGTACCGTCGGAGCCGTGACGCGTCCTTGCACTGCCAGCGGCTATTCGAACTCCATTACATCTAGCGTCCAATAGCCACGCAGACTCTCCATCTTACCAGCGTCGTCCACCCGGTAGGTGAAGATGCCGCGGACGCGTGCCTTCGAGTCGTTGGGGAATGTCGTCGTGAGCGTCATCACGTGCGCGGATTCTCTGTCAGCCACGTACGACTCGTGCGTCTCGATGTGGAGCGCATTGGGCGCAATGTTCTTGTCGTAGAACGTGCCGACCTCGGCCTTGCCACGCAGGCCCTTGCCCGTGGGATTCGTCGGGCCGACGCCGATCGGGTCCTCGATGCAGACGTCATCGGTCATCAGCGCCAGCCAGCCTTCTTTGTCGTGAGCCTGGACACAGCGCCAGGAGTTGCGAGCCGCGACCAGCGCGGGATGATTTTCGTCCATGGATGTCATTCTCCTTTCGATGGCGGGCAGAAGGAGCGCCGGACCTGCTCCTCGATCTCGGACAGGAGCAGGTCCGGGTCGCCCGTCATGCCCCGCTCCATCCAGTTCGCGAGCTGGACCTGCTGCATTGCAATCATCATCTTCGTGGAAACCATGGGATCGCCAGGATAGAAAACCCCATCGTCGGCCCCCCGTGCAAACAGCGCCGCTTGCATTGCAACACCCTGGCGCCACGCGTTGGCCTGCTTGGGCGAGGCCGCCGTCGCCGCCGCCCCGGCCCAGGAGTAGCCCTCGCGGAGGTGCATGCGGAGATAGTTGGGGTGCTCGAGGAAGAAGCCCACGTAGGTGCGAACGCCGGTCAGAAGCATGTCGAGTGGATGGTGCAAGCCGCGAGTGCCGTCGATGGCGCGTCGCAGGACCTCCTGAAGGCGGGTTTCGTGGATCGCGCGTACGACCTCGGCCTTGCCCTCGAAGACCGAGTACAGCGTGCCGAGTGACACCCCTGCCTCGGCGGCGATCGCTTCCATACGCGCGTCGTCCACGCCGCGGCTCGCGAATAGCGCCTCGGCGGCCTCGATGACGAGCGCGCGATACATATCGCTCCGTGCGGCGCGTGCACGCGCCTTGCCGGGCCGTGCGGCGCCGGGGCGGGAGGGGGTGCGCGGCCGAGTCTTCGCGGGGGCACGGTTGGCCCGCGGGCGTCGCGTGCGACTGCTGGTCGGCGTTTCGGGCACCGGGCGCCTCAGCTCTCCGGACCGGTCAGTGTGCTGTACCAGTCGAACGCGTCGCGCTTGACCCACCCGGGCATGTGCGAGCCCTGCTTCATTCGGTCCTGCATGACGTCGGAGAGCGTACCGTCACCGGCCATCTGGAGGAAGACAGTGGCCGCATTCCCGATGTCGAAGAAGTCGCGCTGCCACGACCACTTGTAGTTGCCGGCGTAGCGGAACCAGGAGCCGCCGGTGCCGGCGATTTCGTAGGGGCGCCCGGCGGCGTCCGCCGTCGGGGCGACTTGACGCCAGAAGCCCACGACCTCGCCCTGCTGATCGTCGATGAGCGTCCGCATGTAGGGGTAGTTCCAGCCGTCGAGGCCGGCCATCTCGGTGCCGAACGCCCAGTCGCGGATCTGCGTCTTTCCCCGCGCGACGAATTCGTGCTGGGGCCCGTTGTTCCAGCTGTAGATTGCATCGTCGGTGTAGAACTCGGCGAGCGGGTGCCAGTCGCCACTGGCAACTGCCGCCGCGTTCGCCGCGAGCCAGCGCTGCAGCATCGTCTCCAACTCAGTTCTCGGAAATCCTGCCATGGAGTCTCCCTTGGGTCAGTCGTCGTTGCCGACGGGGTGGAGGGTTAGTGCCCGGGTGGGGCAGTAGCGGACGGCGCGCTCGACGGCCGGACGCAGCTCGTCTTCGACGACGTCGGCGAGCACGCGGACCTTCATGTCGGTTTCATCGACGGCGAATACTTCGGGACATTCGCCCACACAGACGCCGTGCCCCTGACATAGATCGCGATCGACCGACACTCTGGCCGGGCCCACGGCCATCGGGGTGGGGTCGAGTCCGGGGGCGCTCGGGATCGTGGGGAGGCGTCTCGCCGCCTCGCGTTTCCGGTAGCGCACCCGACAGGGCTGTTGGAGCTGGACCACCATTTTCGAGTGATCGTGGCGGTAGCTGTCGGGTGCTTGGGCCAGCTCGAGGTCGTAGCGGCGGAGCAGAATGCTGAAGATCGCCTTCAGCTGGATCATCGCGAACGCGGCGCCCACGCATCGATGGCGCCCGGCGCCGAAGGGGATCCAGGCGAACACGCGCTTGTCCTCGTCGCGTCCACCCATGTAGCGCGAGGGATCGAAGCGCTCCGGATCGGTGAAGTGCTCAGGCATGCGGTTCGAGACGGCCGGAGACACCGCGACGGTCTTTCCCGCCGTGATCGTCCAGTCTTTGAACGCGAAGTCCTGCTGGACCTTGCGCATGAGGATCACCAACGGCGGGTGCAGGCGGAGGGTTTCTTTCAGCGCCCCCTCCAAGTGGGGAATGCTTCGAAGCGCCTGGTAGCTGACCTCACTCCCGTCGGCGTAGAGGGAGTCGAGCTCGTCGACGACCCGCACGAGCTCGCGTGGATTCCGCAGGAGTTCGATGACCGTCCACGCCGCCGTGCCCGATGTTGTGTGATGGCCGGCGAACATCATTGAGATGAACATGCCGGTGATCTGATCCGCGGAGTAGCGCGGTGTGCCGTCCTCGTTCCTGAGTTGGGTCAGCACGCCGATCAGGTCCTTGGTCTTCCGGCCCGCCGCCTGACGACGATCGATGATGTCCTGGAGGCGGGCGACGAGCGCAGCACGTGCCCGATCGCGCTTCCAGAAGGAGGGCAGGGGGAGATGTGCGTTCACGTACGCGATGGCGTCGGTGCCCTTCTCGAGATCTTTGAACAAGGTCGCGTACTCGGGGGTCAGCTCCTCGCGGAACTCCTTCCCGAGGAGACAGGACGAGGATGTGTAGATCGTCAGCTCGGAGAACACCTCGAGGAGGTCGATCTCACCCTCCTCGCCCCAACTGGCAATCATGCGTTCGGTTTCGTCCGCGATGGTCTGTGCGTGGCCACGCATCATCTTGTCGCGGAGCGAGGAGTTGCGGAGAGCCTGTTGGCGCTGCTCCGGCGTGGCGTCGAAGACGACGCCGGCACCGAAGATCGGTGTCATGAACGGATAGGCCGCCGCCTGATCGAGCTGCTCCTCGGGCGCGCGGAAGAAGGCCTCGTGTGCGCTCTCACCGTACATCATGACGACGGGCTGATTGGCGAAGCGCAGCTCCGCGAGTTCTCCGCACTCCTCATGCGCTCGTCGCATGAGCGCGATCGGCGAGCGTCGGAGTTGGAGGAGATGCCCGAGGAATGGCAACCCCCCGGAAACCCGCGGGGGCGGCAATGGACGTGGGGCAGCGTGCGTCTGACTCATGGGCGGCTCTCCTGTATCAGAGGATAACCGGAGTATCGTATTTTAGAATAGCAGTTTCAATCCCGGGTGGGCGTCAGCTCGATCAGTCTGGGGATGCCCCGTCGAATGACGACGAGTGTGGTCGGGGTACCTCCGGCAACAGCGTCCACCAGGGGATTGTCCCCTTGAAAGACCCAGGCGTCGTTGATGCGAACCAGCGCGTCGCCCGGCTCGAGCCCAATGCGGGCCAGGAGCGCCGTATGAGCGGTCCCGGTGAGCTTGAGGAGCCGCTTGCCGTCCATGTCGAGCGCTGCCGGGGTGAACTGTGCCTCGATCCCCTCACGCGCGCGTGCGAACTCCGCCTCGAGCTCCTGGTCGATAGGCAGGCTGTGGACATGCTCCGTGACCAAGGCACGATCGGTCGGCAGTGGTGCGTCGATGGGATCCGCCACCGCTCCCGTTCGCAATGGAAGGCGCTCGTGGGTGTCGCCATTGAGGACGAGCAGGCCGTCTCGTTCGATCGTGGTGACGCGGGCATGATCGGTGAGGCGATCACCCACAGTGAGGATCCTTCCGTGCCCGGTGTCGCGGGCGACGACGATGGCCTCGGGGGGACGTCCGGGGACGAGCATGATCCCTGTGACGTCGAAGGGGAGAGCACTGTCGGGAGGCGGGGCCGCCGTGGCGCCGTCAACGGCGGCCGTCACGAAACGTGTCACGGTGCCGGCGAGCTCGGCGCCACCAACGTAGATGCCGTTGACGAGGACGGTCGGTGCGTGTGTGATCCCAGCCCGTCGCGCGGCGGT
>JAJCZP010000064.1 GCA_029262315.1 Deltaproteobacteria bacterium | reverse complement strand
GCGCCCGCCCGCACACACCCACGCAGACCGCGCCCGCCCGCACACACCCACGCAGACCGCGCCCGCCCGCACACACCCACGCAGACCGCGCCCGCCCGCACACACCCCACGTCCTCTCCCCCCACCAAGCTCCCCCCGCCCGCCACACCGCCAAGCCCAACGGTCCGTTCAGGTGGAAGGTCTTCCCGCGCGCCTCGTCGCCAAACCCGTGCGTCCGACGGGGCTTGCGGCGTGAGAGCTTCCCGCTTCTCCGGCACTTCGAACCACTATCGGCTGCTCCACAACGCCACACTGCTGAATCTTTGCCCTTCAATCCGCGCCCGCCTGCCCGGCTCGCGGCGTAGCGCTAGGGGGCCATCCGCGCTAAGTTTCCCGGTCCTGTCATGACGCACACGGAGATCACCGCGACGGCCGACCGCTACCTGATGCCGACGTACGCCCGCGTTCCGGTCAGCCTAGTGCGCGGTGAGGGAGCTCGGCTCTGGGACACCGAGAATCGCGAGTACCTCGACTTCTTCTCGGGGCTGGCGGTCACGAACCTCGGGCACGCGCCGGCGGCAGTCGTGCGCGCGATCAACGAGCAGGCGGCGCGGCTGCTCCATGTTTCCAATCTGCACTACTGCGCACCAGAGGCGCGCCTGGCGGAACTGCTTTGCACGCACTCGTTCGCGGATCGGGTGTTCTTTGGCAACAGCGGCGCTGAAGCCAACGAGGCGGCGATCAAACTGGCCCGGCGTTGGGGACACCTGCACGGGGGGCAGCGCACCGACATCGTCTCGGCGCTTGGATCGTTCCACGGCCGAACCCTCGCGACGCTGACCGCGACCGGTCAGGAAAAGGTCCGCGTTGGCTTCCAGCCGCTCCCGACTGGTTTTCGCTACGTCCCCTACGACGACATCGCCGCACTCGAGGACGCGCTCACCGACACGACCGCGGCGCTGCTCCTCGAGCCGATCCAGGGAGAAGGCGGAGTCGTCGTCCCCAGTCCCGAGTACCTGACGGCGGCGCGGCGTCTGTGTGACGAGCGCGGCGTCCTCCTCATTTTCGACGAAGTCCAGGTCGGCATGGGCCGTACCGGCACCCTCTTCGCCTACGAGCAGTCCGGCGTCGCTCCCGACATCATGACCCTGGCCAAGGCCCTCGCAAGCGGACTGCCGCTCGGAGCCACGCTGGCACGCGAGGAGGTCGCGAACTGTTTCGGTCCAGGAACGCACGGCTCGACCTTCGGGGGCAACGTCGTCGCCGCGGCCGCGGCGGTGGCAACGATCGAGACGATGGTCGCCGATGGATTCTTCGCGACCGTGCAATCGCTCGCCACGACACTGCACGAGGGACTTGCCGCAATAGCAACGCGCAGCCCACTCGTCGCCGGGGTCCGCGGCCGCGGACTGATCGCGGGACTCGTCCTGCACGGGCCGGGCGCGACACACGTCGACGCATGCTTGACGGAAGGCCTGTTGATCAACTGCACAGCCGAGCGCGTGCTGCGCCTGCTGCCCCCCCTCATCATCACGAACGCCGAGCTCGCCCGCGGACTGGCGATCCTGGAGAAAGTACTGTGCCCATGAAGCGCGACCTTCTGCGCCTCGCCGACCTCACGCCCGAGGAGTGCCGGCGCGTGCTCACGCTCGCGCTCGAGATCAAGAACAGCGGCCGACCGAGCACCCAGCTCGCGGGAACGACCTTGGCGATGATTTTCGAGAAGCCGAGTCTCCGCACCCGCATCAGCTTCGAAACCGGCATTTTTCAGCTTGGGGGAATGGCGATCCATCTCGCGCCGCAAGACATTCGCCTCGGCGAGCGGGAGACCGTGCCGGACGTCGCGCGCACCTTGGCGGGCATGGTCGACATGATCGTTGCCCGCACGTTCACCCACGACACCGTCTCCTCGCTCGCCACCCATGCGCAAGTGCCGGTGATCAACGGCCTCTCCGATCTGCACCACCCCTGCCAGGTGCTCGCCGACCTGCTCACGCTCGCCGAACGCCGGAGCAGTGTCGAAACGCTGGGCGACCTCACGGTCGCGTTCGTCGGAGACGGCAACAACGTATTCCATTCGTGGATGGAAGCCGCGGCGCGCCTGGGCTTCAGACTCACGCTCGCGTGCCCCGCGGGCTACGATCCCGACGCGAGCATCCTCGAGGCATGTCGGCGCGACGGCGCGACCATCGACATCCTCCGCAACGCCGCTGAAGCGGCCCAGGGCGCGAACGTCGTCTACACAGACGTGTGGACGAGCATGGGCCAGGAGGACGAGGCGGACGAGCGCCGGAAGACATTCGCCGACTATCAGGTAAACGAGGCGCTCATGCAGGTCACTGCCAAGGACGCCGTGGTCATGCACTGCCTCCCCGCACATCGCGGCGAAGAAATCACCGCCGACGTCCTGGAAGGATCACAATCGATCGTGTTTGCACAAGCAGAGAATCGACTACACGCACAGAAGGCCCTCATGGTCTGGCTCGGAGAACAACGCGGATGAGCAGCAACGCCACGCAGTATTCAAAGATTGTACTCGCCTACAGCGGGGGCCTCGATACTTCAGTCATCCTGCGCTGGCTGATCGAGAAGTACGACTGCGAAGTCGTCGCCTTCTGCGCCGATCTCGGCCAAGGCGATGAGCTGGACACGGTGCGCGATCGCGCCCTCGCCACCGGAGCGAGCGACGTCTTCGTCGACGATCTCCGCGAGGAGTTCGTGCGCGACTACGTCTTCCCCGTCCTCCGTGCCAACGCGGTCTACGAGGCGGGCTATCTCCTCGGCACAGCCATCGCGCGGCCATTGATCGCCAAGCGTCAGATCGAGATCGCACGCGAAACGGGCGCCCCCGCCGTTTCCCACGGCGCCACCGGCAAGGGCAACGATCAGGTACGATTCGAACTCACCTACTACGCCCTCGAGCCAACGATCGCGGTCGTGGCGCCCTGGCGGGAATGGGACCTCTCCGCGCGCTCGACGCTGATCGACTACGCCGAGAAGCACGCGATCCCGGTACCGGTGACGCGCGAGAAGCCCTACAGCACCGACCGCAACCTCCTGCACATCAGCTTCGAGGGCGGGGTCCTCGAAGACCCGTGGCACGAACCACACGCGGACATGTTCCTCCTCACGACCGCGCCAGAGGAGGCCCCCGGCACCCCCGAGTATGTCGAGATCACGTACGAGGCCGGCAATCCGGTGGCCGTCGATGGCACGCGACTCACGCCGGCCGCCCTCCTCGCCCATCTGAACACGCTCGGCGGGCGCCATGGCATCGGGCGACTCGATCTGGTCGAGAACCGCTACGTCGGCATGAAGTCACGCGGGGTTTACGAGACACCGGGTGGGACGATCCTGCTTGCGGCGCATCAGGCCGTCGAATCGCTCACACTCGATCGGGAGGTGATGCACATCCGGGACGAGCTCGTGCCGCGGTACGCGGAAATGGTCTACTATGGCTACTGGTTCGCTCCCGAGCGCACCATGCTGCAGGCCGCCATCGACGAATCGCAGCACGACGTCACCGGGACGGCTCGCCTGAAGCTCTACAAGGGCAGTGTCACGATCGTCGGACGCAAGGCCGACCGGTCGCTCTACGACCCCGAGGTCGCAACCTTCGAGGCCGACTCCACCTACGATCAAGCCGATGCCCACGGCTTCATCCGCCTCTCCAGCTTGCGCCTCCGAATGCGCGCACTGGTTGCCAAGCGCGCCGGCAAGCGGCCATAACGGGCGGCTATGCCGAGCACGCGCAAGAAGAAGCCTTCGAAGGCCACCGCCGCGGCAAAGCGCCGCCCCGCCAAGCCCCGGACAACGAAACCCGCGAAGCCCTGGCAAGGAAGGTTCGCGGCGGCCACCGCCCCGATCGTCGAGGAATTCACCGCCTCGATCAGCTTCGATCAGCGGTTGGCCCCCTACGACATCGCCGGCTCGCTCGCCCACTGCCGCATGCTGGCGTCGTGCGGGATCATCCCCACCGCTGACAGCAAACGCATCTGCCGAGCGCTCGAGGACATCGGCAAGGAGATCACCGCGGGGAGCTTCAAGTTCAGCTCACGCGACGAGGACATTCACATGGCGATCGAGCGCCGGCTGATCGAGAAGATCGGGGCAACCGGGGGACGCCTCCACACGGCCCGCAGCCGGAACGATCAAGTCGCACTCGATCTCCGGATGTTCGTGCGCGAAGAGATCGGCGCAATCCTGAAACAGATCACCGGCTTCCAAAAATCACTCGTGCGGTTGGCGCGCAAGAACGTCCGCGTCGTCATGCCGGGCTATACGCACCTCCAGCGGGCGCAGCCGGTGCTGTTCGCACACCATCTGCTGGCCTATCACGCCATGCTCGAGCGGGACGGCGAGCGACTGACGGATTGCCGGCGGCGCACCGACGTGCTCCCACTCGGCTCCGGGGCACTCGCCGGCACGACCTTCCCAATCGACCCGTCGCAAGTTGCGCGCGAGTTGCGCTTCACCCGCATCAGCAGCAACAGTCTCGACGCGGTCTCCGACCGCGACTTCATCGTCGAGATGCTGGCCGGGTGCAGTCTCCTGGCGATGCACCTCTCGCGACTCGCGGAAGAGCTCGTCCTCTGGTCGTCGAGCGAGTTCGGATTCGTCACGTTCCCTGACGAGTTCGCAACCGGCAGTTCGATCATGCCGCAGAAGAAGAATCCTGACGTCGCCGAGCTGGTGCGGGGCAAGACGGGACGTACCTACGGAAACCTCTTCGCCGTCCTGACCGTCCTGAAGGGACTGCCCCTCGCGTACAATCGCGATCTCCAGGAAGACAAGCCGCCGCTGTTCGACACCGTCGATTCCATCAAGGGGTGCCTCGGCGTTCTCACCGACCTCATACCGAGACTGACCGTCAATGCGGATACCATGCGTGCCGCCGCTGGCGATCCGTTCCTGCTCGCGACCGATGTCGCCGACTACCTGGTGACGAAGGGCCTCCCATTCCGAGACGCCCACCGCGTCGTCGGCCAAGCGGTCCGACAGTGCCTTCGCGAGGGGCGAAGCCTGCAGAGCCTCAACCTGGCCGAGTGGCGGAACCTCTCCGACAGCTTCGGGCGCGACTTCAGGGAATGGCTCACGATCGAGGCGGCACTCGCACGTCGGGCGGCCGGCGGCGGCACGGCACCGGCCAACGTCGCGCGACGACTGCGCGAGGTCGGATGACGCGCCAGGCCGGAGTCGCGCTGCTGGTCGGCCTCGCCACTATGGCCACCGTGGCCGGCTGCGGTCGGAAGACACTGCCCCGGCCACCTGCGCTGGTCGCGCCGCAGCCAGTCACGTCCGTGGCGTTGAGCGAGCGCCCGACGGGCGTCGAAATCGGCTGGGACCGTTCCACCAAGTACGCCGACGGCTCACGCATGACCGATCTCGGCGGCTTCATCGTCGAACGACAGAGTTTCAGCACCGAGTTCCACGAGATCGCCCGCGTCCCGATCACCGATCGAGGGCGGTTTCGACAGGCGCGGCGGTTCGAGCATCTCGACGAGGACGTCACGCCGGGCATGATGTATCACTATCGGGTCGTAGCGTTCACTTTGGACGGCTACTATAGTGCCCCCTCCGGCGCCGCGGCGATCACGTGGTCGCCTCCGGACACAGCGCCGACCGCTGCGACGCCCGACACACAGCAATAACGCGAACGCGAATGACCGCCACGGTACGCATGACCAAGATGCATGGTGCCGGCAACGACTATGTGTACGTCGACTGTCGCACGCATGACCTCACCGATCCGCCACGGGTCGCACGTGCCGTTTCGCGCCGCCACCACGGGATCGGCGCCGATGGACTGATTCTCGTTCGCCCATCGGAGAGCGCCGCATGTCGGATGGAGATGTACAATGCCGACGGCAGCCGTGCCGAAATGTGTGGCAACGGCATCCGCTGCGTCGGCAAGTACGTCTACGATCGGGGGCTGCGACAAAGCCCGCTCACGGTGGAGACCGATGACGGCATCAAGACCCTGGAGTTTCACCTCGACCCCGATGGCCGCGTCCGCGAGGTCACGGTCGACATGGGCACGCCCGAGTTCGACGGACCGCGCATTCCCGTGGCAAGCGAAGGTCGGGTCATCAACCAGCCACTCGAGGTCGACGGCACCCGCTATCAGGTGACGTGCCTTGCCACCGGCAATCCACACTGCGTGGTCTTCGTCGATGACGTCGCGGCGCTCGATCTACCTCGCCTCGGCCCACGTTTCGAACACCACCCGTTCTTTCCGCAGCGGGTCAACACCGAGTTCGTGGCGCCGCGTTCGCGCCGGGAATTCGATTTTCGTGTCTGGGAGCGCGGGTCTGGCGAAACCATGGCCTGCGGTACCGGCGCGTGTGCATCGGTCGTCGCGGCAGCGGTCACCAATCGCGGCGATCGAGAGGTCCTGGTTCACCTTCGTGGCGGCGACCTTCACATCGCGTGGCGCCCCGACAATCACATGATCATGACCGGCGGAGCTGCCGAGGTGTTCACGGCTGACGTGGACCTCGATCAGCTCTACGCCGCCACAGGAACATCACCATGACATCATTCGCACCTGTGTTTTCCGGATCGATGACTGCGCTCATCACGCCGTTCAAGGATGGCGCCATCCAGTGGAGCACCTTGGGATTCATCATCGAGCGCCAACTCGACAACGGCACGTCCGCGCTCGTCCCTTGCGGGTCGACCGGCGAATCGGCCACGCTCTCACACAGCGAGCATGGCGAGGTCATCCGCTTCGTCGTCGAGCAGGCACGTGGACGCGTCCCCGTCATTGCCGGCACGGGCTCGAACTCGACGAGCGAGGCCATCGAGCTCACCCGCGCCGCCAAAGATGTTGGCGCCTCGGGCGCCTTGATGATCTCGCCCTACTACAACAAGCCGATGCAACCCGGCCTGCTGGCGCACTATCGCGCGGTCGCCGACGCGGTCGACCTCCCGATCATCCTGTACAACATTCCCGGGCGCACCGCGTCGCGTATTGACGCGGCAACGATCGCGGCCCTCGCCGAGCATCCGAACATCGTCGGCGTGAAGGAAGCCGACGAACTCGATCACGCCATCGACGTCATGCATCAAGCCGGCGACCGCATCGCGCTGTACGCCGGGGACGACGCGGTCACGTACTCGTTCATGGGGCTCGGCGGTGCCGGGCTGATCTCGACGACGGCCAATGTCGCCCCTCGGCAAATGGCCGACCTCGTGGCCGCCTGCCTCGCTGGGGATTGGGCCAAGGGGCGCGCGATCCAGTTCCAGCTGCTGCCCCTGATTCGGGCGCTGTTCTCCGAAACCAGTCCTTCGCCGGTCAAGTACGCCATGGCACGTCTGGGCTTCTGCGAGCCCGAGATGCGCCTCCCCCTCCTGCCCCTCACCACCCCTGACCGCCAGGCGCAGGTCGACGCGGCACTCCGCGGCCTGGGACTGCTCGCATCGTGACGCCCGTCATCGTCTGCGGCGCCGCCGGGCGCATGGGGCAACTCATCATTCGCTTGCTGGCCGCCGAGCCCGAGGCCACCGTTGTCGGAGCCATCGAAGCCCCAGGACATACGGCCCTCGGCCAGGACGCCGGCACGCTCTGTGGCATCGCGCCCCTCGGTGTTCCAGTCACGGACACGTACGCCCCCACCACCGACACCGTCACCTGTGACTTTACGGCCCCTGCGGCGGCACTCGCACATATCGAGCAGGCCGCGGCAGCCGGTGCCGCCGTCGTCGTCGGCACCACCGGGTTCTCCGCCGACGAACGCGCCCGCGCCGAGGCGGCCGCCCGCCGCACACGTGCCGTCATCGCGCCCAACATGAGCGTTGGCGTGAACGTCCTCGACAGCCTGGTCGGCGCCGCGGCGCGAGCCCTCGGCGCGCAGTTCGATATCGAAATCGTGGAGATCCACCATCGCCACAAACGCGACGCCCCGAGCGGCACCGCCCTCAAGCTCGGCGAGACGGCCGCCGCGGCGGGCGGAGGCAACTTCGCCGGACGCGCACGGTTCGGACGTGAAGGCGAGCCAGGCGCGCGCACGGACGCCGAGATCGGTGTCTTCGGCGTTCGTGGCGGAGACGCCATTGGCGATCACACGGTTTTATTCCTGGGGGCCGGGGAACGCATCGAGCTCACCCACCGCGCGCAAAGCCGCGAATGCCTCGCGAGCGGCGCCGTGCGTGCCGCGCTCTGGGTCGCGGACAAACCGGTCGGCTTGTACTCGATGCAGGACGTCCTGGCGCTGACCGGCGCCTAGTCATCGGCAGGCTGAACCGCCCCGGGTTTCGTGGAGGCTCCAACCTTGGCCAGGACTCAACTCACCGAGTCTCTATGAAACCCGGGGCGGTTCAGGCGCCAGCAACTCGCTAGTCGTCGGCAGGCGCCAGCAACTCGATGGATCGAGCCGTCGCGGCCCCATCGATACCGCCGAAGCCTGACAGAAACGCCACGTGATGCGCCCCGATACTGCGGTAGCGGGTGATCGCGTCCGCAGCCGACGCTGGCGACCCGAAGATCCCCGTCTCCCGCTCACGCATGATGTCGTAGATCGGCTTGCCGTCGGCGACCTCCGCACCGAGCAGCAAACCAACAACTCGAGCGAGCGCCGGCGTGACGACCCTGCGCGCGTCTTCCTCGGAGTCAGCGACGTGCGCGAACACGAAGGTCACGGCTTCCGCATCGTCGGGCGCATACCCGCCATCGTGAAGCCCTGCCGCGTGCGCGGCAAGCCGCTCCTCGATCTCGGACAGATCGACGACTGCCGGTGTCACGATCGTCAGCATCGACAAGCCCGCGCGGCCGAGGGCTCTCGCCCGCCCCGCATCCCTCGTCGCCACGTAGAACGGCGGAGGCGACTGGATCGGCCGTACGTTGATTGACGTATGGTCCGCACCGCCCGCTGACGTCCAGCACTCCCGAAGACACTGCAGCCGCCGATCGAAGACCGCCATCCGACTGTCAAAATCGGCATCGAAGCCGCTGAACTCCAGCGCCTGGGACCCGGCCCCAACGCCCATGTTCAGCCGGCCCCCAGACAGGACGTCCACGAGTGCGTAGTCCTCGGCCACATGGATGGGATCGCTGAGCGGCAGAACTGCCACGGCGGACCCGAGACGAATACGCCGCGTCGCGGTCGCGATCGCGGCCAGGACGACGGCGGGATTCGGCACGGTGCCGAGCCTCTGGAAGTGATGTTCGGCAAGCCACACGCACTCGTAGCCGAGCTCGTCCGCCCGGCACGACGAGTCGATCAGTTGCAGGTACGCACGGTGCCCCGACTCGCCGCTGTCCGCATACGCGTCGAGGAGCTGGAACAGAGACCGCCTCACCGCTCGCGCTCCACCATCCGATGGCTGGCACCCGCATCCAGATCCAATCCGTAGACGTGCTTCAGCTCTCTGATGACGGACAGGATCTTCTCGTCGAACGGCGGCGGCTTCCCCTCGAACGAGTGCAGGACGATGCCCTCCAGGAGATCCCCCACCGTAATGTCGAAGTACTCCGCGAGCCCTTTGAGCACCTTCAGCATCCGCTTCTCGATGCGGACCCCCGTCTGCACCCGCTCCACGACCGGATTCGACTCACGCTGCGACATAGGTATGTATGTACACTGGTACCACCAGTACGCAAGGGGGCCTCAGCCACGGTCCTTGTCCGCGAGCACTCCTTTCGCTAAGTAGGCGCGTCTTCAGGTCGGCTGGCCGCGCGTCGCGGCACCAGCCGCCAGTAAGGAGTATCGAGGACGGTGGCTGTAAGTATCCTTCCTGCCGAGCGAATTCGACAACTTCCGCCCTATCTCTTCGCCGAGATCGACCGCATGAAGAATGAGGTCAAGGCGCGCGGTGTCGACATCATCAGCCTCGGCATCGGCGACCCCGACTCTCCGACGTTTCCCCACATCATCGCGGCGCTCAACGCGGGAGCCGCAAAGCCAGAGAATCACCAGTACCCGGACTACGAAGGCATGCCCTCGTTCCGGGAGGCGTGCGCGACCTACATGCAGCGGCGTTTCGGGGTCAAGGCCGATCCGGCCAGCGAGATCGTGTCGCTCATCGGGTCGAAAGAAGGCGTCGCCAACATGGCAGTGGCGTTCGTCGACCCGGGGGACATCGTGCTCGTTCCCGATCCCGGCTACCCGGTCTACTCGATCGGTACCGGGTTCAACGGCGGCAGTTCCTATGCCATGCCGCTGACCGCCGAGAACGGCTTCCTGCCTGACCTGAACGCCATCCCCGAGGATATCGCGCGACGCGCCAAGCTCCTCTGGCTCAACTACCCGAACAACCCAACCGCGGCACTCGCCACCGAGCAGTTCTTCGCCGACGTGGTCGCGTTCGCCACGAAGCACAACATCATCGTCGCGCACGACAACGCCTACTCGGAAATCTACTACGAGGACCCACCACCGAGCTTTCTCGCCACTCCGGGCGCGATGGACCTCGGCATCGAGCTGCATTCCCTCTCCAAGACCTACAACATGACCGGTTGGCGCGTGGCGTTCGCGGTCGGCAATCGCGAGATCGTTGCCGGACTCGGCAAGGTGAAAACGAACGTCGACTCGGGGATTTTCCAGGCGGTTCAGGAAGCGGGCATCGCGGCACTCACGGGCGATCAGCAGCCCGTCGCCGACATGCGAGAGCTCTATCGAGGGCGACGCGACTTGATCCTTGACGCACTGGACGCGATCGGCCTGCAGCCGGAGCCCGTCCGGAGCACGTTCTACGTCTGGACCCACGTCCCGAAGGGCTACACCTCCTCCGAGCTAGCCTCCAGGTTCTTGCAGGATATTGGCGTCGTCGTCACTCCCGGGAGCGGATTTGGCGCGGCGGGTGAAGGCTATATTCGTTTCAGCCTCACCCTGCCGACGAACCGGCTCACGGAAGCGGTCGAGCGCATCAAGACACTCAAACTATAGCGGGCGGCGACACGCGCCCGCGGATCGAGTTATGCCGCATCGCGTGTATTTGGGTCTGGGCTCCAATCTCGGTGACCGGAAGGCCAACATCCGGGAGGCCGAGGAGCGCCTGGTTGATCTCGCCGACACGAGAATCGTGAAGGCGTCGTCCCTCTACGAGAGCGAGCCTCACGGGAACGCCAAGACGTGGTTCGTCAACAATGCCCTCGAGATCGAAACAGAGTTCGAGCCCGCCGACCTGCTGAAGCGCACCAAAGCCATCGAAACGACGATGGGGCGCAAGCGCGTCAAAGGTAAACGCTGGGGCTCACGCGTCATCGACATCGACATTCTGCTGTTCGACAACCAGACGCTCAGCAAGCGCAATCTCAAGATCCCGCACCCCGAGCTTCAGAACAGGCGGTTCGTCCTGCTGCCGCTTTCCGAACTCGCCCCGGATTTCACACACCCGCACGTCGGCATGTCGATATCCGAGCTTCTTGGTGCCTTGAAAGACACCAAGAAGGTCACGCTGATGCGACCCTGAACGATCAGCCCGCTTCGCGATCCAAGGCCGCCACTACCGCGGCCGCTCGCTCCCGGACCACCCCCGCGGCAGCCTCCAGGCCACTCGCATCCCCCCCTGCCGCCTCCTCGAGAGTTCTCTCGTAGGCGTCGCAGAGCGCGCGGAGCGCCTGCAGGGACGCGCGATCGGTGAAACGGCCCTCCACGATCCGAACGAAATCACGCGCCCGGTCCAGCGGATAGCGATACTCGGCCATGCGGGCCGGGGCCTCGCCCTCTGCGGTAACATCCTGGAGCTTCGTGACCATCGAGACCAGGAGATCGACGTGGGTCCGAGCCAGGGCGTCGTAGCGGAGCCAGTAGCACCCCCCAGCCGCCAGCCACAGCACCCCCAGGACGACACTCCACGATCGAAACCTTGACCGCATGGTGCACGCGGCCTAACATGGTTTGCGTACGGCGAGAAGCCGAAACTCCGTGTCCGACACACGACACACGACGGCGACCTGAATTCGAGATGTCGCTTCCGCAGGTCTACTTCGAGAAACTCCTCGAGAGTTCTCCAGATATCGTCGTTGCGGTCGATCGCGCCGGGACCATCGTGTTCTACAACGACGGTGCCCGCCAGACGCTTGGGTACGCGTCGCAGGAGGTCCTGGGTGAGCCGGTCAGCTTGCTCTACCCAACGCACGAGGACGCCCAGAGCGTCATGCGTGCCATGCGCAGCGACGAGCATGGCGCGATCGGAAAGATCAAGAACTTCGAGACGCTGTTCACGGCGAAGGACGGCGAGCAGATTCCCGTCGCCGTCTCGGGCTCGATCATCCACGACGACGCGGGCGCGGAAATTGGCTCGATCGGCTTCGCCAAGGAGCTCCGCGAGATCCGACGCCGCGACCGCCTGATGACCCTCGGCGAGATCGCCGTCAGCCTCGCGCACGAGATCAACAAC
>JAJCZP010000063.1 GCA_029262315.1 Deltaproteobacteria bacterium | reverse complement strand
TTGAGTAGACTGCCTTTCTTAACTCAATCCACGCAGCAATGTCTCCGACGGCATCCATCGAGAACACTGGACCATCATCCTCTTCCACATGCAGTATTGAACCCGCAATTCGCATTGGCAATTTGTTATCAATTGGCAAGCCCATATGATGTGCCACTCGCACTACGTTGTCTAAGTTGTCTAGGTCAATTGTGCTCGCAATCAGACTTCCGTATCGCCCTTCTCCCTCGATGAACTCTCCAAGCTCTCCAATGTACTGCCCGTATTGTTCGCCAAAATTTCGCTTCAGCCACCGAACTAGCCCCGCCTCCCGGCCATACAGCAACTGCTGATTTTCGCCTCCGATGTGCTCCTTCTCTCTGGCGATTAGTTGAAAGAGCAACTTTTCATGCGAAACATCCAACTCCAGGTAATGGGCGGCCTCTTCAATTAGATGCCCGAATGGCAAAATTGCCCAGTCATGGAGCAACGCGGCAGCTTGAACGAGCAAACGATCCTCGCTCGCCATAGATCGGAACATGGGCATCAAACTAACAAGAGACGCACTGCCTAGGGCATGCTCAAATCTACTGATGTTCGAAATTCCCGGCAGATCAAGTGAATCGATGTTCGACAATCTAATATGTCGCAACCTTTGAACCATAGGCGTTGCGATCAAATCGGATAAAGCGGTGCAAAACTCAATCTCACCGTAGATGGAGTCCATGACCCTCATGACGATTACCGGCCTGTAGTAGCACCCCGGCCGCGTTGGCTTTTGGCCGGAGAGCAAGGTGTGAGATCGAGGTCGACATACGATCTCACAACATCAAAATCTGCGTCACTGATTGAGGTCTCTACAAACATAGTAAACATTCCTCCCCACAGCCTTTCAGAAGGTATCACATGCCTGACGAAAAGCTTGTATTGTTCGAGGGACTCAATGTCCGCCAATGCGTGCATTCCTTCATATATGACCAACGTTGGCAGCCTCTGATTTGAAGCTGTCTTGCTTTTTATGGCATTAAAGCCTTTCGCAGATGCAGAGTGAATCCCAGCAAAGGAGGAAGAGGATCGGATTAAGGTCACACCTTCATCCGCACCCAGGACATGCGACCATTTCTTATGCGTCGTATCTACAAAGCCGAAATGTGGAGTGAAGGCGTCTACCGCAATGATCCGATCTCTGGCACTCTGCCAAGCTCCCTCATCACCTTCCTCTGAAACCAAATGATGGAGCCGTCGGACAAATTCTATTGGATGGCGAATTGATGTTGTGTATTGAACATAGCAATCATTCTCAAGGAATTTATGTGATATGAGAAGTATAAAGTCATCTATTTCTTTTTGATTTGCAACTTTTAAACAAACAGAAAGCGCATTTTGCTCTTTCCACACTACATTTGATTCATCAATTGATATTTTGATTCTCCCCTTTAGGAAGTCAAGACCTTCCAAATCAGATATCAATTCTCGATCAAATGCAACTGAACCATGGGTGTAATCCGCGTTTCCACGAAATCTACGCAATAAAACCCGAAGCCAATATATAGGTGGGAAATTTTTAATTAAGTTATCGTCCCTAAAATTTGCGTGCCTATTGTGAATCCGAAGAATTCTATAAAACACATGGAAAATCGAAATTACAAACATAAAAACAGAAGCTATTTCTGCATAAATAGCATGTTTACTATAATATTCTCTCAATATATAGTATAGAGATCCAAATATAATGCAAAAAAATACAAGAAGTATTGATGAGTACACAGAACTAACTATATACGGTGTCTTTCCCTCCCTCGCGGCCAATGCATAAAAAGCTAGAATAAACGCCAACAACGCAGCGCATCCGGAGAATATTGGAATGCCAAAGAATTCAACAATTTCATTCATTTCCCCTATTCCTCCACTCACCTCCTTGTATGTACATATTGTCAACAATATCTAAATCACAGAAATTACAATTTCTCAAAACAGCATCAACACAATTTTTCCAAATATTCAACTCATACTTTTGCTCTGATTCAGACAAATTAGTATTTCTAATATCTGATTTTTGCTCAAGGGCTTCTGTTGAAATACCGTACCCTTCCAAAATCTCCATCGCATCCTTCTTGCCTCGCAAATCCCAGACCGGGAGTACCAAGTTTAGTTGGTGGTGCCTCAAAGTTGCATCTAAGACATCAACAGCTTCCCTAGTTTGCTCATTCCAATTTGACTGATAGTGCGCAAACCCAAAGGCCAGATTTGTGACATGGAATTTCTTTGCCACGAGGACACCAATCGTAAGGCAACTCAGATGAAACCGAAGGCTGCGAAGAGCAAAAATTCCCTCAATTTCATCACCAAAGGCCGGCTCATCCACAAGCCACCAAGTAGAATTGTTCGGCAACATGGGAGCTAACTCCAACAGCCTAGTCTTAACACGAGCCAGCCCCGTTAGATCCGTATTAGTGAGTGTTATCAAATGTAGGTTATTGCCTTCGGTTGACAACCGAACAGCAGCGATAGACGAATCGCGACCCCCAGAAAAGAGAAGAACAGTCATTGAATTGCTTTGGAGCTACCCCGTTTACTCGACCAAGGTAGTCTGAAATCAAGTATGAGGCCAGCGTTGAACACGAGCCCTGCCCGGCCGGATCCGACACCGCGCTCGAATTCGCCCTCATCACCGCGCCGGACGCCTGCGACCCGGAGCTGTTGGCCAAACTGGACGCGGTGGCCGGCCGTATCCTGTGAGTTGCCCGGCCTCGCCAGCGCAGGGGACTTCACATCGGGTCGTAAACTGGAATAAACTCCCCTCATGCGCGCTGGGAGGCGTGAATGAAGAGGGAACGGTTACTTGCCCGGACGGTGGGCGGGCTGCTGGCATCGATCGTGCTGAACGGCTTGGCCGTTCAAGCGGGCGAACTTTGTGGCGGCACGCAGGGGCCGTGCGTCTGGACGCCGTCCCTCGGTGAGACCACGCAGAGCGCGGGACAATCTTCGCCACTTCGGCTTGCCAGCGCGGATGCGCGCGATGGACTGGCGCCGCAGACAGCGGAAGACTTTTTCCTCAGCGCCGCGGCACACTTGCAGAATTCGAGCTTCCAGGATGCGGTTTCCGATCTGAACCGCACCATCCGCCTTGCACCGGATCACATCGATGCAATCTACATGCGCGGCCTGGCCTTCCACAAACTTGGGCGCCTCGACGAGGCTCTCGCGGACTACGACCGAACCATCGAAATCAGGCCCGACTACCCGGACGCCTATTACAACCGCGGCAGCATCCACCACCAGATGAACCGGTTGGATCTGGCGCTCGCCGACTACGGCACGGCAATCGAGCTGGCGCCCGGGCTTGCCGACACCTATTACAGCCGCGGCAGCGTGCATTACGATCTGGCCGATTACGACAGCGCCATCCAGGACCTGGGCGCCGCCATCATGCTGAGCCCGGGCAGCTCCACCGCCCTCATAGGGCGCGGCCTGTGCTTCCATCAGAAGGGCAGCTTTGACCAGGCCATAGAGGATTTCACCGCGGCCCTTGAGCTCGATCCCGACACTCAGATCGCATTCACCCATCGTGGTTATGCTTTTGGCGGACGCGGCGACTACGACGACGCCATCGACGACTTCGCCAGGGCCATTGCACTCAACCCGCGCGATGCGGACGCCTATGTCGGCCGCGGCATCGCCCTGTCCTTCTCCGGACGGCTGAGCGCCGCTCTCGCCGATTACGACGCAGCCATAGAGCTGAGGCCCGACTATCTCGACGCTTTCATCAGCCGCGGCAACCTGTACCACCAGGCGGGCGACTACGACAGTGCCCTGAAGGATTATGCCGCTGCCATTGAAATTGCGCCGGATGATCCTCTGGCCCGGATGAAACGGGCCAATGTGCTTTACGATGCCGGCAAATACGCTGTGGCGCTGACCGCCTATTCAGAGGCGATCGAGCTGGCTCCCGGTTACACCGAGGCCTATGTCAACCGGGGCATCACCTACTATCGGCACCAGAAATTCGACGAGGCCGTCGCCGATTTCGACACGGCGATCGCGATGGGCGCGGAAACCGCAAATTCCTACAATCTGCGCGGCTATGTTCACCTTGATTCCGGCAATACGGAAGAGGCGGTCGCCGACTTCGAGAAGGCGGTGCATCTGGCGCCCGAGGACGCCACAATGCATTACAGCCTGGGCGAGTCCTATTACTATGCCGGCAAACAGTCGAAGGCCATGTCGCACTGGGAAACCGCCTGCAAGCTGGCCACCGACGACACCACCAGACGCTGGCAAAAGTCGCTCTCGCTCCTCGGCTTTTACCGTGGCGCGGTCGACGGCATCTGCGGCCGAGGCACCATAGCGGCCTTCCGCTCCTGCGCCCGGGCGAAGTGCATGTTGTGAGGCGTTTTGATTGGCGCCATCAAACGGTTCAATTTGAAGATGAAACACATCTAGCCGGTTGCCCGGGCGGACGTTCAGGCGCTCTGAACTTGCGTGCCGGCCGATTTGGCCCGTATCAGACGGCATTGTTTCGCAGAACCGGCGGTGCCGTCGAACAACGGTTCGACCACAATCTCTTCATCCACGGCGAAGAGGCAGTTCTCCGAGACCGAGTTCCAGCTTGCCGTGGCGCTGTCGAAAGGCTCCGACGCAATCAGGACATTGTGTCCCTGCAATTGCCAGTAGAGCGATGGCGCTGTTCCTTCCGAGGCGTATCGGCAGGCAAAAAGGCGGCGGCCATCCGAAACGCAGATTGTCAGCTTGAACGGCTCGTGGCATCCGCAGGACGCAGCGACGCCGTTGATCTGCCGGATGGTCGTGCGGACCGCTTCTGCCGGGTCATGATCCAGGCCGTTCTGCAACATCAGCAGAAAAAACAGTTCGCTGTCCGTCGATCCCACCCGGCTCTCGAAATACTCGTCGGCAAGAAGGGCTTCGAGGCGGCGGCGGCACTTTTCATACTGTCCGATTTGGCCGTTGTGCATGAACAGCCATCGATCATATGAAAACGGGTGGCAATTCAACCGGGACGTTTCCGTGCCGGTTGACGCACGC
>JAJCZP010000062.1 GCA_029262315.1 Deltaproteobacteria bacterium | reverse complement strand
TTGTGAGCGCCTGTTCGAAGACGGCGCTGCGATTCATGTCTCCTGCGAGTCGGTCGACCTGCCGAAGAAGATCACCATGGACAGTGACTGAGACCTTTTGCTTTGCTCGCATGGTAGGATAATTTATCCGACCTTTTAGGGGATCGCAATGTGGGAAGCACCTATTCTCCTTGGTCGCCGGGCGAAAGTGTCGCCCGCAAAGGGCTGCGCGCTTGATCACCGGAGGGTAGTGTCGATCTGGGCCGTGCCGAGATGCTAGAGTGAACGTATGAAGTCTCTGACTCTCCTTTTCCTCGTACTCACGACGTGCGTCGTCAGTCTGCCCGGAGCGGCTTCGCCGGCGCATGCCGGCGGTGAGATCTGCGACAACTGTGTCGACGACGATTCCGACGACATGATCGACCGCGCTGATCCCGAGTGCTCTCCGCTGGCCAACGGTGCCGGACAGGGGCTCGGCGATCCCGACGCGGCCAAGGCGACGGCCAAGTGTCAGAAGGGACTGCAGTCCGCCGGGCGGAAGTTCATCACGACCAAGCTGAAGCGCCTCCACAAGTGCGTGAACGCGGTCTTCAAGTGCGTGCAGCAGAAGTCAGGGGACGCGGCGTGCCTCACCAAGGCGACGACGCGGTGCGATAAGGAGATCGCCAAGGTCACGCAGGACGAGGACAAGCTCCGCGCGAAGGCGATCAAGGTATGCAGTTCCGACAAGATGTCGCCGAACGATCTCTTCATGGTCGAGGGGGTCGGCTACGATAGCGAGTTCGTTACTTGCGACGCCGTCGGGCAGGGAACCGTCGGCTCACTTCCCGATATCGCCGAGTGCCTCGTGCGCCAGCACGAGTGCACGGTCGAGCGCCTGCTTGGTCAGGCGGTGCCCAGGGCGACCGAGCTATTGACGCTCGTCGGTCGGAATCCGGCGGTCGAGTTGCCGTGTCTCGATGCCGGTACCGATGGCGGTGGGCTGGGACTCGCCGGCGACACGAAGCAGCAAAAGGCGGCCGTGAAGTGCGAGGCCGCGATCAAGAAGGCAGAGGTTAAGCTCACCGACGGCATCCTGAAGGCCACCCAGAAGTGCGTCGACACCGGGATGAAATGTGTGCAGCAGAAACCGGGTGACATAGGATGTGTCGCCAAGGGGCAGCGCAAGTGCGTCAGCGCCGTGCTCAAGGGGATTTCGGGAACCGCGCTCGTGAAGCATCGGCAGGCGATTGCGAAGGCCTGCGGAAAGCCCGAGCTCGGCATTGACGCCATCCGCGGTGCGACCGGCTTGGGCATGGAGCTGCACGACGAGCGCTGTACGATCGCGCTCGATTCCGTAGACGATATCGCGACTTGTCTGGGGCAGCAGCACCTCTGCCGCACGCTCCAGAGCGCGGAGCGTGGCGCGCCACGGTTGCGCGAACTGGCGCAACAGTTCGGCGTGCTGTTGCTGTTCTAGGGCGCCGGTCGCACCAGTGTCTGACTCGGACGGCCACCTGGTCAGTGCGATCGTGGACCTGACGACAGCGACGGCGTCCGGACCCGGGAGGGTTTCGCCCTTGATCGTCGAGCCGATCGCGGCGATGAGTAGCGTACAAACCTCGCTGCTTCGAAGGTCGATCGAATATGAACGTCGCCGTCTTGGTCTTTGTCGCCGTGCTACTCCCTGGAACTGTCGCGGCGCTGAGCTGTGAGGAAACCGATCAACGCTATGCGATGCATCTCGCCGGCGAGGTGGCGGGTGACCGGTCGTACACGGAGACGGTAGGCCCCGGCTGGGTCTTCACCCTCGAACGCCAGCCGCTCGGCTGGGCGATCCGCCTAAACGCTCGGGACGGGAAGGATCTCAGCCAAGTGACGCCGCCGTTTCACGGGCCGAACCCGCGCGATCTCGTCGGCTGGCACTTCCGCAACGTGGACAATACCGGCCCGAACGACGGCAGCGTGAACGCTCCGCAGCGAGACCGCCTCTTCCTCTTCGCACCGCAGATCGAGGGCACGGCGGGATTCAAGGCGCCCAAGGACGCCGCCGCGGTCGATGCCGACGGGCGCGGTTGGCTGCGCATCGACGATTTCGGTCTGGCCGACCTAGCCGCCGGCGAGCAGGCGCGGATGGTGTACCTCAAGTTCTTCGCCTGCCTCACTTGGCCCAAGCCGCAGGAGGCGATCCGGGCCGAAGCAGAAGCGACGAGCACCGCGTACTTGCCCGAGGAGGTCGAGATTTTCGGCTCGTGCGGGCTAGGCGCCACCGATGAGCTGAAAGCTTACATCGTGCCGCGGTTCCTGGCCGGCGACCTCGACGGCGACGGTTCGCTCGACCACGCCGCGCCGGTGGTGCGCAAGCGCGATGGCAAGCGCGGCCTGGCGATCTGTCGGGCCGGCACCGACCTGACCCTGATCGGGTTCGATCAGCCGCTGGACGCACTGCCACCCGGCTATTTCGAACAGCTCGAGGCATGGTCGATCCGGCCGCGTCACGAACTCACCGAGTACGAAGGATCGACCCCGCTGCCGATGTTCAACCGCGACGTGATCGTCCTCGAGCGCATCGAGAAATCGAGCTACACGGTCTACTGGGATGATGGAAAGTTCCGCGGTCGGCGGGATTTCTGTGCGGACCGGCACAAGACGCGCACCGGGGCGCGACCCATGCCGCGATAGATGTCCGATGCTGGGGAACCGCATGAGCAAGCCGGTACGAGCGTTCTTGGGAGTCCTGCTCGCGCTCGCACTCGGGCTTTGCGCGTTTATTCCCGGCATGTGGGTCGGTGGCCAAACCGTCGGCAAGGACCAGGGCCTAGCGGGCGGCGCGATCGTCTTCCTGACGGGGCTGTCGATCGCCACCGGCGCTTTCGTCGTGGGCGCGCTCCTCGCCTATTTTCTGCCGGCGCGCCTCCTGAAAGTGCTTACGGCGATCGCGACGGTTCCGGCGGCGGTTATTGCCGTAGTCATCGGATACCACTACTTCGCCTATCGCTCGGAAGCGGATGCCTTTCTCGACGATCAGATCGCCCACCTGCCG
Source organism: Deltaproteobacteria bacterium (assembly GCA_029262315.1). Lineage (GTDB taxonomy): Bacteria > Desulfobacterota > Binatia > UTPRO1 > UTPRO1 > JAJCZP01. Next base: position 24,296 of record JAJCZP010000062.1, on the reverse strand, counting down.
CCATTTACGTTGAAAATCGTGCATTCCGACGCAGCTGTCGGGCAGCTCTACGACCGAATCTCCTTCGATACGTCGCGGGAGAACTTCACCACCGTGAACGACGAGGGTGCGACGTGCAGCGGGACCATCGCGGCCACGAGCCGCGACAAGGTCGAACTGCTGACGGCACTGCGAAATGTGGAGATTCTCTTGGCGCAACACCCGACGGTGTGCCGCGATGGAGGCGCGATGCTGCACGAAGCCGAGTTCGAGATCCACGAAGCCAAGCCGCCCTATACGACGGGACGAGTTGCGATCACGGAAGCCTGCTTGGCCGCGCACGATCCGCTCCGCGCCCTGATCACGACGGCGCGCGAGGTGTACGAGTCCAACCGGGCGACCGAGAGCTGCGGCTGAACACGATCCTCCGGGATGTCGCTGGCGCTCAGCCGTGTGGGTCGGTCCCCGCATGCTGCCGTTGTCAGTTCGGCGCTGTCGCCCACCCGGATCGCAGCTCGTACCCAGGACCATTTGAATGCCGCTCGTGTGAGGGGGTGCCGCAGCAGCCAACTGCCGCAGTCAACTGCCGAGAAGATCAGGGTCTATCGCAAGGTCCGATGGGTGCTGACGGCCCCTTGCGCCAGGAGAACACGGACAGCAGGCGGACAGGTCCGACCTACCCGGCTGGTCAGTCCGGCGAGCCCGCTGAGTAAGAGTTGCGTCGATCACCTGCCCCGCCCGCATCAAGACGTCCCAAGTTACATGACTCTCGACAAATTGCAGTGAGCAGTAAAGCTCGCGATAGGGCATGCGCCGCGATTCCAGAGGCCGGGAGCAGCCCACGCGCTGTTTCGCATCCTTGCGACAGAGTCGCCGTGACGCGCACGCGCCAGCAAGTCGCTTCGCCGCTAAGCGTTCGTCCTTGATGGCGTTTGCGCTCGCCGTCGCCGTTCGTCGTGCTGGCCCGCTTCGTGCTCCCGTAGACTCGCAGGGTTAGTGGGTCTGGAGACGTGAGAGGGGACGCACATGAGCCGCACTGGGAACGTGTTCATGCGCACGGGGGTGTGCTCCGCTTCGGCGGCGCTGCTTCTGCTCGCCGTGTCGCTCTGGCCTGGAGTTGCGTCCGGAATGGAGGCCGACTGCCGCTGGAGAATAGGTGCTTCCCACATTGCGATCCCCTAAAAGGTCGGATAAATTATCCTACCATGCGAGCAAAGCAAAAGGTCTCAGTCACTGTCCATGGTGATCTTCTTGAGCAGGTCGACCGACTCGCAGGAGACATGAATCGCAGCGCCGTCTTCGAGCAGGCGCTCACAACCTGGCTCCGGCACCGACGCCAAGTACAACTCGACGACGCCATCGAGGCCTACTACCGGGAACAGACCGACGCGGAACGAGGCGAGGATGAGCGGTGGGCATCTCTCGGTGACGACACGGTCCGCGCTCAGTGGCCCACGCATGGCAGACGCAGTGATGCAGACGAATGAGTACACTCCAGCGAGGGCACCTCTACTGGGTGGAGATCCCCGAGGAACCCCGATCGAAGAAGCGCCCAGCGCTCGTCGTCTCTCCTGATCGCCGGAACGCGCTTGCGAGCGATGTGATCGTCGTCCCGGTATCAAGCGTTTTGCGGGAAGCGCCGACGCACGTGAGGCTCCGGGCGCGCGAAGGCGGACTGCCACGGCAATCGGTCGTCAAATGCGAACAGATCACGACCCTCCGGCGCGAACGCCTCCGCCCGAGACCCCTCGGAAGCTCGCTTTCACCCACCCGTATGGCGGACGTGGAGAAAGCAATCCTCCGCGCGATCGGCGTACCCATCGACTGAAAGCATAGTGGAGCCGAGGAGAGTCGAACTCCCGACCTCTTGAATGCCATTCCTCTGCCACCCCTCCACAGCAACCCACGCACGCCAAGAACTGCCGTAAGAATCAGGGAATCGGCACCCGTCGAGTCGGTTGCTGTAGGCAGGTGTCGGCAGGAGAACCCGCAGAGAAAGCGCAGAGTCGGATTCCAAGACACCTGACCCGTACTCGTCTGGTAGCGCGACGGGGAGGGGATCGTGGTAGTCTCTATGCATGCGGAAGCGGCCCGCGCAGAACGGCCATCAGCGGCACTACGAGTTCCCTGTCGTGGTGGTACGAGAGAAGCAGCAGTACTGGGCGTACGTCCCAGATTTGCCTGGTGTCTATGGCCGCGGCAAGACGCCGGCGCAAGCGAAGCGGGACATCGGCGAAGCCCTGAAGCTCTATATCGACGACTGCATCGCAGCCGGCGACGAAATTCCAAAGTCCGCCGCTAAAGTCGTGAACGTCGACACGCTCTCAGTCGCCGTAGGCGAGTAAATGCCAACGGCCAAGGAGGTCGTGCGCTTCCTGAAGCGGCGCGGCTTCCTCGCGCAACGACAGCGCGGGTCTCATTTCATCCTGCAGCATCCAACAACACGCTACCGAACCGTCATCCCCATGCATCCCGGCGACCTTCCAACTGGGCTCCTGAGACGCATCCTCCAGGACGCCGGATTCACCGTAGCGGATCTGCGCAAGCGCTAAGTGCAGCACCGCCCCCGGCCTCAACAGAAAGAAAAGTGGAGCCGAGGAGAATCGAACTCCCGACCTCTTGAATGCCATTCCTCCACCACCCCTCCACAGCTACCCACGCACGCCGACAACTGCTGTAAGAATCAGCGGTTCCGGGGCTGCCGAGTTGGTTGCTGTAGGCAGCTGTTGGCGGGAGAACCCGCAGAGAAAGCGCAGAGTCGAGCGAACCCGCGCGCGGAACGAGCGATCCTATGTTTCCCGCCGTGGCCCTATCAGTTCGACCACAGCGTCCACGATACGTCGGAACGCGACCGGCGTGAGGATCCCGACCTCGGCGACCACGAGATCGTCGCTAGCGGTGAACAGCTTGCCCGGTCGGGCGTAACTCGCGACGCGAAGCGAGCCGCGAGCGAAGGCAGCGTCGTCAAGCGGCACAGCCGAGGTGTCTCCGTACGGGTTGCTGGTGATCTGGCAGAGAAGCCGATCCCCGCGACCGACCTCGGCCAGCACAACGGCAGGACGCAACTTGGATCGCGAAAGATCGGAGAACGGAAAAGGAACGAGGACTACCGATCCTGCTGGAGATGCGCCCACGCCTCTTCTTCCTCCGCCCGACCCCAGTCAGCAGCGAGCGACCGCTCGCTCAGCAGCGCGGTCTCCGCCTGGGAAACACCGTCTTCGAGAACAATCACGAGCGCGCGGCGCTTGGCCGAGAACTGCACCGGTTCGCGCAACCGAACCGTCCCATCAGGGTCGATCGTGGCCTCAAGAGCTTCAAGCATGGTCGCCTCCACTGCTCCGCAGTCTACATGAGACGAACAACCATCGGTACCACTACTCGCAGATCCCGCTACGGAGGCCGTGCTGCGCCCACACCGCGTAGAGTAGACCTGTTGTGGGTCTACGTGGAAGAATTGCGCAAGTGCTAAGCGTCCGAAAGATAGGCAGAAAGAAAAATGGAGCCGAGGAGAGTCGAACTCCCGACCTCTTGAATGCCATTCGTGCCCCACCCCTCGACAGCAACCCGCGCATGCCGACAACTGCCGCAAGAATCAGGGATTCCGGTGCAGTCGAGTTGGGTGCTGTAGGCAGCTGTTGGTAGGAGAACCCGCAGAGAAAGCGCAGAGTGGATCGAACGCTGACTGCGCCAGGTTACGGGGCTGGCCGACCACGACGAGGGTAGCCGGCGGACCTCTAGTGTATTACACTTAGGATGTGCGGTTCTCCTGGGACCCCAGCAAGGCAGCGGCGAACCTCCGCAAGCATCGCGTCACGTTCGAGGAAGCCATGACTGTCTTCGTGGATCCGCTCGCGTGCATCGTCGAGGACGCGCTGCATGCGGAACGATCCCTGATCATCGGCGCGTCGATTCGCCAACGCGTCTTGCTGACCGTATTCGTGGAGCGTGACAACGACGAGATTCGAATCGTGAGTGCGCGGCGCGCGACGAGCCGCGAGAGGAGAGACTATGAAAGCAGATAGCAAGCGTCGGCAGACCCGGAAGCAGCGAGAGCCCTCGAAGGCCTCGCTCCGCGACATCCCCGAGGTCGATTTCTCCAAGGCGCGGGTTCGCCGTAATCCGTATGCGGCGCGCATCGCCAAGGAGGGGATCGTCGTCCAAGTTGGACGGGGTCGCCCGAAGAAGATCTTGGAGGTCGGCGGCACGAGACCGCGCTCGGTACGCTTCCCGGAACCCGTCTGGAAGCAGATCGAGGCACAGGCCAAAGCCAAAGGACTGACCGTACACGCGGCATTGCGCGAGGCCATTCTCGCGTGGCTCAAGACGGCAGCCTGATCGTCACTCCCGACACAGAAAGAAAAGTGGAGCCGAGGAGAGTCGAACTCCCGACCTCTTGAATGCCATTCAAGCGCTCTCCCAACTGAGCTACGGCCCCACAGAACGTAGGTGGTGGGCGGTGAAACGAGGAAGGCCCTTTTAGCAGAGGGTCGACTCGGTCCACAAGGACTGGGACTGCTCGCCCGGGGCTAGGGGCGGACGCCCAGCCGGCGCATTTCGGCGGCGTGGTGGCGGGCTTCCTTCGTGATTTTGGCGCCGGCGAGCATGCGGGCGAGCTCCTCGATGCGGTCGGCATCGACGAGACGCTCGGCGGCGGCACGACGGCGGCCCCGCCCTTCCCGTTTCCGGACCACGAAGTGATGATCGGCGCAGGCGGCGATCTGCGGAAGGTGGGTGATGCAGATCACCTGGCGGCCTTTGGCGAGAAACGCGAGCTTCCTGCCGATGGCCTCGGCGACGGCGCCACCGACGCCGGCGTCGACCTCGTCGAAGAGCAACGTCGGGACGTCGCCGCGACCGGCGGTTGCGGCTTTGAGCGCCAACATGATCCGGGACAGCTCGCCGCCGGACGCGATCTTGGCGAGCGGACGCGGGGTCTCGCCGCGTGCGGGCATGAACATGAACGTCACTCGCTCGGCACCGGTGGTGGTCACGATGGCACCGTCGCGCTCGTGTGCGGGCGGCGCGCTCGGGCCGGGCGCAATCGGCTCGAGCGCGACCGATACTTTCGCGTCCTTCAGCATCAGCTCGCGCAGGCCGGTCGTGATCCGTTTGCCGAGAGACGCGGCTGCTTTCGCGCGCGCGGCCGACAGCGCATCCGCAGCGACCCACGCTCGTGTCGCGGCGTCGGCGACGGCCGCTTCGAGGACCTCCGGATCGGTGCCCTCACCGGTAAGCGTCACCAACTCGCTTTCGAGTGCGGCCTGACGTGCGCGAAGGTCGCCCACGGCGCACGTGTGCTTCCGGGCGAGGCGCTGGAGCAGCGCCATCCGCTCCTCGATCTGATCGAGGCGTGCGGGGTCGGCGGCGATGGCGCGCGCACGCTCACCGGCACGGAGCGCCGCTTCCTCCAACAAGGGCCGAGCCTCTTCGAGCAGGCGGCCCGCTTCACCGAGTTCTGGGTCGAGGGAGGCCAGCGCGGTGAGCCCATGCGCGAGGCGGCCAACGGTATCGACCATGGCCCCATCGCGTGACTGCAGAGCATCCTCGGCCTCCGCGGCCGCCACTCGGAGGCGCTCGGCGTGGCGCAGGATGTCGCGCTCGCGCTCCATCTCCTCGCCGTCGCCCTCCGCGAGTTCGGCGCGTCGTAGCTCCTCGAGCTGAAACTCGACCAGCTCGCGACGCGCTTGCTGCCCCTCGACGCCAGCGCGGGCACTGGCGAGGCGTGCTTCGAGCGTCACGAGATCGCGGAAGCGCGCCGCCATCTCTCCGACCTCGGCGTCGAGCTTGCCGGCGGCGTCCAGAATCAATCGCGCGGTCTCGGGGCGCAGCAGCGTGTGGTGCTCGTGCTGGCCGTACACGTGCACGAGGGCCGTTCCGAGCTCGGCCAAGCGCCCGACGGTCACGATACGATCGTTCAAATAGGCGCGCTGCCGGGCCGCGGACAGCACGCGCCGAACCGCGGCCTCGGCGGGCTCGCCGAACGCATCGGCCGGGAGCCCGGCCTCATGCTCGCCGCCGTCCGCCCCCTCGCTTGGACTCTGGCGGACCGCCGCGCCGACCGCCGCGCCCGCAAAGAGCGCCTCCACTTCGGCCTCGCTGGCGCCATCGCGAATGAGATCGCTGCCGCCGCGGTCGCCGAGCAGCAGTCCGAGCGCACGCATGAGAATCGTCTTCCCAGCGCCGGTCTCGCCGGTGATGACGTTGAAGCCCGGTTCAAAACCGATCTCGAGATCTTCAATGACCGCGAGGTTTCGGATGCGAAGCTCGGCCAGCATGCTCGACGATCGCGCTTTAGCGCTCGCCCCAGTGCAACTTCTCGCGGAGCACGGTGAGCGCGCTTCGCGGTCCGGTCCGTACCAGGGCGACGCCGTGGGGGGACTTCTCCACTTCGATCACGTCGCCGGTCACGAGCGGAACGCCTTCCTGCCCGTCGAGGGTGAGCGCTATTCCGCTATCGCGTGCCGCGAGCTCGACCCGCACCACGGCCGAGTCCGAGAGAACGAGCGGGCGCTGGGTGAGCGTATGGGGACAGATCGGCGCCAGCAGAATGACACCGACCGACGGCGCCACGACCGGGCCGCCGGCGGACAGCGAGTACGCCGTCGAGCCGGTCGGCGTGGCCACGATGAGGCCGTCCGCTTTGTAGACGCAGAGATACTCGCCATCGACCGAGGCCGTGAGGTCGAGGATCCGGGCAAGCGCGCTCTTGTTGATGACCGCATCGTTCAACACTTGCGACTCGGCCACGATCTCGTCGCCGCGACGCACGCGAACAGCCAGCGTCGTCCGGTGATCGAGCCGGTACTCGCCCGCGAACACCCGGTCGGTGGCGGCCAGCGCGTCGTCCATCGTCACCTCGGTGAGAAAACCGAGGGCCCCGAGATTGACGCCGAGGACGCGAAGTTCGGGCGTGGCCGAGAGGCGGGCCACACTCAGGAGCGTGCCGTCGCCGCCCAGAGAAATGATCAGATCGGCCTGCGCCACCATCGCCGTCTTCTCGACGGTACGCGCCCCGGCAAGGTCGGCCTGCTCCGGCTCGACCAAGACCGTTACACCGCGTGAGCCGAGGCGTGCGACCAAGGTCCGGGCGAAGGTCACCGCCGCTGGGTTTTCCCGCCGGACGACCACCCCGATGATCTTGGGCGCTGGAGGCATGACACTCAGGTGTATGGCGGGGCGCGCGCCGCCGCAACAGGTGCCGGTGAGGGGCCGCCCGGAGACGTCGCCCGCCGCACGGGAAGTCCCGCCGCGCCTGTGCTACGGTCCGCCCTCGTGGCACGACGAACAACGAGCCCCGACCTCTTCTCGGCACCTGCCGAGCGCGAGCGGAAGCGCCGCGCGCCGCTTGCCGAGCGGATGCGGCCGACGACGATCGACGAATTCGTGGGCCAGAAACATCTGCTGGGCCCCGGTCGCATCGTCCGCGAAATGGTGGAAAGCAAGACGATCCACTCGCTGATCCTCTGGGGCCCCCCCGGCACCGGGAAAACCACGCTGGCCCACATTCTCGCCGGGGCTGCCGATGCGGATTTCGTCACCTTCTCGGCGGTGCTGTCGGGCGTCCGCGAACTCCGCGAACTGGTCGAGCAGGCCCGCGATCGTCAACGCCTCCACGGGACCGCGACGATTCTGTTCGTCGACGAGATCCATCGCTTCAACAAGGCACAGCAGGACGCCTTCCTCCCGCACGTCGAAGACGGCACCATCGTGCTACTCGGCGCCACGACCGAGAATCCTTCGTTCGAAGTCATCGCGCCCCTGCTCTCCCGAACACGGGTCCTGGTCCTCGAGTCGTTGACGGCCGAGGAGCTGGGCCTCGTGATCGATCGCACGCTCGCGGGCTCGGCCGACACCCTCGGCATCGCGCTGACGATCACCGATCAAGCGCGCACGTTCCTCGCCGAGCAGGCGCACGGCGACGCGCGCATCGCGCTCGGCACTCTCGAGGTCGCAGCGAGCTTCGCGAAGCAACGGAAACAGACGACGCTCGATCTCCCCGCCCTCGAACAAGCGCTGCAGCAGAAGGCGCTCCGCTACGACAAAGGCGGCGAGGAACACTACAACGTCATTTCGGCGTTCATCAAAAGCATGCGCGCCACCGATCCCGACGCCGCCATCTATTGGATGATGCGTATGCTGGAAGCCGGGGAGGATCCAATGTTCGTGGCACGACGCATGATCATCTTCGCCGCCGAGGACATCGGTAACGCCGACCCGCAGGCCCTGCAGGTGGCCCTCGCCGCCAAGGACGCCTTCCACTTCGTCGGCTTGCCCGAAGGGCGGATTCCTCTTGCGCAGGCCGTGACCTACTTGGCGTCGGCTCCGAAATCGAACGCCGCTCTCACCGCGTTGCACGGTGCAACCGAGGCCGTGAAACAGCACGGCGCCCTCCCCGTCCCAAAGGCGCTCCGGAACGCTCCAACGGCGCTCATGAAGGGACTCGGCTACGGCGCCAACTATCGTTACCCGCACGATCACGCAGGCGGGATCGTCGAGCAGGACTGCCTCCCAACGGAGCTCGAGGGCCGTCGTTTCTACGAACCCACCGACCGCGGCGCCGAAGTGGAGATCGGCACGCGGCTGCGCGCATCACGGCACGCGAAGGGCGGAGACACACCCGCCGAATCCGGTACGAGTACCCGCGACGCCCGACGCCGAGACTGAGAGTATTGCTCGAAGCCGCTCTCGTCCCTTTCCGCCTTGCGTCGGTATGGGTATAGCGATATGGGTACCCATATGAAAACAACGGTGGAGATCGCCGACGCATTGCTGTCAGCGGTCAAGAAGCTTGCCCAGGAGGAGCAGACGACTGTGCGTGCATTGATCGAAGAGGGTCTCCGCGACACCCTTGGCAAACGCGTGACGCCACGCCCGTTTCGCCTCCGCCGCGCCAGCTTCAAAGGCAAGGGGCTGCATCCTGATGTCGGCAGCGGTTCGTGGGAACGCATCCGCGATCGTATCTACGAGGGTCGGGGAGGTTGATCGCCGTCGACACAAATCTGTTGGTATACGCACATCGGGAGGACGCCCCCTCACACCGGGGCGCGTACGCCTGCGTGGAGCAACTGGCGACGGGCCGTTCCCCATGGGCGATCCCCTGGCCGTGCATCCACGAGTTCCTGGGCGTGGTCACGCATCCCCACATTTACAAGCCCGCCACACCACTACGAAACGCGCTCGACCAGGTCGCCGCGTGGATCGAGGCGCCGAACCTGGTACTGCTCGCAGAATCCGCCGATCACTGGACCCACCTCAAGGACACAATCGAGCGGAGCCGTATCTCAGGCCCCCAGGTTCACGACGCACGGATCGCGGCTATCTGTGCCGCCAATGGCGTCGACGAGCTATGGACGGCTGACCGAGACTTCAGCCGCTTTCCGCGATTGAAGGCGAAGAATCCGCTCGTCGGATGATGCGCCTCCGCATCGAAGCGGGTCACCTGGCGAGCACTGCACACTCGGTCGCCCCACATGCCGTTCCGACGCTCACTCGTAGCTGACGGCGACCAACGTCAGCCCCCGGGCGGGCGCCGTCGGGCCGGCGCGGCCACGGTCTCGGCTGGCGAGGATCTCCGCCATGGCGTCCGCCGGCAGGTCACCCGTCCCGACCTGCACCAGCGTGCCAACGATGGCGCGGACCATGTGCTGAAGAAACGAGTTGGCGTGCACCCGGTAGACGAGCATGTTCTCGGCCTCGGTGACTCCGCTCTGGAGGACGCGTCGGATGGGCGTCTTGGCGTTGCAATCGGCGGACCGAAACGACGAGAAGTCGTGCTCGCCCGAGAGCACGGTCGCGGCGCGGCGCATGGCACGAGCATCGAGGCTCCGCGACACGTGCCATGCATATCGATGCCAGAAGGCCGACGGCCACGGCTCGTTCCAGATGCGGTACTCGTACACGCGACTGCGTGCATGTCGGCGCGGATCGAAATCGTCGGCGACTTCCGTCACCTCACGCACCGAGATGTCGCGCGGCGTGAGCGCGTTCAGCGCGGTACGGATCTGGCGACAGTCGCGCACCGTTGCGACGCGAAACGCGACCACCTGCCCTGCGGCGTGCACCCCCGCATCGGTTCTCCCCGATGCGTGCACTCGAATAGGCTCCCCGAAGAGGGTCGCCAACGCCTCCTCCAGGGCCCCCTGGACCGTGCGGCCGTTCGGCTGCAACTGCCACCCGTGGTAGCCCGTCCCATCGTACTCGACGATTAGCCGATACCGCACTAACTCGTTATACCCGGATCCGCCCCGCGACTTCGATCCACAAACGTACGGTCCCGCTACAGCTCGCGCGCCGCAATCTCGGCGATCTGCACCGCGTTCACCGCCGCCCCCTTGCGGACGTTGTCCGCGGCGACCCAGAGCTGCAGTCCGCACGGGACCATCGGATCGTTCCGGACGCGCCCGACAAACACAGCATCCGTACCGCCCACATCAGCGGGTGTCGGATACGGCATCGCCTCGCCACCATCGGCCAGGATGACGCCCGGGGCACCGCGCAGCAGTCGTCGCGCGTCCTCGGCCTCGAGCTTCTCCGTGGTCTCGAAGGTGAGCGCCACACCATGGCCGTAAAAGGTCGGCACCCGAACACAGGTCACCGAGACCGGCAGCTCCTCGTGATGCAGCACTCGGCGACTCTCGGCGATGACCTTCACCTCTTCCTTCGTCGAGCCGTCGGCGAGAAAGCTGTCGACCTGCGGAATGCAGTTGAACGCGATCCGATGCGGAAAGACCGAGGGGCCGTCCGCGTCGGTGCGAGGCGCGCGCATGTTCATGACATTCACGGTCTCCATCGAGAGCGTGTCGACGCCCTGCTTGCCGGCGCCCGACACGGCCTGATAGCTCGACGCCACGAGGCGCTCGAGCCCCGCCTCGTCCATGAGCGGCTTCAGCGCGACCACCATCGGAATCGTCGTACAGTTGGGACTGGCGATGATACCGCGCCCGCGCTCGGCGATGTCGGCGGCATTCACCTCGGGAACGACCAGCGGCACGTCCGGATCCATCCGGAACACACTGCTCTTGTCGATCACGATCGCACCCGCCTCGGTCGCGATCGGCACGAACCGCGCGCTCACCTCACCGCCCGCACAGAAGAACGCAAGATCGATTCCGGCGAAGACATCCTCATCGAGAAGCTCGACCTCTACCTCGCGATCACCGTACCCCACGCTCGATCCCGCGCTCCGCTCCGACGCGAACAGGCGGAGCTCGGCAATCGGGAACGCCCGCTCGGCCAGCACCTTGACCACTTCTGTGCCAACGGCGCCCGTAGCGCCGACGACCGCAACGTTGAACTTGCGATCGCTCATGCCGAGTGAGGAATCATGCCGGTCTCGCGCGCGTAGGCGAACAGTCCCCCCGCATCAATGACCGGACGCGCGTCACCGAGCGCGTTCAGCTCGAATCGCGTGCCGCTACGAAGATTGGTAATCGCATTCTCATCGAGATCGATCTCCGCCTCGTCACCGGTCTGGAACTCGTCGACCAACCGCACCGGACTTTCGACGGGATAGAGCTCGCCGGTCGCGACGCAGTTCCGGAAGAAGATGCGCGCATACGACTCCGCCACGACCGCCTTACCACCGGCAGCGCCGAGCGCGATCGGGGCATGCTCGCGCGACGATCCGCAGCCGAAGTTCCGGCCGGCCAACACGATGGAATACGGGGTCTTCGCTTCGCCCTCAGGCACGAAACGCCCCTGGCCATCCGGCAGCCCGATCAGCGCGTAGCTCCCGAGCTTCTCGTACTCTTCGGGAATGGTCGGGACGAGATTCAGATACTCCGCCGGAATGATCTGGTCGGTGTCGATGTTGTCGCCCAGCACGAAGACCTTGCCACGAATCTTACTGCTCGCCGTCATTGCAGGAACTCCCTCGGGTCGGTGATGCGCCCGGTCACAGCCGAGGCGGCCACGGTGTAAGGCGAGGCCAGGTACACCTGCCCCTCCTTCGAGCCCATGCGCCCCGGAAAATTACGATTGGTCGTCGAGATGCACACCTCGGGGCCATTGATGCGCCCGAAGGTATCCTTGGGACCGCCAAGACACGCGGCACACGACGCATCGGCCGAGAGCTTGCAACCGGCCGCCTCGAAAATCGCGTGCAGGGTTTCACCCCCGACCTTCTCGGTGCGAAGCCCCTCGGCGATCTCGGTCGTGGCCGGCACCAGAAACGTATCGACCGCGACACGGCGACCGCGCATGATCTCCGCGGCATTGATGAAGTCGGTAATCTTGCCGCCGGTGCACGACCCGATGTAGGCCCGCGTCACTCGCACGTCGCCGAGTTCACGCGCCCGCGCCTTGTTGTCGGGCGAATGGGGCCTGGCCACCGTCGGCTCGATGGTACTCGCGTCGTAGCGCTTGGCGAAGACGTGCGCCGCACCGGGATCTCCCACTACCGGCTCGAACGGCTTCTGCGTCCGCGCCCGCACATACTCGAACGTCGTCTCATCGGCATCGATGACACCGTTCTTGCCGCCCCCCTCGATCACCATGTTGCAGACGGTCATGCGCTCTTCCATCGTGAGGCGCTTGATCGCGTCGCCCCCGAACTCCATCGCCTTGTAGGTCGCGCCCGCGACCCCAATGTCGCCGATGACGTGGAGGATGACGTCTTTGGCCATCACGTATGGCGGGAACTCCCCGTCGAAGTCGAAGCGCATGGTCGGCGGCACCTTCACGAGCAGCTTGCCGGTCCCGAGAATGAACGCGGCATCGGTGTTGCCGATGCCGGTGGCAAACTGATTGAACGCCCCCGCCATGCACGTATGCGAGTCGGTCCCGAACAGCACCTCGCCCGGACGTGTATGGCCTTCCTGCGCAAGTGCGACGTGGCAGACGCCTTTGTAGTCCTTCGTGCCAACGTCGTAGTAGTTTGGAATTCCCTGCTCACGCACGAACTCGCGCAAGATGTCGACGTTCCGATGGCACTTGTCGTCGCTCGTGAAGATGTAGTGATCGGGAATGATCACGACCTTCTCGGGGTCCCACACCTTGGCGTTCTTCCCAAACTCGCGCTTGAAAATGCCGATCGTGCCCGGACCACACACGTCGTGAGTCATCAAGGTATCGACATTGACCCACACGTTGTCGCCGGGACCGACCTCGGTCCGCCCGGAGGCTCGCGCCAGGATCTTCTCGGTCATGGTCATCGGCATGGTCAGGGCCCCTCCACGCGCACGCGCTCGGCGTAACGCTGCTGATACTCGATTTTGTTCAGTGCATTCAGAAACGCGAGCGCGCTCGCCATGATCACGTCGGTGTGGGCGCCCTGCCCGGTCGACGTCCGGTCACCGTCGCGGACGAGGCACGACACCTCGGCCTGCGCATCGGTGCCACCGGTAATGCCTTTGACCGCATACCGCTCGAGCCGACAGTCGGGCCGCGTGGCCCGCTTGATGGCGCTATAGCAGGCATCCACCATGCCGTCTCCCGTCGAGTGCTCTATCCGCTCCTCGCCGTCGACACGAATCTTCACGGTCGCCTGCGGCACCGCCTCACTGGAGAAGGTCACGTTCAGATAGGCCAGCGTGTACCGATCGTCCGCGCGCACCGACTCCTGGGCGATGATGGCGACCAGGTCCTCGTCGTAGACGCTCTTCTTCTTGTCGGCGAGCGCCTTGAAGCGGCTGAACGCCTTGTTCATGTCGACCTCGGGCGCGGCGAGTCCCAGCTGCTGGAGTCGCTCGTGAAACGCATGGCGTCCCGAGTGCTTCCCGAGCACCAGGCGATTGGACGCCACCCCCACCGTCTCGGGTCGCATGATCTCGTAGGTGATCTTGTTCTTGAGGACGCCGTCCTGGTGAATACCGGCCTCGTGCGCAAACGCGTTGTCACCGACGATGGGCTTGTTGATCGGAATCGGGATGCCGGTCACCTGCGATACCAACCGACTCGCCGGATAGATCTGCTCGGAGACGACGTTGGTACGGAGGCCAAAGAAGTCCTGACGCGTCTTCAGCGCCATGACGATCTCCTCCATCGGGGCGTTCCCGGCGCGCTCGCCGAGGCCGTTCACAGTGCATTCGACCTGTCGCGCCCCGGCCTTCACCGCGGCCAGTGAGTTGGCGACGGCCATGCCGAGGTCGTTGTGACAATGCGCGCTCCACCGCACGTCGCGCCCACCCTGGGTGCTCGAGATCAGGTACGTGAACAGCTCTTCGGTCTGCTCGGGGAGCGCGTAGCCGGTCGTATCCGGAACATTGAGCGTCGCGGCCCCGGCCTTGATCACCTCGGCGAAGACCTGGGTCATATAGTCGCGATCGCTCCGCGATGCGTCCTCGGCGGAGAACTCGATGTAGTCGACGTACTTCTTGGCGTACCCGATCGCCCACGCCGCTGCGTCCAGCACCTCCTGACGGCTCATCATCAACTTGTGCTGCAGATGAATGTCGGAGGTGGCGATGAAGATGTGGATACCGGGATGCTTGGCCTTCTCGACCGCCCGCACCGCCCGCTCGATGTCTCCCTCTTTGGTCCGCGAGAGACTGAGCACGATCGGATGCGTCACCGCCTCCGCGACTCGCGCGACAGAGTCGTAGTCTCCTTCGGAAGAAGCCGCGAACCCGGCTTCGATCACATCGACCGCCAACTGCTCGAGCTGCCGCGCGATCGCGACCTTCTCCTCGACGTTCATCGAGGCGCCCGGCGACTGCTCGCCATCGCGCAGTGTCGTATCGAATATCTGAACCGTGTCTTGATCGATCGTGTGCATGATTCTTCGCCTCGTTTCCGGCCCCACAAACAAAAAATCCCGCGTGACGCAGCGGCGCCAGCGGGAATGTGATCTCACAGTTGCGAGAGGCTCAGCCGATTCTACGTATCCCCCTGCGTGTCCCAGTGGGGTGGTTACGCGAATCGTCGGCCCGCACCCGTGCCCGCCGACGCTCCCGGTAGCCTCGATATCCTAGGCGTCCTAGGATCCAAGCCACCGGGCCGGATAGGGCGTAGAGGAGAAACGCCGTGAAGAAGATTATTTGTGGTTGTGCGATCACGAGTCCTAGTCCAACGATCAGCGCGACGAGGGTCCATAAGGGCTGACGCGGATTGAACCGGACGCCTTTGGGACTCACGTAGCTAATACTACTTACCATGAGTCCCGCCAGTGCGTAAATGACCACGAGCAAGATAATGTGCTTGTGGGTCGCCCCCTCACCGCCGAGAAAGTAATAAACCAGCACCGTCGAGGCCACGGTGGCCGCCGCGGCTGGGATCGGGAGGCCGATGAAGCCGTCGCCATCGCCGCTCGCGACCTCGGCCTCGGCCTGCACATTGAAACGGGCGAGCCGAAGCGCGCCACAGGCGACGAAGAGCGCCGCCGCGAGCCAGCCCCACGTGCCCCAGGGCTCGAGCGCCCACTTGTACGCGAGCACGCCCGGCGCAACCCCGAACGCGATGAGATCGGCCAACGAATCGTATTCGACCCCGAAACGGCTCGTCGACTTCGTGAGCCGCGCCACGCGTCCATCGAGACCGTCGAACACGCCGGCCACCATGATCGCAATCGCCGCCATCTCGAAGGCACCATCGACCGTCGCGATGATGGAATAGAATCCCGCCAACAAGCCGCACGTCGTGATCAGGTTCGGCAGCAGGTAGACGCCACGGTAGAGCGGTTCGTTGGGCAGGCGCTCCGGCGCGCCGTCCCCCGCGCGCTCGCGGCGCCGGCGGATCAATCGCATCCGCCGTCTCATGTGTAGGCTCCGATCACCGATGTTCCTGCCGCCACATGGTCCCCCACTTTCACGCGGATATCTACACCTCGCGGAAGATAGAGGTCGAGCCGTGAGCCCAGCATGATCATGCCGTAGCGCTCGCCGCGCCGCACGTCCTCACCGGGCGCGATGCGACAAACGATCCGCCGCGCCAGCTGGCCGGCGATCTGCACGAATACGATGCGCTCACCCCGCGCGTCTTCGACGACCACCGCGTTCCGTTCGTTGAATTCCGATGCCTTGTCGAGGTAGGCGGCGTGAAAGCGGCCGGGCGTATGCTCCACCGCCACGACCCGTCCGGTGACCGGCAACCGGTTCACGTGCACGTTCAGCGGCGACATAAAGATGCTCACCCGCCGACAGGTCTGCTTGAGGAAGCGCGGCTCCTCCACGTCGTCGAGCACGGCCACGACCTTGCCGTCGGCCGGTGAGGTGACGAGCTCGTCGCCCGGCGGCGTCGTGCGCTCGGGATCGCGAAAGAAATTGAGGAAGAAGAGGGTGAACACACCCGCCACGGCGGCCACCGGCCACGCGCCGTAGAACGCGGCCAGCGCCGTCGCTATGCATCCAATGACGATGTAGCGTCGCCCCTCAGGAGCCAAACGCACGATGTCAGTTTCGTGCTTTGTCGACGAGCCGGTTCGAGCCAAGCCAGGGCATCAGACCACGAAGCGTCGCGCCCACCTTCTCGACGGGATGATGCTCACCTTCCTTACGCAGCTCGCCGAAATGCGGAGAACCACATTTGTGCTCGGTGATCCACTCTTCAGCGAACTTGCCGCTCTGGATGTCGGAGAGGATCTGCTTCATCGCCGTACGCGCCTCGGGACCGATGACCTTCTTGCCGCGCGTCATGTCGCCGTACTCGGCGGTGTTGCTGATCGAGTAGCGCATGTTGGCGATGCCACCCTCGTAGATGAGGTCGACGATCAGCTTCACCTCGTGCACGCACTCGAAGTACGCCATCTCGGGCGCATACCCGGCCTCGACGAGGGTCTCGTAGCCAGCGCGAATGAGCTCGGTCAGCCCGCCGCAGAGGACGGCCTGCTCGCCGAAGAGGTCGGTCTCGGTCTCCTCACGAAAAGTGGTCTCGATGATGGCCGCACGCGCTCCGCCGATGGCGGCCCCGTACGCCAGACCGACCTGCTGTGTCGTGCCGCTGGGATCCTGCTCCACCGCCAGTAGGCACGGCACTCCCCGGCCGGCCTGGTACTCGCTCCGCACCAGATGCCCAGGCCCTTTCGGAGCGATCATGAAAACATTGATGTCGGCCGACGGCACGATCCGCTTGAAGTGGATGTTGAACCCGTGCCCGAACGCGAGAAACTTCCCCGGCTTGAGGCCCGACGCGATCTCCTCGACGTACATGTCGCCCGCAAGCTCGTCTGGAACCAGCACCATCACGACGTCGCCCCACGCCGCGGCCTCGGCCGTCGGGAGCACCTTCAGGCCAGCGGCCTCGGCTTTCGCTTTCGACGCGCTGTCCGCACGCAGGCCGACGACGACGTCGACACCACTGTCCTTCAGGTTGAGGGCATGCGCATGCCCCTGACTACCATAGCCAATGACGGCGACCTTCTTGCCGGTGATGTTGGCGAGATCAGCATCGCGCTCGGTATAAACCTTCATGCCACTTTCTCCTTGCCTTCCGGGGTGCGAAGGGTCTGCGTTCCACGAAACATCGCCACACGTCCGGTGCGCACGATCTCGAGAATCCCGAGCGGTTTGAGCAACTCGAGAATCGCGTCGATCTTCCCCTCCCCGCCGGTGATCTCGATGATGTACGACTCGGGGCCAACGTCGATGACCTTGCCGCGGAAGATGTCGATCACGTTCATCAACTCGCCCCGCGAGGCGGCATCGGCGCGCACTTTCACGAGCACGAGTTCGCGTTCGACGTTACCGGTGTCGTTGAAGTCGGACACGCGAATCACCGGAACGAGCTTGTTCAACTGCTTGACGATCTGCGCCAACACGGCGTCATCACCCGTGGTGACCAGCGTGATCCGCGAGACGGTGGAATCCAGCGTGGGCGCGACGGACAGGCTCTCGATGTTGAAGCCCCGGCCGCTGAACATGCCGGAGACGCGCGCCAGAACGCCGAACTCGTTCTCGACCAGAATCGATATCGTGTGAGTCATTTCGTGCCTGCTTTGCGACCACGTGCCCATGAGCCCCAGGTGCTCGTGTCCACGGATCTGCTGGGGAGACGCGTGAAGGACTCCCTCGTGCCTTTGGGTATTCCCGACTATCTGGGACTGCGTTGTGCCAACCGGCGCGCGGGCGCTTCACCCCGAGTCCCGAATGCGGGAGCGAGGCATCCGGTCACGGCCGATACTTGCTGAGAATCTCCATCATGCGATCTTTGCCTGCCAGCTTGACCTTTTGCAGGCGCTTGCGTTCGATCTCTTCCTCGGCGTTCAGGTATCCCTTGTGATCGATCTGGGCGAGACGCTTCTCGAGCGTGACGTGCTCGTCGTAGGCGGCCTTCAAGTCCGGATCCCGACCCACCAAGGTGAGGATCATCTGTTCATCCTTAGATTCCATGCAGCACTCCTCTCGCTGACCCGTGATTTCGAACTTGAGAGTGAAGCGAATGGGAGGGGCAAGTACTCAATTTCACAAAGTTTTAGGATTTAATACAGGATTGGCACCTTGTCAACGAATGTCGGGACGTTGGCCGCGTGCGAGGGCGCCGTGGCGCTCTGTTTCAGCTCGGCTTCCGGCGGTCGAACGTAGGTGGGCACCAGCGCATCGAGGGGATCGCCCGCCGGGACCTCGGCCAGCCGTCCCGCCCCCAACAGGCCCACCGCGCGTGCGCGGGGTGGGTGCCCGCCGGGCGGAAAGAATCCGGCACGCGGACCCAGAACCTCGCGAAAGACGTCGCCGTAGACGTCGACGGCATCGCCGATGAAGGTGCACGCCCGGTCTCCCGTGCTGGCGAGGGTCTCGGCGAGCCGCACCGCGGCCAGGGCACACGGCGCCCCGCACCGAACGACGCGCCCATCCATCCGCTCGTAGACTGCCGCGTACACTTCCTGTTTCCGGGCGTCGAGGACCGTGCACAGCCGCCCTTCCCACGTCGGGGCCGCGACGGCCCATGCATCGAGCGTCGGCACTCCGATCACGCGGAGGCCACCGGCGAACGCCATTCCCTTCGCAAGACTGAGCCCGATCCGGAGCCCGGTAAACGATCCGGGACCGATCGACACCGCGATGGCATCGCCCGGCTCGAGTCGCGCGTCGGCGTCGACAAGCACCGACTCGACGAGTTCGGCGAGCTTGGCCGCATGACTCTCGGCCCGCTCGTCCCGTGCCGCTAGCACGACGCCGTCGCGGAGGAGTGCTACCGCGCACATCCACGTCGAGGTATCGATCGCCAAGATCCGCACGACTGGTGCTGTACCCCGCCCCGCCGACATTCGCTATCAGGATCACGGGCACGCGGGATCGCGCGCCCACAGCCGATGATACCTCGCGTTGCGTTCAGCCGGTCACGATGCGCGTGATGTCGTTGTAGAAAACGAACACCATCAGCGCGAGCAGCAAGAAAAGTCCGACCTGCTGCGCCATCTCGCGGTGGCGAATGGCCAACGGGCGGCCCCGGATCGCCTCGAACGAGAAGAACAGGAGATGCCCGCCGTCGAGCACGGGAATCGGGAGTAGGTTCAGCACGCCGAGGTTGATGCTGATCAGGCCGAGGAAGCGCAGGAGATACTCGAATCCGAGATCCGCCTGCTGGCCGGCCGCCTGCACGATGAGGATGGGGCCGCCGAGATCCCGCGCGGAGACGACACCCTGAAAAATCTTGACGATGCTCAGAAGCGTCATCTTCATCCAGAAGTAGGTTTGGTAGGCGCCCTGCCCAACCGCCGACGGCAACGAGACGGGCTCGACGCGCCGGGCCGGCTCGATGCCGATCAGGTACGCCTTCCCCATCTCCTCGCCAAAGACCGAACGCTCGACCTGCTCCTGCGGCGCGATGACCAGGGCCTCTTCGGAACCGTCGACCCGGCGGATGTTGAACGTCAGCGTCTCGCCACCGCTTGCCCGCACCGTCCCGGCGAGATCTTTCCAGGAGCCAATCGCGGTCCCGTTGATCGTCAGGACCGTGTCCCCCGGCTGCAGGCCGGCGGCGGCCGCGGGCATGTCTTCCATGACGCCGCCGATCTCGGGACCCTCCACCGGCGTCGTGACACCGAAGATCGCCAGTGCGACGGTGAAGGCGACGAACGCCGTGACGAGGTTCATCGCGGGGCCGGCCACGACGATTGCCGCGCGTTTGGCGAGGGACTGAGCGGCGAAGGATCGCGCCACGTCGTACTCGGCAACCTCCTCGTCGGGGTCCTCGCCGAGCATCTTCACGTAGCCGCCAAGCGGAATGGCGCTCAGCGCGTACTCCGTCTCGCCACGGGTCCGGGTCAAGAGCCGGGGCCCGAAGCCGAGCGAGAAGCGAGTGACGGACACCCCTGCCCACTTGGCAACGGTAAAATGGCCGAGCTCGTGCACAAAGATGAGCAGACCGAGAATAACGATGGCGATAGCGATAGAGGCCATGACCCGTCCTTACTTTAGTATCCGAAGAAGAATCTCGCGTAATAATAGACGAGCGGCGCGGGGAAGACGAGACTATCAATGCGATCGAGGACACCCCCGTGCCCAGGGATGATCCAACCCGAGTCCTTGGCGCCAAAGGAACGCTTGATCTTCGACTCGCAGAGGTCTCCGACCTGCGAGAGCGACCCGGCCGCGAGGCTGAGGACAATGACCTCTCCCCAGCCGAGTGACTGAAAGAACACCAGCTTGCAGACTACTCCACCCACCATGTTGCACAGCACCGAGCCAATACTGCCCTCGACGGTCTTCCCGGGACTGACCGACGGCATCAGCTTCCGGCGACCGAAATATCGACCGCCGAAATAGCCACCAACGTCCCCAGACATGGCAACGACGATCGTGAGCGTCACCCAGCGCCACCCGCCTGGCGGCACATCCACGGCGTCTCTCGGGAGCAGCGGATCGGGAAGTGCGTGCATCCACGCGTAGTGGGGCAACAAGAACGCCACGTACAAGATGCCGAGCAGCGTCAGCCCGAGAGCCTCGGCGGCGTGCCGCTGCTCGTCGGAACGGAACAGCCCGATGATCAAGCCCGAGACGACGACCGCGGCGAGCGCCATCGCGAAACGCTCTTGCGTTGGCTCGAACATCGTCGCCAGCAGCAGGGCCCCCGCGGCCACACTGAACAGCCGGTCCAGCCGACTGTCGGGGAAGGCCATCGCGCTATACTCCGTCACCCCAACGAGCGTGGCGCCGGCCACGAGCCAGATGAACAGGGACCACGGGTTCCAGATGACCAGCCAGACGAGAAGCGGAAGCGCGACCGCCGCAGTGGCGAGTCTAGTGCGCAGCACGCAGCTTGGTCTGCTCTTGGGTGCGCCCAAAACGGCGCTCCCGCTGTTGGTAGTGCGCGATCGCCTCGAGGAAGTTCTGCTCGCGGAAGTCCGGCCAGCGCGTATCGGTGACGTAGATCTCGGTGTAGGCGATCTGCCAGAGCTGAAAGTTGCTGACCCGCATCTCGCCGCTCGTGCGAATGAGCAGATCGGGGTCGGGAATGCCCGCGGTGCTCAGGCGTGAGGCCACAAGCTCTTCGGTGACCTCGTCGGGAGCGAGCTCGCCCCGGTGCACTTCCGCGGCAATGCTCCGTGCCGCCTCCGTAATCTCCTCGCGGCTGCCGTAGCTGACGGCAAGCACGACCGTCATGCCGTCGTTGTCACGCGTTTGATGGATGGCCTTTCGCAACGCGGTCTGCACCTCGGGCGGCAACCGTCGCAAGTTGCCGATCGCCTCGAGGCGGATGCCGTGTTTCATCATGCGCTTGATCTCGGACGCGAGGTAGTGACGCAAGAAACGCATCAACGCCTGGACTTCCGTCTTCGGACGCTGCCAGTTCTCACTCGAGAAGGCGTACAGGCTCAGGTACTCGATGCCGAGGCGACGCGCCGCCTCGACGACGTCCTTCACGGAATCCTTGCCGCGGCGATGACCCGCAATCCTGTTGAGCCCGCGTTGCGTAGCCCAACGACCGTTCCCGTCCATGATGATCGCGACGTGGCGCGGCAAGCGCTCTTTGTCGATCTCGACCATCAGACGGCCATGATCTCCTCTTCTTTGGTCTTCAAGAGTTCGTCGATCTTGTCGACGTACTCTTTCGTGACGTGGTCGATCTGCTCCTGACTCTTCTTGAGCTCGTCCTCGGTGATCTCCTTCTCCTTCTGGAGCTCCTTCAGCATCTCGATGGCGTCCCGACGATGCGAGCGCTGTGATACCCGAAACTCCTCGGCCGTCTTCCGGAGATGCTTCACCATCTCGCGCCGACGCTCCTCGGTAAGCTCTGGAATGGGAATACGGATAATCTTCCCATCGTTGGCCGGCGTCAGCCCGAGATCGGACTGCTGGATCGCCCGCTCGATCTCACTCATCGCCGAACGGTCGAACGGCTGGATGACCAGCAGACGCGGTTCGGGAACGACGACCGTCGCCAATTGGTTCAGCGGCGTCTTCGCACCGTAGTAGTCAACCACGATACCGTCGAGCAGTGCCGTCGTCGCTCGCGACGTTCGCAAACGCGCGAGGTCTCGCTTCATGATCGTAATGGTCTGCGCCATCTCCTGGCGACAGTCGTCGATGATCGAGGACATCTTCAGCTCCTCGCGCGGCGCGCCCCGCGCGTCCGACCGGTCGCCGGTCCGGCGTGCACCAACGTGCCGATCGACTGCCCCCCCACGGCCTTGCTGATGTTGCCGGGGGTCAGCAGGTTGAAGACGATGATCGGAAGCTCGTTGTCCATGCAGAGCGAGATCGCCGTCGAGTCCATGACTTTCAGCCCCTGATTCAGGACATCGATGTAGCTCAGATCCTTGTACTTGACCGCACGGGGATCCTTCTTCGGATCGGCGCTATACACGCCATCGACCTTGGTCGCCTTCAGAATCACCTGGGCCCCGATCTCCATTGCCCGTAGGCTCGCGGCCGTATCGGTCGAGAAGTACGGATTGCCCGTGCCGGCCGCGAAGATCACCACGCGGCCCTTCTCCAGATGTCGGGTCGCGCGCCGACGAATGTAGGGCTCTGCGACCTCTTGGATGTCGATCGCCGAGAGCACGCGCGTGGGGACTCCGAGAGCTTCGAGTGCGTTCTGGAGCGCCAGGCTGTTGATGACCGTGGCGAGCATCCCCATGTAGTCGCCCGTGGCCCTGTCGACACCGAAGGCACTTCCGGTCAGCCCACGGAAGATGTTGCCGCCGCCGACGACGAGCGCAAGCTCACACCCGTGGGAATGGACCTCCTGCAGCTCGCGGGCAAAGGTACCGACGGCCTCGGGACCGATCCCAAAGCCGGCCTCGCCCGCCAGCGCCTCGCCGCTGATCTTCAGCAGCACACGTCGATACTGGAGGGGGGGACTCGACGCGGCAGCCCCCGACGCGGTGGAAGTGCGAACTCGGGAGCGAGCCCCGCTACGCTTGCGAGTTCCCGTCATCGCCTTGGCTTTGGTCAATGCCCTCTCCCAGTTGGAAGCGCACGAACCGGCGGACGGTGATGTTCTCGCCGAGCGTAGCAATGGCGTCGGCGATGACCTTGCTCACGACCTTGCCCGGCTCTTTGACATAGTCCTGCTCCAGCAGACAGATCTCGCCGAAGTATTTCTCGACCTTCCCCTGGACCATCTTCGTAACAACCTGTGGCGGCTTGCCCGACTGCTCGGCCTGGGCAGCGTAGATCTCACGCTCGCGCGCGATCTCCTCTTCGGGGACGTCCTCGCGCGCCACGTGCACTGGACGCGTCGCCGCCACCTGCATCGACAGGTTCCGCACGAGCCTCTGGAAGTCGTCGGTGCGCGCGACGAAGTCGGTCTCACACGCGACCTCCATCAAGACGCCGATCTTGCCTCCAGCGTGGATGTACGACGCGACCAACCCTTCCGACGTGGCCCGCCCGGCCTTCTTGGCCGCCGCGGCAAGCCCGCGCTCCCGGAGATAACGTACGGCAGCGTCGACATCGGCACCACTCTCGACGAGCGCCGCCTTGCAGTCCATGAATCCAGCACCGGTCTTCTCGCGAAGATCCTTCACCAGCTGTGCGGTAACCTCGCTCATCCGACCTCGCCCCCCACGGGCTCCGATGGCGCCGGCTCTTCGGCCACGACCGTCTCGACGACCGGGGCCGCTTCGCCCTGGCTGTCGCCTTCGGCCTCGCCTTCGGCGGCACCCAGCTCGCGCTCGTCATGCTCGGCGCGCCCTTCGATCAACGCATCGGCCGCCGCCGCGCAAAACAGGCGAATGGCACGAATGGCGTCATCGTTGCCAGGAATCTTGAAGTCGATCACGTCAGGATCACAGTTGGTGTCGACCGCACCGACCACCGGAATGCCGAGCTTGTTGGCTTCCTTGACGGCGATCTCTTCACGCTTCGGATCAACCACGAAGAGCGCATCCGGAAGCTTCTTCATGTCGCGGATACCACCGAGAGACAACATCAGCTTGTCGCGATCGCGCCGGATCTGACCCATCTCCTTCTTGGTGAGGGCATTGCTCATCACTTCGCTCT
>JAJCZP010000061.1 GCA_029262315.1 Deltaproteobacteria bacterium | reverse complement strand
GGTGCTGGTGGCGGCGGCGGGACCGGCCATGAACATCGCGATCGCGGCGATGTCCGCCGTGCTGATCAATGTCCTGTCGATGTTCACCGTGTCCGAGGCGGTGCAGTGGACGGCGCAGATGCTCTATTTCTCGATCATCATCAATCTTCTGCTTGCGGTCTTCAACATGCTGCCGCTGCCGCCGCTCGACGGCGGCCGGATCGCGGTCGGCCTGTTGCCGAGGCCGCTCGCCCTGCCGCTGGCGCGGCTTGAGCGGTTCGGATTCATCATCCTGATCGGCGCGATGTTCCTGCTGCCGATGATCGGACGGCAGTTCGGCGTCACCATCAGCCTGTTCGACTGGTTGATCTGGAGGCCGGTCAACTGGCTCCTGCCGGCCTTCCAGTGGCTGGCGAACATCCCGCAGTGAGCCGCCTCATGTGTCGCGCCTAACTGGCGTTGGAGCCTCAGGCGTGCAATGATCGGAGGTCGCGCCGAGGACGGCGCTCAAAACTGAGGGGGCACTTCAGATGACGATATTCACTTACGCATGCCGAATGGCCGGCCTGGCCGGCGCCGCGCTGATGACCTTTACGCTGTCGGCGAACGATCACCTGTACGCTCAATCCGAGCTGTCGCTGGGAGGCTATCCCGTATGCGAGGCGTCCGCGGCGGCACTTGTGGATTGCCCGGACGGCGAAGCCGATCAGTGTCTGCTTGTCGGCGACAATGAGAAGGAAAAGCACGTCTATCTCTACGGCGTGGACGCTGACAATGGCGAGTTTACGCTGACGAAACTGCGTAAGTTCGCGCTGAAATCGCTGTTGCCGGTCGAAGAGGACAAGAAGTTCCGCATCGAAGACATCGAAGCGATCGCGCCCCTGTCGAACGGCGAAGTGGTGATCTACGGGTCGCACAGCACCAACAAGGCCTGCAAGATCAAGAACCAGCGGCTGCGGTTTGCCCAGGGCCGGCTGGACACCGACGGCATCGCCCAGGAGGACATACCGCCAGTCCAATCGCACGACCTCACCTGTGAAGCGTTGTTCGGCGAGGATCGCGACATGCTGCAGGAAACGGTTTGCAAGGTGATCGAGAGCGGCGAGGCGCAGGCCGAGTTTGCGCGCCAGTTGGAAAAGAAAAGCCAAAAGGAGGCGGCCTGCAGCGCAGCCGCGGCGCTCAATCTCGAAGGCGCGGTGGCGGTTTCGGACCGGGTGTGGATCGGATTGCGCGCGCCTCTGGTCGGCGGATGGGCGGTCCTGTTGCGTCAGGTCGAGGCCAGGGACGCGTTCGCGTTCGACGCGGTGGCTCTTTTGGATATGAACGGCAACGGCGTACGCGAACTGACCCTGGCGGACGAGACGATCTGGGCCATCGCCGGCCCGGCTGTCGACCGGCCCGAAAAACATGCCCTGTGGCGCTTCGATGCGGGCGAACTCACTCACGGCGCTCGGATAAGGCCGGTGCATGCCGGCCCGCTGCCGGCGTCCTCCGAAGGTTTGGCGATCCATCAGGGTCATGCTCTCGTGCTCATCGACGGCGAAAAGTCAGACCAGGACGGTGCCGAAGAGTGCCTGCGCATCAGCACCTATACGGTTCGCAAGCTGCTTCAATAGGGCACTGTGGTCACAGCGGAAGGGACCGTTGAGAGTGCCGTGTCAGAGGATCTCGTCTTCGTCGAACAGCGGCGACATGGTGAGTTCCGTTTCGACTGCTCATTCAGCTTGATTGTGGCAAATATTGTATTGCCCTTCTATTCGGTGCTCGCAGGCTGGGCTTCAAGTGCTTTGTCGATGCGCGACCACGGGAAAGCGGGTCCAGGATCGGTCTTTCGTCCAGGTGACACGTCCTCGTGACCAACAATGTCCTCTCTCGATATGTTGTAGGTGTCTGCAATCGCCTTTATCAAAACTAAAAGAGTCTCGATTTGCTCGTTAGTGTATGCGTGCCACAGAGCCTTCGTATTCGGTGAGTGTTTGTGGCTGGCGACGAACACTTCCTCGGAAGGCACCTCTGCACCAGTCCAGGCGCGTGGCTCTTTATCCGTACCGCCCAGTTTGCCCCAATTTACCAGTTCAATTGCAACCGAATATCTGCTCAAGCCCGTTCTGTCCTTCCATTTTGATGTGCCCGCGTGGGAACCCCATTGATCAAATCTGGCAAGCTGGACCGCAGTTCCATCTCGTCCAATAACAATATGCACGGCGTATCCTGAGTTTGACAAATAGTGGTTTACTGATTGGGATAGTTGTGAACTATGTGAGGAGTGTATGAGTATGATTTCGGGTGAGAGGTCTCCCCGTATCTTTGCTCCTTGGCAATACGTCACTTCTCTGATGCGATGATCGTTGATGGTAGCTTTTCTGAGCACACCTTCATTCTGTACATTGCACGTGCGTCGCTGTGCCGTGTCTTTATCCGGATTTTCTAGACGTTCAATTTGATCGAGCCGTTCCTGCGCGCTCTCACGGTCGGCTTCGGTAGCGCTGGGATCGTTTCTTGTCGTGAGCAGCGTAGTTCGCTCATCGTTCAACTTCAGTTGCAGTTTGTAAAGGTGATCCCGGAACGCCGCCCATTGCGTACGCCGCTCATTGTCTTCCGCGAGAAATGAGAAGAACTCCGCTATAATTATTCGTTTCCCAATTCTTTCGCTTCGCGCTTCCGTCGCCAAAGACTCCATGTACTGTCGGTTGCTGGTTCTTTGGCTGAACTGTTCCTGATTTAATGCGAGCTGGTGCCGCCACTCCTCCATTTGCTTTTCCAACTGGTTTTTTTCACGCAAGGTTGCGATTGCCGCATCCTTTTTGATGGTTTCGATTCTTTCTGCAAATATGGATTCGGCGAGTTGTTGCATAAACGGGAAGAGGGCGGCGGCGACACCGACGATCATGGTGCCGAGCATTACCTTGAGTACGTTGTGCCGATACTCCTGTCTCTTTGTCTCCGCATCGATTTTAAACTTTTCCAGTTCAACATCGCTTTGACTTGGTTTCGCTGGCATGTGCTGAAGCCCCACTGATCTTGCTTACCGGTG
>JAJCZP010000060.1 GCA_029262315.1 Deltaproteobacteria bacterium | reverse complement strand
ACGGAGCTCGATCGCCTGGTGGCGAGTTTCGAGCGCGGGCGACTCCGGTACGAGGGGGCCCGTGCAGTGCTCGTCGGGAAGCCGAACGTTGGCAAGTCGAGCTTGCTGAATGCGCTTGCGGGTCGCGAGCGCGCAATCGTGACGCCGATTGCCGGTACGACGCGTGACGTGGTCGAGGCTACCATCGCTCTGCCGGGCGGGGCGATGGTGGTTGCCGATACCGCTGGCATTCGCGACACGCGCGATCCGGTGGAACAGGCGGGTACCGAGCGCGCCTACGCCGCCATCGGGGATGCGCACTGTGTGCTCGCCGTGCTGGATGGCGCCGCGGCGCTCGACGACGACGATCTGAGGGTTGCATCGGCCGTCGGGGAACGGGCTGTGATCGTGCTCGTCAACAAGAGCGATCTCCAGTGTCAGCTGTCGGAGTCAGAGATCGTGGGCGTGTTCCCGCGCGCCAAGTTGATCCGCGTGAGTGCGGTGACACGCGAGGGTCTCGACGCGGTCGAGTCCGCACTCGGGGCGGCGCTGTTCGGCGGTGAGGACGAAGGTGGCGATGGCGAGGTCACGCTGTTCCGCGCGCGGCATCGCGATGCGGTGCGCTTGGCGAGCGACGGTCTGGCGCGTGCGGAAAGCGGGCTCCGGGAACGAGTTCCAACGGAGTTGATCGCGAGCGACTTGGCGGCCGCCGCCGATGCCCTTGGGTCCATCACGGGCGAGATTTCGAGCGAGGATGTTCTCGATCGCGTCTTTGCGGAGTTCTGTCTCGGCAAGTAGGCCTGTTTCGGCGGGGAATTTACCCGGAAATTCGCCCGCGTACCTCCCAATTACCTCCAATCAGAAGTCAGGGCTCGGCGAATGTTTGGCGTCGAACATCCCGTTCGTTCGCAGACTCTAGGGCGCATGGACCACACCCGGGTCGCAGGGTAATACGGGAGTCGTGGGCGAGCAGTACGATGTCATCGTCGTGGGTGCAGGTCATGCCGGGATCGAAGCCGCGCTGGCCTCGGCGCGGGTGGGCGCACGGACGCTCATGCTCACTCAGAACGTCGACCGGATCGGCCAGATGTCCTGCAACCCCGCGATCGGGGGCATTGGCAAAGGCCATCTGGTCAAAGAGATCGACGCTCTCGGCGGCGAGATGGCGCAGGCCATCGACGCGACCGGCATCCAGTTCCGGACGCTGAATACGAAGAAGGGTCCCGCCGTACGCGCCACGCGTGCTCAAGCGGACAAGGCCCTGTATCGAGCGAGGATGAAGGACGCGGTAGCGCGGGCGCCGGGACTGACGTTGCGTCAGGGAAGCGCAGAGCGCCTGCTGGTCGAGGGCGATCGGATCGTTGGCGTCGAGACTGAAGCCGGTGAGCGCATCGCCGGCCGGGCGGTCATCCTGACTACGGGGACGTTTCTTCAGGGCCGGATGCACGTGGGGAAGCGGAGTCATCCAGGCGGCCGCTCCGGGGATCGCTCGTCGCTCGGATTGAGCGCTTCATTGACCGATCTGGGTTTTAGGATTGGGCGTCTGAAAACCGGCACGTGTCCGCGGCTGGATGGTCGGACGATCGACTACTCGCAGTTGGCGGAGCAGCCGGGTGATCGGGACCCGGTGCCGTTCGCGTTCGAGAGCGCGGGCATTCTTCAGCGCCAGGTCTCTTGCCACATCACGTACACCTCTCCGGTGACCCACGAGATCGTTCGCGCCGCGCTCGACCAGTCGGCGATGTTTTCCGGTGAAATTAGCGGCCGGGGTCCCCGGTATTGTCCTTCGATCGAAGACAAGGTCGTGCGGTTTGCCGACAAACCTCGGCACCAGGTGTTCCTCGAGCCGGAGGGTCTGGAGACGTTCGAGGTGTATCCGAACGGGCTGTCGACCAGCCTACCGCTGGATGTTCAGTACGAGATGGTGCGCTCGATGGAGGGGTTGGAGCAGGCGGAGATCGTGCGCCCCGGGTACGCTATCGAGTATGATTACATCGATCCGATCGCCCTCGAGCCAACGCTAGAAACGAAGGAAATACGGGGGCTTTTCCACGCCGGCCAGATCAACGGGACTACCGGATACGAGGAGGCGGGGGCGCAGGGGTTGGTGGCCGGCGCGAACGCCGCGCTGGCATGCGCCGGTCGTCCAGCGCTGACACTCGGCCGCGATCAGGCCTATATCGGTGTGCTCATCGACGATCTGGTGACCCGAGGCGTAGGTGGCGAGCCCTACCGGATGTTCACGGCGCGGGCCGAGCATCGGCTGATACTGCGCGAAGGAAACGCGGATCAGCGGCTGGCGGACGTCGGCCATCGGTGCGGTCTGATCTCGACGGCACGCCGCGACCGCATAAATGCGAAACGACGTTCTATAGAGTATGAGATAGAGCTTCTTCGGAAGACCGGTCTCGAGTCCGAGTTGAGGCATCCCGGCGTGTCGTACGACGACCTGGTCGAGCGACGACCGGGGGACGCAGATCTGCCGGACCGCGCCGTCCGGACCGAGGTCGAGTCCGAGGTGAAGTACAGCGGCTACATTGCTCGCGAGCTTCGCGCGATCGAGCGTCGGCGAGGCGTCGAGTCGGTTCAGTTGCCGAGGGATCTCGACTACGATGATCTCCGTCCGCTTTCATCAGAGGTGCGGGAGAAGCTGGCGGCTGTCAGGCCAGCGACCCTCGGGCAGGCATCGCGCATTCCTGGGATCACCCCCGCAGCCATCTCGATACTCTCGGTGTTTCTGCGACGGAGTACGCGTGGTGGCGATGACACTGCGACTCGGACCAGCTGACCGGGAGGCGCTGGCCTCAGGGGCCGAGGCGCTCGGAGTGGCTCTCGAGAGTTCGGATCTGGATCGGCTCGCTGAGTTCGCAGCGCTCCTGGACACCTGGAGCGCGAAGACGAACCTGATTTCGTGCCGCGACGCCCGCGAGCTCGTCGACCGACATTTTCTGGATAGCCTGGCCCTGGTTCTCCATATCGAGCAGCACGGTGGGATCGTGGATCTCGGAAGCGGCGCAGGTTTTCCGGGTGTTCCTCTGGCGGTGGTGAGGACAGATCAGCGGGTCGTCCTCGTCGAAGCGCGGCGCCGCCGCGCGAATTTCCTGAGAACCGTGAAGCGGGAGCTCGGCCTGAGGCACCTCGATGTGTTGGAACAGCGCGCTGAGTCGGAGGCGATTGTCAGCTCGGCGGGGATTCGGGGCCAGACTAGAAGCGCTGTCAGTCGCGCGGTCTGGTCAGACGGAGAGATCTATAAGATATCCGCTCGGTGGATCGGCGCGGGGGGACGATTGTACTGGATGCGGAGCGACCGTGACTGCCCTGAGCCTCCCGGAGGAGAGTTCGAGAAAGCGGGCGTGGAGGAGTATCGAGTGGGGGCGGCTCCACCGAGGGCGATTCATATTTTCGAGCGCTGTTAGGCGGCGGACGTGTCGGAAGGAATTGTACGGCGGCGGCCGGCGAACGGGAATTGGGCCGACCCAGCGCTCGGGCGACCCGATGGAAAGAAGCAGGTGTGGGGTTCTGACGATTCTGGGGCGTCAGGATTGTTTCACGTGAAACACGCGGTGCTCCACAGCCCTCGGCGGTCAGGGTGAGAGCGGGGATCCCGGGGGCTTGGTGAGCACGAAGGCCGCGTCTGGTTCTCCAAGGCCGCCCTCGCTGTTTCACGTGAAACAGCGATCGGCCTCCCGCGAAGGCCGATCGGGAGTCGGGTGGGTCGCTCGAAGGACCGAGTGGCGCTCTCGGGGACCGTCCGCACCTCCGAGGCTCGCGCGTGTCCGGCACCCGATCTGCCCCCTCGCTCGTCCGACGCGCGTCCGCCGCTTGTCCGCCGCTCGGCGGAGACCCGACTGGCCTCTGCCGTTCCTCGATCCCGAAACGCGGGCGGCTGAGTCAGGAGAGTCCGGCGTGACGCTCATCGAGCCCCGCGTTCGTGTCGAGGTCGGCGCCAAGTGGACGCGGGCGCTCACCCGTTGTTTCACGTGAAACACATCCGGCCGCGGCCAGGGACGCGGTCCGGAACTCCGTGTCGCGGGACCGGCGGCGGTCGGAGAAGCCACGGATCTTCTTTCAGCAGATCGGCGGAGTGTGCCGGCCCGGGTGATCCGGCTGACTCGGGCGACCATCCGTCGTCCGCGTCGCTGCGACCCTCATCGTCCCTTCCGCCACCGAACACCTCCGCGAGTCCACTTCCCGGTTTCCCCGGCAGTGGACCTCGCATCCTCGACCCGCTGCTATCCCAGATACTTGCAGAGGTCTGTGCCGGACGAATGCGACTTAGCTTTGCGCTTTGCATTCTTTGTGTTAACGGATCCTTCGACCGTACGCAGGGGTTGAAGTAGTCGGCAGGGAGGTTGAAATTTGGGTCGGGTTCTCGCGGTCGCGAATCAAAAGGGCGGTGTTGGCAAGACAACCACCGCGGTCAATCTCAGCGCGGGACTCGCGCTTGCCGGCCATCGGACTCTGCTGATCGATCTCGATCCACAGTCCAGTGCAACGAGCGGGTTGGGTCTCCATCCTCGTGAGGTCGAAGCTTCGATCTATCACGTCCTGATAGACCAACGGTCGGCAGAGGACGTGGCGCTGGAGACGAAGATCGCCAACCTATATCTCCTCCCGGCGAGTCGAGATCTGATCGGCGCCGAGATCGAGTTGGTTCCGCTCGAGCGTCGCGAGTATCGGATGGCCGAGGCGCTGATTCAGATCCGGCGGGATTTCGAGTTCATCCTCATCGATTGCCCGCCGTCGCTCGGTCTGCTCACGGTCAACGGGCTCACCGCCGCGGACGCCGTCGTCATTCCTCTTCAGTGCGAATACTACGCGCTCGAGGGCCTCAGTGCCCTCCTCGATACGATCGGCTTCATCCGCCAGACGCTCAACCCTGGACTCGAGATTCAGGGGCTATTGCTAACGATGTTTGATAAACGCAACAGCCTCGCTCATCAGGTGGTCAACGAAGTGCGCCAGCACTTCCCAGACCAAGTATTTGAGTCGATAATTCCTAGGAATGTAAGGCTCAGCGAGAGTCCGAGCTACGGCACGCCGGCAATGGTCTACGATCGTCGATCGCGCGGCGCAGAGGCCTATGCGGCACTGACAGAAGAGCTGATTCAAAACACTGTTAGGAGTTGATGATGCGGAGAGCGCTCGGTCGTGGGTTGGATGCTCTAATTCCGGGCGCCGGAACGTCGCCGGCCAAGG
>JAJCZP010000059.1 GCA_029262315.1 Deltaproteobacteria bacterium | reverse complement strand
GACGAGGGGGGAGTTCATGACCGCTTCGAGCGTAAACTCCTTCTGGAAGCGGGCGTACGGATTGTGGACGGAGTTCTTGTGCGCCTTGACGGCGATCTTGGCGAGCTGTTCTTCGGTGGTGCCGTAGTCGGCCATGCGGCGGCGACACATTGCGCCCCAGAAGGCGGGGCCGGGCATGCCGACGCAGAGCTGGCGGAGATACTCGGGATCGGTCGTCTCCTCGACGCCCGAGGTCTGAATGAAGCCTTTGGGCATCTTCTCGCCACCGACGACGAGGACGACGTCGTGGATGCCGCCAGCGACCATGTTGTAGCCAACATTGAAGGCGTTGGCGCCGGCGGCGCAGCCGGCCGACATGTTGTAGACCGGGATGCCGGTCGAGCCCATGTCTTCGACGACGTCGTTGCCGTTCAGGCCCCAACCGCGCCCACCCGAGAAGCGCGAGCTGGCGGCGGCGATGGCCTGGATGTCGCGCCACGCGACGCCCGAGTCTTCGAGGGCGGCATCGACAGCGACGCGGTTGAGATCATTGACGGACTTGTCGGCAAACTTCCCCCAGGGATGCATGCCGAGACCGATGACAGCGACGTTTCTCATTTCGCCCCCGTGCGCCTGGCGCTGCGCGCCATGCTCCGATGGGCGTCGCCCCGCAAAGCGCGGTTTGCGGGGCTCCCGCTGTCCAGAGCAAGAGCGGTTACGCCGATGGATTGCGCTTGTGAAATCAACATACCTTGAACTTCCATGTCGTGACGTCGTTGCCTTCGGCGTCGTGGTGGAGGACATCGACGATGAGCTCGACGTCCTGGTCGCACTGGACGCTTTCGGGGTCGTCGGTGGCTATCCGGCCAAGGACGCGCAAGCCGTCAGCGAGATCGACGACCGCCATGGCGTAGCGCTCGTAGGGCTCGTCGAACTTGACCGGCGGCGGCGGCGGGTAGTCCTGCATGGCCAGGCTCCAGATCTTGCCCTTGGGGCCGAACGCGGCGTCGGCGATCTTCGATTCGGTGCAGGCTGGATTGTGGCAGACGGGCGACTTCGGAAAGTACGGCGTCGTGCAGGTTGCGCAGCGTGAGCCGAGCAGGCGCGCGCCGTCCGCCGTCTCCGCGAACAAGCCTTCGACAATGGGTTTCGTGCTCATGAATTACCTCAGCGCGCTTTCGCGGCGCGGGTCAGCTCCGGCAGAATTTCGAGACAGTCCCCGACCAGCCCGTAGCGGGCGTGCTTGAAGATCGCGGCGTCGGGGTCGGTGTTGATGGCGACGATCGTCTTGGCTGCCGAGCACCCGACCATGTGTTGGCTGGCACCGGAAATTCCGGCCGCGATGTAGAGCCCAGGGCGGGTGATCTTGCCGGTGAGTCCGACCTGTTGCGACGGATCGGCCCAGCCGTCGTCGACGATCGGGCGTGAGGCCCCGGCGACACCACCGAGCGCGGCCGCAAGTTCTTCCACCAGCTTGAAGTTCGCGGCGTCGGCGAGGCCGCGCCCACCGGCGACGATCGTCTGCGCGTCTTCGAGCCGCGGTCCTTCGCGCTTGGGCGGGGTGACGACGCGCACGCGTTCTTCAACGGCTCCGAGATCGACAGCGACCTTCCTTACCTCGGGATTCGTCGCGGTCGCGGCGGCCTCGGGCGCGACCGCGTTCGCCGACACCGAGACCAGTTGCGGGGTCGCTCCCGCGAGGTCGTAGACCGTACGCGTGTCGCCGCCGAATGCCGATGCCGTGACGCGGAGGGTGCCGCCGTCCTGCTCGATCGCGATGCCGTTCATGACGATCCCAACGCCCAGGCGGGCGGCGAGGCGCGGTGCGGCATCTCGCACCTGGAAGGTCTGATTGAAGAGGAGGAGCTGGGGCGTACTATCCGTGCAGTACTGTGCGAGTGCCGCGACGTATGCGTCGCTGCCCGAAGTCCCGAGCTTCGCATCCTCGATGTGATCGACACCGCCAACGCCGAATCGCCCAGCGGTGTCGGTGGCGCCTTCCGGAAGCGCGCCGAGGACCAGCCACCGGAGTTCTCCTCCGAGGGAGCCGGCGACGGTTCGTCCCAAGGTCAGCAACTCTTCGATGTCGCTGGTTGCGACGCCCCAGGTGCATGCAACGACGGCCGGCCCGCTCATAGTACGTTCTCCTCGCGGAGCTTCGCCACCAACGCGTCAGCAAGCTCGGCGGCACTCGCGCCCTCGATCATCTGACACGAACTCTGCACGGTCGGGACGAATTGCTTGGTCAGGGTGACCCGCGGTTGCAGCGCGGTGTCCGCAAGGCCAAGGCTCGCGACCTCGACGACGGTGGGCTGCTTCTTCCTTGCCTGCATGCGCTTGGCCATCGTGGGATAGCGCGGCGTGCCAAGCTCGTTGCTGATGGTCACGATGGCGGGGCCGGCGCACTCCACGATCTCGTCGCCATCAGGTGTGACGCGGGTCACGCGGACGCCGCCGCCATCGGTGAGGGCGACCTCGCGCGCGATCGAGACCAGCGGCATGTCCAGTCGCTCGGCGAGAATGGCCGGGACGACGCCCTGATCGTCGTCGGAGGCCTGACGGCCGCAGAGCACGAGATCGGCGCCGCCACTCGACTGCACGTAGGCGGCCAATAGGTCACCCATCACGTGGTAGTCGACGGTCGTTGCCTCGATCGGGATCGACACGATCTCGTCCGCGCCCATCGCGGCCGCGTGTTTCAGCACGTCACCCGACTCGGCGCCGGCGCAAACGACTGCGATCGTGCACTCGGTGCCCGCGTCGCGAAACCGCAGGGCCGCTTCGATCGCCTGCTCGTCGTAGGCGTTCATCAAGCGGGGGATGCTCGTCTGGGTGAGCGTCTTGCCGTCGTCGCCGATGACCAACCGGCCCACGAGGGCGTAGTTGTTCACGGCGACGGGGTCGGGAACTTACTTTGCACAGATTACGATGCGCATCGGCTACGTGTCGTCCTCGTCTGCGAAGAAGATGCTGTTCTTTTCACACCAGACCGTGTCGTCCGGATAGCCATCGGGCTTCAAGGTCAGGTCGGTCATCAGATACCAGCGCCAGGCCGGGTCGCCGTGATCGACGTACTCTCCGGTGATGGTGCCGGCAAACTCCTGGCGTGACGCGTAGCGGGTGCCGAGCACGGGGCCACCGCCGTCACATTCGGCGCGGCGTCCGGCGACCGCCGCATCGAAACCCGGCGTGGCGTTTCGTGGCGTGTCTGCCATGCCCCCGCTCCCTGCGTGCGAACTCCCATCTACTCGGGAAGCTCGCCCGTGATCTCCTCGAACGCCGCCAGCGCCTCTTCCACCATGTCGAACACGATCTGGCGCGCCGGCTTCATTGACTTGACGAACGCGACGCCCTGACCCGCCGCCTCGAACATGAGATCGGCGCGTCGGTGGTCGTTGGCGGCCTGGATGTAGTCGGAGCTGAGGAGCATCTGGTAGGGCGAATTGAGAGTCTTTGGTGCCTCGGGCTTGGCCCACTCTGCGGTCCACGGGCACTTCAGCACGCGCATCGGGAAGCCGGAGACGCTTCGCGAGTACACCGTGTCGTCCGACGTGGCCTCGATCAGCTTCTCCTTGATGATCATGTCGTTGTCCGACTCACGACACGCGAGCCAGATGGTGCCGGTCCAGACGCCAGCCGCGCCGAGGCAGAGCGCTGCGGCCAGGTGCCGGCCGTGCGTCACACCACCGGCGGCGATCACCGGGACGTCACCAGCGATGGCCGCGACCTCGGGCACGATCGAGAAGGTGCCGATCGGTCCGGTATGTCCCGCGGCGTCGTAGCCCTGGGCGATGATGGCATCGACGCCGGCCTCGAGCTCGCGCTTGGCCTGCCGCGTCTTGCCGATGAGTCCGAACACCTTCATGCCGCGTTCGTGGGCCGCTTTCAGCATGAACTCGGGGCTGCCGAGTCCGGAAACGAATGCGGGGGCCTTCTCGTCGAGGATCACGTCGATCTGCCCGCGCGCGATGTCCTGATTCAGGCCACCCCACTGATGCAGAGCCTGTGCGCCCTTGGGCTCGGGGACGTTGTACTTTTCCTTGATGTGCTGGGCGAACTTCTTGTGCTCTTCGGGGATCCCGGCGAGCAGCTTCTCGAGGGTATCGGCGCCCGGTGCCGAGGCCGGGAGCACAAGATCGATCCCGAACGGCTTGTCTCCGACGCGGCTCCGGATCCACTTGATGTCGGCGGAGATCTCGTCGGGCGTGTGCATCGCCTCGCCGAGGACGGCAAAGCCGCCAGCGTTGACGACCGACGCGACGACGTCTTTGCAGTGCGTGAAGGCGATGATCGGGAACTCGATTCCCATCAGGTCGCAGAACTTGGTTTGCATTGGATTCTTCGACACGGTGGCTCCCCCGGAAAGCAGAACTGAAACGTGTTTCAATTTAGCCGGTCCAGCGGAATCTCACAAGCGGGGCCCGACGGGACTGTTCCCGGATCGTCCGTTAGCAGGGAGAGGCCAGAAACCGCAGTCCCCACACGCTTCTGGAGCCGACGCGCTCCTTGCGTTGGGACGCGTGGCGCCACCAGGAAGCCGCCCTCAGGTGCTCGGGAGAGCCTTCCGCCGCAGACCTTGGTTTGCGCGGAGTTCTTCGGCACAGTGGCGGCCCGAACACCGGTTTGTTGGCTCGCCTTCACTAGTAGATTCGGACGTCGGTCCTCGTCCGTGGAAATCGGATCGCGGACGTCCGACAATTGATCTCGGGGTGGCGTTTCAAGAGGGAGGGGCGCATGCCCGCACGTGCACTGGAAGGACTGACGGTCATCGAGCTTGGACAGGGTGTGTCGGCCCCGTATTGCGCCAAGCTCTTCGCGGACTACGGAGCGGACGTCGTCAAGGTCGAGCCTCCGGGGGGAGACCTCGCCCGGCACTGGGGGCCGTTTCCCGGGGATACCCCCGATCCCGAGAAGAGTGGCCTCTTCTTCTTTCTGAACACCAACAAGCGGGGGATCGTTCTCGATGTCACGACGCCGGCCGGTCGCGACGAGTTGCTCGCCCTCATCGCCTGCGCCGACGTGTTGATCGAGAATCATCGGCCGTCGGATCTCGATGCGTGGGGACTCGACTACGAGTCGATCGCCGACGTGAATCCGAACCTGGTGATGATCTCGATTACGCCCTTCGGTCAGACCGGTCCGTATCGTGATTGGCGCGCGTACGATCTGAACGCCTTTCACCTGACCGCGACCGGCAGCCGCTATTGCGGATTGCCCGACCAGGCCCCGCTCGAACATGGGACGTTCTCGGCGGACTTCTACGGCGCGATCACTGGCGCGGCCTGGGGCATGGCGGCCATCCGCGGTCGCTCGAACGTCGGTGGTGGGCAGCACATCGATGTCTCATCGGCGGAGGCGATCGCCGCGACGTTCGTCGGGGGGCAGAACATCGGCGCCTATGCGCAGGATGGGGTCTTCCACCATCGGACCGGCGTGGGGATGCCCCTTGGTGCGCCGGCAACGATTCTCCCGTGTAAGGACGGGCATGTGTGGATGCTGGCGCTCGAGCCCGGGCAGTGGAACGGCGTTGCCGAGGTCATGGGGAATCCAGACTGGATGCAGCTCGAGATGTTTCAGGACATGTTCACCCGGGCGCAGAACGCCGACGCGATCTATCCGCTGATCGAAGAATGGACGCGCGAACACGGAAAGTTCGAGATCATGGAGCGGTGTCAGGCGGCGGGTGCGCCGGTGACAGCCGTCTTCACGGTGGCCGAGGCTGCCGAGCATCCGCACGTCGCGGCCCGAGGCTATCGCGTGGACATCGCGCATCCCGCGCTCGGCACAGTGCGTGCACTCGGGGCGCCGTTCAAGTTGCCGGCGAGTCCCGGCGGTCCGACCGCGCCCTCGCCGTCGCTCGGTCAGCATACCGACGAGGTGCGTGCGGCCGTACGCGAAGCCGGGCCAAGCGCCACGCCAGAGCGCTGGTCGGCGGCGGGTGCGGCGCAAGGCACGAACGGTCATGGTACCGCGCGCCCGCTGGCCACCCCTGGCGGGAAGCGCCCTCTCGAGGGTCTCCGGATCGCCAACTTCGGCTGGGTGTGGGCCGGGCCGGTCAGCGGGCAGACCCTCGGGTATCTCGGTGCGGAGGTGTACAAGATCGAGTCGCACGCGCGGATCGACCTGACCCGCACGCTGCCGCCGTTTGGCGGCGGAGTGCGCGGACCGGATCGAAGCCTGTCGAACCACGCCTGCTGGGCCGGGAACGGAAGCGTCACGCTCAACCTGAAGAAGCCAGAAGCACAAGAGCTGGCACTGCAGCTCATCGCCGAGTGCGATGTGGTGATCGAGAATTTCGGTCCCGGTGTGATGCAGAAGATGAACCTCGGCTACGACGTGCTGCGGAAGATTCGGCCCGACGTCGTCATGTTCTCGATGCCGGCGGCCGGACTCGATGGTCCGTTGAAGGATGTCCGGACGTACGGGTTGAGCCTGACGAGCCTTACGGGGCTGGATAGCCTGGTCGGCTACTCCGGTGGCCCGCCCATTCCGGTCGAGAACGCCTTCTCGGATCCGCTGAACGGCATCATGGGCGCGTACGCGATTCTCGTCGCGCTGGCGCATCGTGACCGGACAGGCGAGGGGCAGCATGTCGACTATTCGCAGCACGAAGTGATCATGCAGCTCGTTGGCCCGGCGTACATGGACTACGCACTGAACGGGCGTGTGGCGGGGCCGCTCGGCAATCGCCATCCACTCGCGATGGCGGCGCCGCACGGCGTGTTCCGATGTACGGGCGACGATCGCTGGATTGCCATCGCGGTCTTCTCCGAGGACGAATGGACCGGGCTCGTCGCGGCGATGGATACCCCCGATTGGACGGATACGGCTGCGTTCGCCACTCACGCCGAGCGCGTGCGGAACATTGCGGCGCTCCACGACAAGATCGGCGCCTGGACGGCGGAGTTCGACGATCGGGCGCTGGCGGCCCGGCTGCAGCAGCACGGCGTGGCCGGTACGCCGGTCCTGAACGTGGCGGATCTCTTGAACGATCCGCACTGGAAGGCACGCGAGACCTTCGTCGAGGTCGACCATCCATTGGGTTTCAAGGAAACGATCTACGGCAGCTACGTGAAGATGAGCGCGAGCGAAGCAGCGGTCGAGCCCGGACCCGTCATGGGCCGCGACAACGACCACGTGTTCAAGAATCTCTTGGGTCTCGACGAGGAGCGCTACCAGGCGCTCGTCGACGCCGAAGTGATCTACTGAGCAGAGGAGCGCGCTATGCGTACGGCGAGCGTCGCCCCGAAGTTCGAGCTTCGTCTGACCTTGCCGTGAGGCCGATCGCTTCTACGTGGCCGTGAGGCCGATCGTTTCTACTTGCCGGTGTAGCTCGGCTTGCGCTTCTCGGCGAAGGCCCGCGGACCCTCTTTGGCATCCTCGGAACTCATGACGCGCGCGCCAAGCGCCTTCTCGAGGACGAAGCCCGATTCGAGGCCGAGCGCACGAACCGCGATCTCCTTGGCGGTGCGGACCGCGAGTGGGCCATTCTTGCAGATGGTCTCGGCCAGCTCGAGTGCGGCCGGCATGAGTTGGTCGGCGGGCACGATCTTGTTGATGAGGCCGATGTCGTAGGCGCGTTTGGCGTCGATGGGTTTGCCAGTGAGCAGTAGCTCCATGGCGATCGCCCATGGAATCTGGCGCGGGAGCCGAATGTGCGAGCCGCCGGTCGGGATGATTCCCCAGCGGACCTCGCCGAGGCCAAAGGTCGCATGCTCGGCCGCAACGCGCAGGTCCGTTCCTTGAAGAAACTCGAGGCCGCCCGCGATGCAGTAGCCGTTGACGGCGCCGATGATCGGCTTGAAGACATCGGAGAAGGGCCGTTTGGTGTGGTCCTCGTAGCCGAGTTCGTCGCCGCTCTGGAGCATCGGGATGGCTTCTTTTAGATCCATGCCGGACGAGAAAGCTTTCTCGCCGGTCGCGGTGAGGATAGCGACCCAGAGTGCATCGTCGTCATTGAAGTCGGCGAACGCCGAGTCCATGCCGCGCAGCATCTCGGCGGTGAAGGCGTTGTGCGCCTCCGGTCGATTGATCGTCATGATCGCGATCTTGCCGCGCTTCTCGTACTGAAACGTGGAGGGTAGCTCGACGCTCACAGGGGGTCTCCTTGGGGCTCAGCCGGCCCGTCGAAATTTGGGCAACGTGATCTCGGGGGTGACGTCGTCGAACACGACCTCGACGGGCATGTCGATGACGAGCTGATCGTGCGGACAATCGACCATCTCGCTCACGATGCGGACGCCTTCCTCCATGGCGATGACGATCGGTGTGTAGGGTGCCGCGTCGGCGAACGCCGGATGCAGCGGTCGCTCGGCGACGGTCCAGGTGAAGACGGTGCCGCGACCGCTCGACCGCATCCACTCCCAATCCCATGAGCCGCACTCGGCGCACAGCTCGCGTGGGACGTGGCGCCAGGCGCCGCAGCCGGTGCACTGCTGGAACCGCAACTCGTGCTTCTTGCACCAACCGTAGAAGTCTTCCGTATGGCCTGCGAGGGTGGGTAGGGGCTTCGTGTAACTCATCGGTGGCCTCCGGTCGTGGCGGAGAATCGCGACACGGCATTGCGTCCCGCGAGGGCGCGGGCAGCCGATGTGCGCGTGGGGGTCATCGGCGGAGGATCGCCAGGGCGCCGTCACCGAAATCGCCCCATCCGGTGACGAGCCCGATCTGGGCGTCCTTCACCTGTCGCGCGCCGGCCTCGTGTCGGAGCTGACGCACGCCCTCGACGATGTGATTCATCCCGAGCGTGTGTGCCTCTGACAGCAGACCGCCGTGCGTGTTCACCGGCAGATCGCCGCCGAGCTCGATGCGTCCGCCCTCGACGAAGGCACCGCCCTCACCGCGTTTGCAGAAGCCGGTCTCCTCGAGCTGCTGCAGCACCTCGAAGGTGAAGCAGTCGTAGATTTCTGCGAAGTCCATGTCGGCGGGCGTCGCGTCGGCCATGGCGAAGGCCCGCGGCGCTGCGATCGTCATGCCCGCCTCATAGATGTCCTTGCGGTTGAAGATCTCGTCGGCGGGATGCGGTTGCGCCGCGGCCGCGCCCGAGATGTAGATCGGCGTCTTTCGGAGGTCGCGTGCGCGCTCGGCGGTGGTGACGACCATCGCGGCGGCGCCATCGGTTTCGACGCAGCAGTCGAAGAGGCGGTACGGTGACGTGATCATCGGCGACATCATGTAGTCCTCGATGGTCATCGGTTTGCCACGCATGATCGCGTTGTCATTCAGCTGCGCGTGCTTGCGCATGGCGACGGCAACGCAGCCCAGCTGCTCGGCGGTCGTGCCGTACTCGTGCATGTGCCGGCGCGCGATCAGCGCGTACCACTGCGGCGGAGCCGTGAGGCCGAACGGCAGGTAGTAGTCGCGGGCGATCGTGGCGCCTGGGAGCGACTTGACGTCGGTCGCGACGACGTTTCTCGCGCGTGCCGTGGAGAACCCGTTCCAGCCCGTTGGGACGAGCACGTAGTCGGCGATGCCCTGCGTGACAGCCGCGGCCGCGATCGGGAGCGCGGCGCAGGGCGACGCTCCACCCATGTGGACCGTCGTGGCGAAGCGGAGCGTGGCCGCGCCGAGATTGGCGGCGAGTTGCTCGGCCGTGGCGACATACGGCGACGGAATGATGCCGTCGATCTGCCGGCCCGTGAGGCCGGCGTCCTCGAGCGCGCGCGTCGCCGCCTGGAGATGCAGCTGCACCCCCGTCATGCCCGAGCCGGGCTTCCGGACGTACTTCGTCTCGCCGATGCCGACGATGCAGGCGCGATCTTTCACGGTGCTAGCGACGACCGCCCTTCCGCTTGCCCTTGGCCGGCTTGCCCTTCGCGCCGCCCCGCTTGGCGGTCTCTTTCTTGTTGATCCGTTTGGTTGGTTTGATCTTGGCGAGCTTGGCGAGATTCTGCCCGAGCCATTTGGCGCGCATGGCCTCGGTGATCTCGAGGTAGCCGTACTGTTCGCGGAGCTCCTCGGGGATCTGGAAGTTGCGGATGTAGTCCACCGCCTTCTTCATGTCGTCGAAGGGCAGATCGAGGCCCATGACGATCTTGTCCTCGGACACCCACTGCAGGGCGGTGCCGATCATGTGGTAGCCGCGGTACGGCGCGCGTGCCAGCCAACCGATGATGCCCGACAGGCTGAGGTAGAGGTTCTTGTGCTTGCCGGCGAGGCCGATGAGCTCTTCGGTGTGCGGCCATCCCATGTGGTAGGCGATGATCTTCAGCTCCGGGAAGTCGAGACAGACATCGTCGAGGAGGTCGGGATGCGTGAACTTGCTCGGCTGCGGTACGACGTACGACATGCCGGTGTGAATGGTGAGGGCGATGTCGAGCTCGCAGGCCTTCTCATAGAATGGCCACAGACGCCGATCGTTCAGCGGCCCGTCTTCGGGTGCGTAGACCTTGCAGAGCTTGGCGTTGGCGTTCTTGACCAGGTACTCGAGTTCCCAGATCGCCTTGTCGACGCCGCGGCGGAGGATCGGGCCGCAGTTGCACTCGAGGTACATGCGATCTTTGTAGGGCTCGATCTCCTTCATGATGAAGCCGTTGGTCG
Organism: Deltaproteobacteria bacterium; assembly: GCA_029262315.1. Classification (GTDB taxonomy): domain Bacteria; phylum Desulfobacterota; class Binatia; order UTPRO1; family UTPRO1; genus JAJCZP01. The sequence goes on along the minus strand of JAJCZP010000059.1, from coordinate 1,739 downwards.
ACATGCAGGTCGAGTAGTCGGCCACGTCCATCATCGACTCGCGCAGCGCGAAGCAGACGTCGACACCGGCCTTGTCCATGTGCTCGATCAGTGCGTGTGCCCGCGGCGCGGGCATCTCGCCGCCGCCGGCCAGATCGCGGTCGGCCCACGCCCGCATGACGCCGTTGACGCTCTCCCACCAGCGCTGGAAGCCCGGGTAGTAGCTCATCTCCTCCATCGACTGCTCGTTCATGAAGTGGCATTCGGTGAGCGCTACGAAATGATCGGGGTTGGCCACAGTGTTCCTCCTTGGGGGATCGTGCTCTGCGGATCCGCCGCCCAGACGCGCTGGCGCGGGGGAGTCTCGGCGTTCGTCGACGTAGCTACGTAGCCTCGCCCAGACCAGCGTGCAACCGGCCTCAGTCTGCGCGTCCGGTGTGGGCCGATCCCGGTGGACAGCTGGGGACGCGCCGGGCGTCCACCAGCCAGACGGTGTTGGCCTCGAGCCACTCCTCGGCCACCAACGTGAGATCGCCGCCTGTCGTGACGTGGCATCCGGTATCGTGCCAGGCCGGCCCGATGGGCGAGCCGTCGGCCCACGCCATCCCTCCCGGCCCGCCGATCGCCAAGCGGCGGACGCGATAGCTGCCGGGCTCGAGCCCCCGGGCGTGCAACCGAAGCCGGCGCGCATGGCGTCGTCGTGCGTGGTCGTGGTCGGCGACGGGTCGGTTGCGGTGGTGGACGATGAGCGCGCGGACGCCTTCGGCGGTTTCGGTCGCGAGCGTGGAGAGCGACCTGGCCCGCTCGGGGTGCAGACGGGGCGCGTCGGGCGGGCACCGCTGGCCACCCACGACGCGCAGTCGTGGCAGGCCCGTATCGATGCCGGTCTCTTCGAAGCGGAGGCCGTTGGCCTCGTCCACGGGTTGCAGTTGGCCGGCAAGGGCGCCAAACAGCTCGTAGATGCGCGCCGTTGGGTACGGGCGCCGCCGTCCGTCGTTGGCGATTCCGAGCAAGCGACTGAGCCACGGCGAGACGGAGACGACGTCACCGACCGCGATCAGTGTGTGGAGTGCCTCCGCATGCCAGGACGCCGCCCAGAGGCTCGAATCTATCTCGCTCCCGAATCGCGTTTCGAAGGCAGCGCCGATCGTCGGGTGCAGCCCGAGTTCGTCGATCTTGAAGGGCAGGGGCGCAAGCTCCGCCGTGGCGAGTGCCGTCCTGGCGCGGGCGAGACGCACGGACGGGAATTCATAGACCATCGTGTCCGGCGTCTCGTAGAGGCTGAGCGAGATGGCATCGAGATCGTCCCAGCCGATCCCGGACGTGTCGTCGAGTGCGGTGCGCAGCGCGGTGAGGTACTCGCTGAGATTGTCCTCGCCCGGGAAGGTCGCGCTGGTCACGTAGTTGCCGGCGTGTAGTCGCGCTCGCGGGGCGGCGGCGCGCACGGCGGCCGCCGTTTCGGCAAACGTGCGTGCGTAGTGGGTAGGAGATCCAGCGTAGCCGACATGCTGCAGATGCTGCTGCCATCCGACCAGCGTGAGGCAGTTGGCCTCGTTGACAATGGATACGCGCCACCCGCGTGGATCGAGGTCGGCTACGGACCGGAGCGCGCCCGCGACGAAGGCGCGCCAGCCCTCGAGGTCACGAATGGGCGCGGCGTTCCAATGATAGTGCGCGAAGTCGGTCGCTGGCGCCGTGAACGGTGCGGGTGCCGCCGAGAGATTGAGGTGGGGAAGCAGCCCGCTCTCGACGAGGCGCCC
>JAJCZP010000058.1 GCA_029262315.1 Deltaproteobacteria bacterium | reverse complement strand
ATGCCCGACGTGACACTGGCGGCGCCGCCGCGGCGACTGCACTCGAATCTGATCAACGGCATCAAAGAGATGCGCGTGAGTTTTACGCCCACGTCGTGAGATGAGGGGTCCCGCCGGTTGCCTCAGGTGATCGTGCGGATGCGCTCGGAGCAGCGCCCGCTCGACCTGAGCGACGCGTGGTGCTAGCTCGGGCGCGCGGGGGGGAATGCATGACACGAATCGTTGTAGGATTGGTTGGGCTCATCGTCGTTGCGGGTGCGTGGTACGTGACGCGGCTGCAAACCGACTTGGCGCGCCTCGAAGGGCAGCTCGAGGCCGAGCGCGTCGTCCGCACGGCGGTTTCGGCGCCCGCTGAGGAGCCGCCGCCGGCGCCGCGCGGGACCGGTCGGCAGCTGACCGGGCTTCAGCGTGAGTCGATGATCGCCGCGCTCGGGGGTACCGGAATGAGTTCGACCAACCCGGTGTGGTTCGCCACGGTGACGAACAATCCCGAGGCTGCGGCCTTTCGTCGTGCGCTCGCCGGGGTGTTCGAAGAGGCCGGCTGGCAGGTGCGCGGCAATACCGCCGTCCGCTTTCCGATGAAGCCTGGCGTGTACATGTTCGCGGCCGACGAAGAGCCGCCCGACTACGTCGACCAGGTCGGAGAGGCGCTCGAGGCTGCCGGCATCACGCTCACGGCGACCGGCCATGGGTACCGCTCGTTCTACGACGAGAAGAAGAAAGCAGACCCCGAATGGGTAGGGCTCGACATGGGTCCGGACGCCACCTATCTGATCGTGATCGGGCGACAGCCCGAGGGCGACCCGGCCGCCTGAGCGGTCCGAGGAGACGATATGCTCGATCGTATCAGCCACATTGGCGTCATCGTGCAGGACCATACTCAGGCCCTCGGGTTCTGGCGTGATGTGCTTGGTCTGAAGCAGTTCGCGGCGGCGGAGATCGCCGTCGAGGGCATCCGGAGCGTCTTCTTGTCCGTGTCGGGCGAGCCAGGCGAGATGACGATCGAGCTCATGCAGCCGCTCGACAAGTCCGATATGAACAACGCGGTCGCTCGCCGGTTGGCGGAGAAGGGCGAGGGCATCTATCACCTCTGCCTCGTCGTCGACGACATTCCCAAGAGTACCGCGCGAATGAAGGCGCTTGGCATGCCACTCTTGGAGCGCGCACCCGTCGAGGCCGGTGTTCCCGGTCGCTGGCTCGTTCACCCCAGGGCGGCCAACGGCGTCATGGTCGAAGGCATCGAGGAGTGGAGCGGGACGGCCCTCGCCGGGCGGGTTCCCAAGGCCTAGCGCAGGAGGGCAGGCGAATGGCGCCATCTGTGGCGGTATCGCGAACGCCCGGGCTTATGCAGGCGGATTCTGAAGTGTTCGGCGTGCTACACGGACCGTCCAATCCCAGTTGGGCAGCAAGGTCGACGTGAGCGGCGAGTCAATTCTCCTGACGCATGCCGAGGTGGCGGCTGTGGTTGCGGGCTTTGCGAGTGTCGTGGCCGCACTCCGCCAACCTCTTTCGCCTCTGCAGCGTCAGCGCTTCCTCATGATACTCCTGACCGCATTGGCCTCGGTTCTGTCCGCGCTCGTGCCGGTCTGGCTCTCGGAGTCCGGAGTGGCCGGTCCAACACTTTGGCGTGCTGCGTCTGCAATCTTGCTCACGCTCACTCTTGCGGTCACGGTCATTAATTTGCTTCCGATGAGGACACTTGGCGCGCGGGTCGCCGTCATCGTCAATCAACCGGTTACCTATCTTCTCCAGGTGAATTTCGTTGTGTATCTCGGGCTGCTTGTCTTCAATCTGTTCCGCCCGGCGCCGAGTTTCAGTTACTACTACGCTTCACTACTCTGCGGCCTCGCTAACTCTTTCATCGTTTTCGCGGACGTTGTCCTCCAGCGGGATGATTCAACTCATTGAGGGACACCGCTTGGAGTCTGCACTCAGTCCGCGTATCGTTGGTATCTCCCAGTTGGCTCGCGATGCCGATCGTTCGGACTTATGTAGACTGGCAGAAGCGATACCCCTGCGGTCGCGCTACGAAGTAGTAGTCAGCGTGTAGGGAACCGCCTCGATGCGACAGCGTACGCCCTTCTTGTGGGGGCAGCCTGAGATCGGATCTCGGTCAGAGGATTCGATCAGTTCGTTCAGGTTGACGCCGTGCGGCTCGCTGGTGCCGTTGCCGTTGGCCGGGGTCATGCCGAAACCGTTTGGTGCCCAGGCGTAACCGGGCTGCACGCCAGCATCAATCTCGGCCGGGAGATGCACCGTGGCACGCCGACTCGAGAGGGCGACGACCGCGCCGTCTTCGACGCCGAGCTCCTCGGCGTCGAAGGGACTCATGTGGAGGGCGCAGTGTGGTCCTTTGCCCTTCCGCCACTCGTGGTCGCGAATGATGGTGTTGGCCGTCCAGCGCGTGCGTACGCCGGTGGCGACGGTGATGGGATACTCGGGGTCGGGAGTGCTCAGGTCGGTCGCGATCACGCGCCGGATCTCTTCCAGGAGCGGCTCTGGCGCGAGGCGGATCTTCTTGTCTTCCCATCCGAGGATGGTGTCGTGGAAGCCCGTGGTTTCGTCGTAGCGTGCGATCTCGACACCCTCGGGATGGTCGACGATGCGACGGAACATCTCCTGCCCGAGCTCGAAGGGCCCCTTGTCGGCCCACTCGGCGCCGAACGCGCGCACGATCATGTCGGGGCGGACCATGCCGTTCAGCATTGCCAGCAGCCACACTGGCGCGATGGCGGGGGAGGGCAGATACGGGCCAACGCACTCGACGGTCCAGAATTGCAATAGCGGAATCGGATTGGTCGAGCGTTCGGCGGCGAGTTGCTGTGCCGCCATCAAGAACGCCTCGGCTCCCGCGGGTGTCGTGGCCTCCGCGCCGAGCTCGACCAGCTGTGCGGGGACCTCGCCGTAGAGTCCGGTTGTCTTCGCGATGCGGTGATAGATCTCGGGCTCGGGCAGCACGTCGTCTCCGTCCGCGATCGGGAGCACGGGTCGCCGGAGCTGGGTGACGACTTCCGGCCAGCGCCGCGGGAAATCGGCGTACTCCCACTTCTGGTAGGCCCCCGCGGGAGGCAGCACGTAGTCGGCGAGCCGAGCGGTTTCAGTCATCGACATGTCGACGACCACAAGCAGATCCAGCGCCGCGATCGCCTCACGCCAGTGGGTCGTATCGGCGTAGCTGAGCAGCGGGTTCGAGGTGTCGACGTGCATGGCCCGGATCCGGTTGGGATGGTCGACCAGGACCTCTTCGGGCACGAGCGCCGGCGAGAACATGTGGTACGGCGCAAGCGCGCGGATGCCACGGATGCCGGCCGCCACGGTGCGTGGGGGCTCTTCCCAGCGATCGGGCATCAACATTGGCGGCGCGAAGCTGCCGTAGAATACGTTGCCGCCGGCCTGGCCGGCGTTTCCGGTGAGGGACAGAATCAACCGCTCGAGGTACGACACCGCCGTCGAGAACCAGCAGTGCTCGGCTCCGAGCCCGGCCTCGATCGCGGCCGACGGTGCCGCGGCGAATTCGGTGGCCGTTTCGATGATGACCTGCACGTCGATACCGCAGCGCCGTGCCATCTCGGGGACGTCGACGGCTGCAAGCTCTTCCCGCAGGCTGTCGAACCCGAGGGTGTGCGCGGCGAGCCAGGCTTCGTCGAGCAGGTCGCGTTGAACGAAGGTCGCGGCGATCCCGAGCAGGAGGTAGGCGTCGGAGCCGGGTCGGAGCTGAATGTGGCGGTGTGCGCCACGACAGCTGTCGGTCACGCGGGGATCGACCACCACGAGCTTGCGCTCGGCGTCGGCGCGGAAGGCTTTCTCGGTTTCGATGTGGTTACGGGCGAGGTTGCTGACCTTCGGATTGGTGCCGATCTCGATCAGGTACTTGGTCCGCAGTCCGTCGCTCATGAACATCATCGAGTGCGGCGCATCGAACATCCATTGCTCGATGAGATGGTGCTGGGTCTTTTCCTGGGCGTAGGCGCAGAACCAGCGCTTCGAGCCCAGATGTTCGTAGAGTGCCAGCAGATTGCTGCCGCCGAGGTGGTTGCTCTGGCCGCCCATGCCGATCAGCGCGAGTGCCTGCGGGCCATGCGCTTCGTAGATGGCCTTCACTTTGGCGGCGATCTCGGTGATGGCCTCGTCCCAGGTGATGCGCTCGAACGTCCCATCGGGCTTCTTGCGAAGCGGGTGGCGAACCCGATCCGCGTGGTCGTCCAAGTACGAGATGGCAGCGGCCTTGTTGCACATGTGTCCGCGGGTTCCCGGGCTCGATTTGTCGGGTCGCACCTTGGTGAGTGCGGCGTCGACCACGTCTACGTGGACGCCGCAGGCATGCGAGCACAGTACGCAATGGGTAGCGACGTTGCTGGCATCGCGTGGCGGCGGGGAGGTGGTGATCCAGGGATTGCCCGACGTTGCGTTGGCGCTGCCGTTCCCGCCCGTGTGACCGTCCATCGCGACACCTCCAGCTGATCGGATCAGTGTCGCGACGCTACCTCCAATACACCGCTCACGGAAGTCGCGCGTGCGAGGCGCGGTGCGTCAGAGTGGTCTTCCCGGAAAGGTCGTTAGAACGGCGCGAACGCGCCGACCGCGACGCTGGAACTCGCGGTCAGATCGCCGCTGACGTCGCCGCAGCTGAAGGCGCCGGCCCCCGTGTTCAGGCAGGCGCGATTCGGCTCGACGCGGTGGCCGACGTGGCAGGAGCTTGCGAACACGACATCGAGTGTCTTGTCGCCGTCGAGGTCGACCAGCGCCACGTCGCTCGACGCGAAGCGCGCACTGTCGATCTGGTGGCATTCGAAGCTGCCGCTGCCGGTGTTGAAGCAGGCACGGTTCGGCTGCTGGTTGGTATTGGCGAAGACGGCATCGAGGTCTTTGTCGCCATCGAGGTCGCCGAGCGCGACGCGCACGGAGCGCTCGGCGTGCGGGCTGATGTCGTGACACACGAAGGTGCCGTGGCCGTTGCCGAGACAGGCCCGATTGTGTTGCGGGTCGACACCCGGCAAGCGCTCGACATTGGCGAACATAGCGTCGAGCTTGCCGTCGCCGTTCAGGTCACCGAGCGCAACCCCGTACGAGTCGTCGGCGTCGGCGGCGATCGGTGCGCAGTTGAACTCGCCCGTGCCATCGCCGAGACAAATGCGATTCGGCTTGCCACCGTTGGCGGCGAGGACATCGGCGTTGCCGTCACCGTTGACGTCTCCGATCGCGATGTCGTGCGTCTCGTCCGTCGCAGTGCTGATCTCGCCGCAGTCGAACCCGCCAGCACCGTCGCCGAGGCAAACGTGATTGCGTTGATTGGTGACGTTGCCAGCAATGACGTCGAGGACGCCATCCCCGTTCATGTCGCCGAGCGCGATCGAGCCCGTGGTCGAGGCCAGCCCACCGATGGGGCTACACGTGAACGAGCCGGCCCCGTCACCAGCGCAAAAGAGATTCGGGCGATCAGGGCCGACGGCCAGCACGACGTCGAGGTCGCCATCCGCGTTCAGATCGCCGGCGGCAGCGTCGCGCGCGCCCACGGCGTTCGGTGCGAGATCGGTGCACAGATATTGTCCCTCGCCGTCGCGAAGGCAGATCTGGGGTGCCGCATCGGCGTCGGCGAAGATCGCGTCGACGGTGAGCGTTTCGGCGAGCGCAGGCGTCGGTGCCGCAAGGGTGAATGGGGCGGCACTGAGGGCGAGTATGAGCAGGGACCGCAGGGACGTCATGGGCCCATTGGACATAGAAGAAGGGTGCGTGACAAGCCCCCTGGCCCACTTTTCGAGCGGCCCCGTTTTCCGGGGTTTTACGATGCCGGTGCGGGGGAGTTCGCTGGCGGCGTCCCCCGCCATGACGCTATGCTCCGCGCCGTGCCTACGCTCGTTCGGATCGCCCGCGACCTGTCCGAGGGCGTCGACGGCCTCCGCTTCGCGCCGCCGGTGACCCACGTCTACAACCCGCTCGTCTACGCCGGGAAGGCACATGCTCGCTATGCCGAGCGCTACGGCGCTGGACCAAAGGAGATCGTTCTTCTCGGCATGAATCCGGGTCCGTTCGGCATGGCCCAGAACGGCGTGCCGTTTGGCGATGTGACCATGGTACGGGATTGGCTCCAGATCGAGGAGTCGGTGGACGTCCCCGCGCACGTACACCCGAAGCGGCCGGTATTGGGATTCAACTGCACCCGGAGCGAGGTGAGCGGCACGCGGCTCTGGGGATGGGCACGGGATGTCTTCGGTACCCCAGAGCGGTTCTTCACGCGTTTCTACGTATACAACTACTGTCCGCTGGTGTTCATGGCCGAAAGCGGGCGGAACATTACCCCGGATAAGTTGCCCACGAGCGAGCGTGCGGCGCTCTTCGCGGTCTGCGACGAAGCGTTGCGCGCGGTCGTCGCCTCGCTGACGCCCGCACGCGTCGTCGGGATCGGGGCGTTCGCGCACACCCGTGCCGAACGGGCGCTTGGAACCGACGGCGTCACGTTGGGTCGCATGCCGCACCCCAGTCCGGCGAGTCCGCTCGCGAATCGGGGTTGGGCAGCGGCCGCGACGGCCGCGCTGCTAGCGCAGGGCATCGCCCTGCCCGACGCGGCACGGGCGGAGGTCTAGCGCGTCGAGCGCGAGCCCGCCGGGCGCCTCGGAGCGCTACCGTTGCGGGTGATAGATCGAGAGCCCTTCGAGTCCGACCTTCGACTTGTTGAAATTGCCGAAGGACTGCAGATCGCCTTTGACGTGCGCCCAGGGGAGCGGCCAGCCAGCTTGCATGGTGCCGACCTCGTTGAGCGAGTGGCCACGGGGGGCGGCCCAGGTGATGAAATGGGTCGAATTGAACTCGGTCATGACGTCGAGTTGCCGTGCCCCCGGGAAGAACTGCATGCCGACGCTGCCGTTCTCGCTCGAACGCAAGAGATACGCGCCCGTCGCTGTCGGCTGGACGCACACGCCATAGAACTGGAACGTGACGTTCGGGTTGTTCCTGAGCGCGTCGTAGCAGATTCTCGCGTCTCCGATCTCCGCGAAATCCTTGTCCTTCGTCATGTACGTGCCGAGCGTGCCGGCAAAGTACGTGGGCGGGCCGAAGCTCCGGTTGAACGCGAAGGCGAGAAACGCGGACTCGTCACGCTTCTTGGCGCGGATCTCCCAGATGTTGACCTTCTCGCCGCTCAGCATTTTGACTCGCTTACGCTTGAACTTGGCGTTGGAGCCGAATTCTTCCCACCCGGCGTTCTTGACTGGATTGGAGGCGTACTTCGCGGTGGCGTTGGCGTTGTAGACGTTCGGGAAGAATGGGCCGCCCGGGATGCCGAATCGAGGGGGAGGGATGTTCGACGGGCCGTCCTTGCGTTTGGCCTTGGTGCCTTGGAGATTGCTCTTCGCTGCTTGTTTCGAGTCGAGCGCCTTCAGGATTTCCTTCCGGATCCCCTTTGCCCTGCTCTCGCGTAGAAGCTTCTTCACGGCTTTACCGTCGCTCTTGAAGGCGTTGTTCAGATTTTTCAGCAAATCCTTGAACGCGTTCAGCGTCTTTGGATCGAACGCACTCGGACTGGTGCCGAGAAGCATGCTCAAGATATCGTTCAGACAAAGAGACGAGTCTTGCAGATTGGAGATGGCGGTGGCAGCCGCGCTCCCGATGACTTTCTCCCTGTCTCCAAAGGATGAGATGGCCGCGAGCGCCATGCGCTGGGAGTCGTCGCAGACGGAGAGGTTCTGGATGACCGTGTTCTCGAGCGAGGGGACGACCGTGCCCGCGGCCGTGGCCCCGACGGGCGACGCGTGGGTGCCGGCGATTGCGACCGCGGCGATTGTCGCCAGGGTGATGCGGGCGATGTTGTGTCTCATACTCACGAAGAGCCCTCCTTCTCGTGATAGCCCCGAAAGCCTCCCACAGCAGTGGGATCGGGTCAAACATGTAACTGAGGCTTGACGCCCGGCTCGCCCCGCGACATGTCGCAGCGGCGATGCGACCCGTTGCCCTGGCCCTCGGCGCGGTGCTGCTCGTTGGGTGGGTGTACGCCCAGCCCTTCGGGCTGCCGTGGACCGACACGTTTGCCAAGCAACTCGCCCGGGACGGTGGGGCGGGTGCCGGCGTGGAGGCGGTGCGCGAGGCCGACGTCGCGCGTCGGCTGCGCGACGCGTTTTCGTACCGCCAGTTCCCGTATCCGCCGGGCTTCGATGTGTATCTGTGGCTGCGTCATGCACGGAACTACTTACGCCACGGCACGACGTGCGATGCCGTTCGGCACGGAGTGTGCCGGGATACCCTCGCCATCGCGCCGGTGGGCGGCGAGATGCGCTACGCGCGCTCGCTCCATATTGCGGCCATCGTGGTCGCGCACAAGGTGTGGTCGTTGGTGGCCGAGCCTCCGCTCATTGCGAGCGCGCTGCTCGTGCCCGTGTGTGCGGCGATGGTCGGGGTGTTGCTGGTGTTCGCCGTGCAGCGACGTCTGAGCGGTGACATCGCCGCATTCTTCGGAGCGATCGTGACTGTGCTCACGCCACACGTGCTCGTGCGCAGCGTCGGCGGCGACAACGATGTGTGGAACCTCGTCTTGCCAGCGTCGGTCTTGTTCGCGCTCGTGCTCGCGCTGGATGGTGCGCGTGTCGGGCGCGCGCTGCTATTTGGCGCCGTGGCCGGCGGGTTGATGGTGCTGCACGCGGTGACCTGGAACGGGTGGATCTTCGGCTTCGCGATCGTTGTACTCGGCGGAGGTCTCGGGGTCGTTCTGGAAATCGTAGCGACGAGGCGTGGTCGTGCAGAACACGGGGCCGGGGGGCAGGCTGTCGCGCTGTTCGTCTTCGTCGCTGTGAGTGTGGTGGGGGCGATGCTGATTGGGAAGGAGGAGAGCCTGCGCGATCTCGTGGGGATCGTCACGCGGATGGTCGTGCCGGTGGCAGTCGAAGGACCGAGCCAGATCGGAGAATGGCCGAGCAACTTCGGCATCGTCGCCGAGCTCCAACGTCCACTTCTGAGCGTGACGATCGTCAAAC
>JAJCZP010000057.1 GCA_029262315.1 Deltaproteobacteria bacterium | reverse complement strand
AGGAGGAAGCGTGAACGTTGCTTGGCGACGAATGCTCGACGGTCACCAAGCGCTCCAGATCACAGTGGTGGGCATGGTGTCGGCGATCGCCCTGGAACTCCTGGTGAATCGAGTGAGCGCGCTACCGTGGAGCGATGCGAGCGTCCCGATGATGGCGTTCTACGTGCTGCAGTGTTTGGCGATGTTTCAGTCATTGGTTTTCGTGTGGCTCAGCTATGGCCAGTCTGCGACCCTGATCCGCTGGCGAATGGACTATGTCGACGCGCTCTTTCCCTTTACTCTCGGCGCGGGCGTATTCTTTGCGATCCAATGGGTAGGACCGGGCGCCGCCCGGCTGTTCTTCTGGGCTACGGGCAGCGGGTACTTGGGCGGGGGCGCTATCCTTTGGATGGTGACCACGAGGCGCAAGCTGGATCCGGACAGCGAGCAATTGGTGTCCAAGTTTCGACCGGGGCGGATCTACGTGGCCTATATCGTCACTGTCATCTGGGCGTTCTGCGCCGGTGCCCTAGCGAAGGGCGCAGGGTACGTTGCGCTAGCCATCTCAGCCTTCGTGTTGAACCTTGCAGTGGCGTGGCTGTCGGTCGAGTTCGCCGCCGCGGTTCGACGCGTATTCGATGAGGGCGTGCCTGAGCGCTGAAGTACCTCCCCGGTCCTAGACCGGGATTCGAGAACCCGCTACGGACATCGCGAGGAGGCGCCGATGTTCGATACGAAGGACGTGCGATGGGTGCTCGAGCCTCAGGACGAGTTCTGTCACGAGGCCGATGCGCCGAACTTCAACGAGAGCATGTACTTCAATGTCTACGATCCGTCGCGTCGGGTCGGAGGCTGGTTTCGTATCGGCAATCGAGTGAACGAGGGGTACGCGGAGATGTCGTGCTGCGTGTACCTCCCGGATGGGCGGGTCGGATTCATGTTCAAACGACCGACGATCAGTGGCAATACGGCGCTGGATGCCGGTGGGATGCGGATCGAGGTTCTGGAGCCGTTCGTGCGCTTGCGGGTGACCTACGCGGGGAGCGTGGTGCTGCTCGCTCGGCCCGCGGAGATGGCGGATCCGGCGAAGGCGTTTCGGGAGAATCCGGTGGTGCCGTGCCGTATCGAACTCGAGTACACGGGGATCGCTCCGATGTGTGGCGGTCGCCCGGTGCGCGCGCATGGGAGCGAGCCGGCCGTGAACGTCGAGACGTCGTTCGCGAAGGCGCACTACGAGCAGCACATGGAGGTATCCGGTCGGATCGCGGTGGGCGACGAGGCGTACGAGATTGCCGGCTTCGGGTTGCGGGACAAGTCGTGGGGGGCGCGTTATTGGCAGGCGATTCGTTGGTATCGCTGGCTCCCGATCAGCTTCGATGCCGAGTTCGGAATGATGATCTCGTTGATCGGCGACGGGACGAGGACGCGCCAGAGCGGGATGGTTCTTCGCGAGGGCGCGTACGTGCCGATTCGGGAGGCCAGTATCGAGAGTCAATGGGATGCGCATCACTATCAGACGGCGCTGCGCGTGCAGGCTCGGACCGATGAACGCAGCTACGAGATCGAGGGGCGCGTGTTGTCCCTGATCCCACTCAGGAATCGTCGCACCGCGCCCGATGGTGCCGTGCTCCATACGCGAATCACGGAGGGGATGACCGAGTATCGATGCGATGGCCGGGTCGGGTACGGACTCTCGGAGTACCTCGACCAGATCGTCGATGGACGACCGGTCGGTCCGGATGTAACCGGCGCGTGAGCGACGCGCAGGCCACGATCGCGCGAGGGCTGGAGGAGGCCCTTCGGCGCGCCTTGCCCGGAGTGACTGGCGTCCACGCGCTGCACCGATTGTCTGGAGGCGCGAACCAGGAGACGTGGGCGTTCGACGCTGCGGGCGAGGGTGCGCCACTTCCCCTCGTGCTTCGTCGAACTCCGGGTGGCGGATCGCATCCGGGTTTTGGCACCTCGGTTCCGCTGGCGACCGAGGCTAAGGTCATTGGTCTTGCGGGTCGGGTCGGTGTTCCTGTTCCCGGGGTGCGCTACGTGCTGACCGAGGCAGATGGCCTCGGTCAGGGCTACGTGATGGATCGGATCGAGGGTGAGACGATTGCCCGGAAAATTCTACGCGACGACGAGTTCGCGGTGGCCCGTCCGCTCCTCGCCCGCCAATGCGGTGAGATCCTTGGTCGGCTACAGGCCGTGTCTTCCGCCGCCCTGGCCGGGCTCCCCCTCGGCACAGCGGCGGACCAACTCCGGCAATATCGTGGCATCTTCGAGCAACAGGACGAGCCGCATCCGGTCTTCGAGGTGGCGTTCCGCTGGCTCGAGGATCGGCTTCCGACGGATGGCGAGCAGCGGCTCGTGCACGGCGACTTCCGAAACGGCAACCTCCTGATCGGTGCCGATGGGGTGCGCGCGGTGCTCGATTGGGAGCTCGTGCATCTCGGCGATGCCATGGAGGATCTCGGCTGGATCTGCGTCAACTCGTGGCGTTTTGGCGAGATCGATAAGCCGGTCGGAGGCTTTGGATCGCGCGAGGATCTTTTCGCGGGGTACGAGGCGACGGCCAGGACTCCCGTCGACCCCGAACGGGTGAGGTTCTGGGAAGTCATGGGCAGCCTCAAGTGGGGCATCATGTGCATGATGATGTATCGGTACTACGCGAGCGGTCTCGATCGCTCCGTCGAGCGCGCGGCGATCGGGCGCCGCGCGTCGGAGGCGGAGATCGACCTTCTGGCGCTCATCTATCCGGAGGACTGACGATGCAGAACAAGCCGAGCGCTGCCGAGCTCGTCGGCGCGGTGCGCAGCTTTCTCGAGCAGGATGCCATGCCACGGTTGGAGGGGCGCGCCGCGTTTCATGCGCGCGTGGCGGTGAACGCGTTGGCGATCGTCGAACGCGAACTCGACGCGGGCCCGGGAGCCGCTGCGGAGGAGCACGCGCGCTTGCAGGAGATGCTCGGGCGGGACGGGACGCTCGATGAGCTGAACCGCGAGCTGGCGCGGCGCATTCGCAGCCGGGATCTCGACCCGTCGGACGCGGCGCTCCGGCAGCATCTCTGGGAGACTACACTCGAGACGGTCGGCGTCGATCAGCCGCGCTATTCGCGGTATCGGCGTGAAATGGAGCGGCGGAAACGCGGCTGAGCGCCGTGATCGCTCGATTGCGGCCGGCCGGATGAGTGGGTTCGGCGCCGCTGCTTGACTTGCGTTCGCCACCACCCGAGGATCGGGGCGATGTCGTACGAGCAGATCCTCTCCGAGGCCCGTGGTGATGTGACGCTCATCACCCTGAACCGTCCGGAGAAGCTGAACGCGTGGACGCCGACGATGGCGGCCGAGCTTGCGGACGCCATCGAGGCGGCCAACGGTGATCCTGCGATCGGGGCGATCGTCCTCACGGGAAGCGGGCGGGGCTTCTGCGCCGGCGCCGACATGTCGGACACGTTCCAGAAGCGGATCAGCGGCGAGGACCCCGGAGAGAATACGGCAGGTGGGCAGGGCGGCATGCCGAAGGATCTCGACTGGGTTGCGCTCGTGCGGCGCTCCAAGCCGATGGTGGCGGCGGTCAATGGTGCCGCGGTCGGGATCGGGCTCACCCAGATTCTGCCATGCGACACGATCCTCGCCTCCGAGAAGGCCAAGTTCGGCATGCTGTTCATCAAAGTGGGTTTGGTGCCCGAGCTGGCCAGCACGCACTTTCTCGTGCAGCGCATGGGCTTCGGCCGTGCGAGCGAGATGTGCCTCTCCGGTCGGCTCTACAGTGCGGAGGAGGCTTTCCGACTCGGCATGATCGAGCGGGTCGTCGCCCCCGAGCGTCTTCTCGACGAGGCGCTCGAGGTCGCGCATGGCTTCGCCGCCAATCCGGCGCCGATGCTGGCGATGACGAAAGATCTGTTGTCGCGGAACGGTTCGGCGACCGAGCTCGTGGAGATCCAGCGGCGTGAGAGCGAACTGCTTCGCGAGTGCTGGAAGACGCCAGAGCACGCGGAGGCGGTCCAGGCGTTTCTCGAGAAGCGTCCGCCCAAGTTCAGATAGTGCAGACAGTGAGGATCTTGCAGAATTCTCAGATCAGCCGGAGTGCTCCGGCCCAGCAAGAAGGAGACGTCGCATGAAGGACTGCAGAAAATTCTACATCAATGGTGAGTGGGTGAGTCCCACGAAGGCGAACGATTTCGAGGTGATCAATCCTGCGACCGAAGAGCCGATCGGCGTGATCTCGCTCGGCTCCGTCGCCGATGTCGACAAGGCCGTGCAGGCCGCCAGGACCGCATTCGAGACCTTCTCGCAAACCAGCCGGGAAGATCGGGTCGCGTTGCTGCAGAAGATCATCGAGGTGTACAGCGGCCGGCTCGACGAAATGGCCGAGACGATTTCGAGCGAGATGGGGGCGCCGCTCTGGCTGTCGAAGGCCGCGCAGGCGCCCGCCGGCCTCGGTCATCTGATGATCGCGATGGAGATCCTGAAGACGTACGAGTTCGAGTCGAAGCAGGGATCGACACTCATCACGAAAGAGCCCGCCGGTGTGTGCGGCATGATCACGCCGTGGAACTGGCCGATCAATCAGATCGCCTGCAAGGTCGCCCCCGCGATTGCGGCAGGCTGCACGATGGTCCTGAAGCCGAGTGAGATCTCGCCGCTCTGCGCGCATCTCTTCGCCGAAGTACTGGATGCGGCCGGGGTGCCCGCCGGGGTGTTCAATCTCGTTGACGGCGACGGGCCGACCGTGGGGCAGGCGATCAGCATGCATCCTGGCATCGACATGATGTCGTTTACCGGCTCGACCCGGGGTGGTGTCGCCGTTGCGACGGCCGCGGCACCGACCGTGAAGCGCGTGACGCAAGAACTCGGCGGAAAGTCGGCCAATATCGTGCTCGACGACGTCGATCTGGCGAAGGCGGTCGCGGGCGGCGTGCAGCAGTGTTTCAACAACAGTGGCCAGTCGTGCAACGCGCCCACACGCATGCTGGTGCCCGCCTCGCGCATGGACGAGGCGAAGGCCATCGCGAAGGAAGCCGCCGAGAAGGTGCAGGTCGGCGATCCGTTCTCGGATGGTCATCCGATCGGCCCGGTCGTCAGCCAGGCGCAGTACGACAAGATCCAGGGCCTCATCAAGAAGGGCATCGACGAGGGGGCCGAACTGGTGGCGGGTGGTCCCGGGCGACCCGAAGGATTGTCGAAAGGTTTCTTCGTGCAGCCGACGGTCTTTGCCAACGTCCGAAACGACATGACCATTGCGCGCGAGGAGATCTTCGGCCCGGTGCTGTCGATCCTCGGTTACAAAGACGAGGACGACGCGGTGCGTATCGCCAACGACACGGACTACGGGCTATCCGGGTATGTGCAGTCGGGTGATATCGATCACGCGCGTGCGGTCGCGCGGCGGCTCCGCGCCGGCAATGTGCATCTGAACGGTGCCAACGTCGACTTCGGTGGCTCGTTTGGCGGCTACAAGCAGTCCGGCAACGGTCGCGAGTGGGGCCTGCATGGCTTCGAGGAGTTTCTCGAGGTCAAGTCCGTCTTCGGCTTCGACGCCGCATAGTTGCCGCGTTGCACGATCGCTCGCATTCCCTCGGATGCGCGCACCGCTCCCGCCAGTGGATGGGGGAGCGGTGCGCGTCTGAGTCTGCACGATGAATACCTTCAGTTTCGCGCCGCGCGATCTGCCCCCCGAGACGGATGCACTGCGTGCGGAAGTGCGGGGGTTCCTCGACGAGACCCTGCGCGACTTCCCGCCCGCAAAGCGTGCCTTTACGTGGTCGGGCGGCGATCCGGCGTTTAGTCGGAAGGTC
The DNA here is from genome assembly GCA_029262315.1 of Deltaproteobacteria bacterium. Classification (GTDB taxonomy): domain Bacteria; phylum Desulfobacterota; class Binatia; order UTPRO1; family UTPRO1; genus JAJCZP01. Next base: position 2,222 of record JAJCZP010000057.1, on the reverse strand, counting down.
GGCGAGCGCGGCTGGATCGGCATGACCTGGCCGACGAAGTACGGCGGGGGTGGGCGCTCGGCGTTCGAGCGCTACGTCGTTCTCGAAGAGATGCTCACCGCGGGCGCGCCCGTCGGAGCGCACTGGGTGGGCGATCGCCAGAGCGGACCGCTGCTGCTGCGGTATGGGACCGAGGCGCAACGCGCACGTGTCCTGCCCTCCACTTGCCGTGGAGAGAGCTTCTTCTGTATCGGCATGAGCGAGCCGGACTCGGGCTCCGATCTGGCCTCGATCCGTGCGCGCGCCGTCCCGACGGACGGCGGATGGATCGTCAACGGCACCAAGCTCTGGACGAGCGGAGCCGCAGCCGCGCACTACATGATCGCGCTCTTCCGGACGGCTCCAGAGACCGAGGCGCGCCACGCCGGGCTGTCGCAGTTCATCGTCGACCTCAGTGGGCCGGGAATCACGGTGCGGGCCATTCGCGACCTGGCCGGCAGTGATCACTTCTGCGAGGTCGTGTTCGAAGATGCCTTCGTTGCCGCGGACATGTTGGTAGGCGAGGAAGGCGGCGGGTGGCGCCAGGTCATGGCGGAACTCGCGTATGAGCGTAGCGGCCCGGAGCGCTATCTGTCTTGCTATCCGCTGCTGGCCGCGTTGATGCGGGAGCTGCCGTCCGCGCCGAGTGAGCGCCAGGCCATCGAGATCGGTCGACAGGTCGCGCACCTTGCGACGCTTCGTGCGATGTCGATCAGCGTTGCGGGCATGCTCGATGCCGGCGACAATCCCGCGCTCGAAGCGGCGCTGGTCAAAGACATTGGTTGCGTGTTCGAGCAAGCGCTTCCGGGGCTTGCGCAATCGCTGCTCGAGGTCGCACCACGCGTCGACGCCGGTGCCACCGATTACCAACAGGTGCTTGCGCATTGCGTGCAGAATGCCCCGTCGTTCTCGCTCCGCGGCGGGACGCGTGAGATTCTCCGCGGCATCATTGCGCGCGGGCTGGGGCTCCGATGAGCGAGCTTCGGGTCATGCTGGAGGACGCGGTCACGCGCCTGTTTGGGGATCGCGTGACGCGAGAGTGCGTTGAGGCCGCGGAGCGGGGTGCGTGGCAGGGAGATCTGTGGCGCGCCGTCGAGGAGAACGGGCTCACCCGGCCGCATCTTCCCGAAGATGCTGGTGGCGCCGGTGGGAGCTGGCTCGAGGCGTACGTGATTCTGCGAGCGAGCGGGCGATACACCGTGCCCTTGCCGTTGGCCGAGACGGTCCTCGCGTCGTGGCTGCTCACCGAAGCGAAGATCGACGTTCCCGATGGCCCGTTGACGATCGTGCCGACGGCCGTCGATGCCGCCGTCCTCGGCGGCGAAGCGGTGACGCTCGATGTGGCCGACGTGCCGTGGGCGAGCGTCGCAGCGCACATCGTCGTCGCCGCAGATACCGGCGACGGTCTTCGCGTTGCGCTGCTCTCGTCCGCGAGCGCCGCAGAGATCCGCGGCGGGCAGAATATCGCGCGTGAGCCGCGCGACGGAGTGCGCTTCGTGGCCGCGCCGGTCCTTGCCAGTGCACAGACGACGCTGACGGCGGACGTCGTGCATGTGTACGGTGCGATGGTCCGCAGCGCGCAGATGGCCGGCGCGATGGAGGCGCTGCTCGCGCAATCGGTGCAATACGCGGGCGAGCGCGTGCAGTTCGGGCGAGCGATCGCCAAGTTTCAAGTGATCCAGCACGAACTCGCCAAGCTGGCCGGTGCCGTGGCCGCGTCGGGAGCTGCGGCGGAGGCGGCCTTCGTGGCGGCGACGCGCGGCCATCCGCGTTTCGAGATCGCCGTGGCCAAGACACGGATCGGCGATGCGGTCGATCAGGCCACGAGCATCGCGCATCAGGTGCATGGCGCCATCGGCTTCACCTATGAGCATGGATTGCACTTCGCCACCCGCCGCCTCTGGGCCTGGCGGTCCGAGTTCGGGAGCGACGCGTACTGGGCCGAGGAACTCGGTCGCGCGGCGCTCGCCCGCGGCGCGGACGCGCTATGGCCCGACCTGACGGCGCGCGGTCGGTAGCAGCTGGTGCACAGCGCCGAGTAGCGATGCGGCGGCGGATCGTAGTCCGCTCAAACGCGGCAGAGCGCGGACGGTTCGCGGGTGAGGGTGTCCTGACCCGCTACAGCAGGAACTTGCCGTTGCCGATGGCTACGGGTTTTCCGGGGTGTTCCTGCCAGGCCTGGACGCGGACGTTGGCGATGCGCC